>CAZHVR010000010.1:0-51712 GCA_964536225.1 uncultured Pirellulales bacterium
TGCGACATACTAACGACGAGATAAGATGCATCATCAACAGGGCCGATAAATAGTTCGTTCTGAGATAAACAGTTCGGGGGTATCAAACACACCGTGTTTGGGTTTCCTTCGGCGGGCTCAGGACAGGCAAATAGCCAATACTTTGGTCCGAGATGCCTAATACTTTGGTGTCTAATGCCTAACACTTTGGTCCCTACCCTTATGCTGCGCGCCTCCCTACCACTATGGTGCGCGCCTGTCTATCACTATGGTGTTAGACACCCGAAAGCCGGCCCTGCCGTCAGGCCACGGCACGCCTGCCGTGCCAGGGAGGATTTCGCCAGTATCGGGGATTTTATCGAACGTGCTTTAAGGCAGATTAAAAAGAAAAAAGGCCCGCGAATATGGTCCTTGTGTTAATTGACAGACCTTTGATTGCCGGCGGTCAATCTTACTGAATCGGAATTGCCCCGTCGAACCTGCCTACCCTTAATTCACCCTCAGTCGTATAGCGCGTTCGCACTTCCAGCCAGTTGGCTTTGCAAATCTTCAGTTCATTGGCGAGGGGCGTTCGGTTCTTTGGCGGTTAGTCCTATAGGTATTTTTCTAACAGCTATTAGGGATTTATCCTATTTGCTCTTTTTTGCCCGCAGGTTAAAAACAAGACAAGTCCTGTTGTTGGAAAAGTTTTTATAAACGCGAGGCAAAAGTAGTATTTACGAAAGGAGAATTGCTATGCTGACCAAGACCAAAGAAAGCGCTCCCGAATGCGCTGAGGACATTTTTTGCGGGATGAACACAGTAACCGATATCGACAGCGCCAGCGACCTCGAAAAGAAACACCTCCCGGTTATAACCGCCCCGAAGAAGGTGAAAAAAGGCGAGCCGTTCGAGGTGACCATCGAGGTGGGAAAGTTGATCGCCCATCCTAATGAGCCGGGGCATTATATCGAATTCATCGAGTTGTATGCCGGCGAGACGTATCTTTGCCGGATGGATTTCACCGCCAAGACGACCTGGCCGGTTATGAAGGCCCGTGTTACCCTCGACCACGCTCACGGCAAACTCTGTGCCTTCGAAAGATGCAACCTGCACGGCACCTGGGCAAACGAGGTCGATATAGAGGTCGTTTGACGTAAGATTGGTGCGCGGATTTTTGTCAGCGGAAACCGGTTTTCCGAAGGGGAGATAATAAATGGCGGAAGCTAAAGATAACGAGGAAAACTATAAAATCTGTATGAACGGCAATTGCTCGAAATGTCCCAGCTATCCCGGCGACGGGAAAGAAGGGCTGTATTGTGCAAGAGGCCCGAGCAAATCAGCGGTAGAGAAACGAGGGTGCAACTGCCCTGAATGTCCGGTCTGGATAAATTCGGGCCTGTCTGGTATGTATTATTGTCTGGGGTCTTAAGGCGGACGGCCCCCGATGAGACGGACATACTGAGGCGGCGGAATGGTTATGGCAGATACAGTAGAGCCGAAGTGGGAGCATTTTGCGCACGAGGCCGACGTCGGCGTAAGGGGGATTGGTCCGGGCAGAGAGCAGGCGTTCGAGCAGGCGGCTTTGGCCCTGACCGCGGTAATTACCGACCCGGCGGCAATTAAGCCCGAACAGAAGGTAAATATTACCTGCGAGGCGGCAGACGACGAGATGCTGCTGGTCGAGTGGCTAAACTCCCTGATTTATGAAATGGCGACGCGGCGGATGCTGTTCGGCAGGTTCGAGGTATTTATTAAAGACAACCGGCTAAGCGCACTGGCCTGGGGGCAGAAGGTTGATGTGTCGAGGCATTCGCCGGCCGTGGAGGTAAAAGGGGCGACGGTCACGAGCTTGAGTGTGAAACAGGATAAAAACAAACATTGGATTGCGCAGTGCGTTGTTGATGTGTGATAACGTGCAGCACGGCCATCTTGGCCGTGTCTGTCCGCCTTTAGCGAGACCTCACCTTTAGGCGGGCACGGGCTGGAGGCCCGTGCCACAACCGGAGAAATGGATGGATATAAAGCGGCTGAAAAAACGCAGCGATTACGAATGGGTCATCGAGCCGAATGGCAAGATGAACGTTCCCGCCGTAATATATGGCGATGAGGGGCTGGTTCTGGCAATGGATGAAAAAGTCAGTCAGCAAGCGATAAACGTGGCATCTTTACCGGGTATCGTAAAGGCAAGCTTCGTAATGCCGGATGGCCACTGGGGCTATGGTTTTCCCATAGGCGGCGTCGCGGCTTTTGACCCGGAGCAGGGGGGAGTAGTATCGGCAGGCGGTGTCGGCTTCGATATCTCCTGCGGCGTAAGGACGATGACCACAGGAATTGGTGCAGAAGAGATAAAGGCCGTAAAGCAGAAACTGGCAGACGTTCTCGAAAGAAAGGTGCCTGCAGGCCTGGGAAGCACGGGAATTTTACATCTTAAAGTGAAAAATCTCGATGAAGTCCTCGTTGACGGAGCAAAATGGGCGGTTGGGCACGGTTTTGGGACGAAAGAGGATTTGGCTCACATCGAGCAGGGGGGTGCAACGCCGGGGGCCGAGTCGGAGTATGTCTCAGAACACGCAAAAAAACGCCAGCAGGACCAGGTGGGAACACTGGGCTCGGGAAATCATTATATGGAGGTCCAGCAGGTCGTAGAGATATACGATGAGGACACTGCTAACGCATACGGTCTGAGAAAAGGGGAGGTTGCCGTCAGCATTCACTGCGGCTCACGGGGCCTGGGCCATCAAATCGGAACCGACTACCTCGCAAAGATGGTCCCGGCGGCGAAAAGCTTCGGAATTGAACTGCCTGAAAGGGAATTGGCGTGTGCACCGCTCGATTCACAGCTTGGCAGGCAATATCTCGGCGCGATGAGGGCAGGCATCAACTGTGCGCTGGCCAACCGGCAGGTTTTATCTCATTTGGCCAGGGAGGCATTCGCGTCAGTGCTGCCGCAGGCGCAATTAAAACTGCTTTACGATGTTTCGCATAATACGTGCAGGGAAGAAACACATACCGTCAACGGTCATAAAAAGCGGCTGTTCGTTCACCGTAAAGGTGCGACACGCTCGTTTGGCCCGCAGGACCAGACGCTGCCCGCTGACATTAGGAATTTCGGTCAGCCGGTATTAATCGGCGGCACGATGGGGACCGCCTCATATATTCTGGCGGGCACGAACGAGAGCATCGATTTGGCATTCGGGTCATCCTGCCACGGGGCGGGAAGAAGTATGAGCCGAAACCAAGCAACCCGCCAATGGAAGGGCAAAGAAGTCGTTTCGCAGCTTGCCAATCGCGGCATTATCATTCGCAGCCCCTCATATCGCGGCGTGGCCGAAGAAGCACCCGGGGCATATAAAGACGTAAGCTCAGTTGTCGAGGCAGCGCATCAGGCCAAACTCTCGAAAAAAGTCGCAAAACTCGAACCAATGATTTGTATCAAGGGATAAATTGACATTATAATGGCAGAGAAAAACTGTTTTAGTGTAGATAGTTAAAAAATAACTACTATAATTATCTCGTTGTATTTTGGTCGGATAGACCGAACGAGATAAGGGTTCAATTTGAGTGAAAGGAGATTGTATAAATGAAAGGCAACGAACAGTTACTTAAGACCCTCAACGGTCTTCTTGCCGATGAGCTGGCGGCTATAAACCAGTATATGGTACATGCGGAAATGGTCGAAAACTGGGGCTACGGAAAGCTCAACAAGCTGATTGAAACGCGGGCCATTACGGAAATGAAGCATGCCGAGAAACTCATAGAACGAATGCTGTTTCTCGAAGGCATACCCATTGTCGATAAGCTCAGCGCAATTCATATCGGCTCGGACGTACCGAAACAGTTCGAGGATGACCTGGGGGCGGAAATGGGAGCGATACGAGCGTATAACGCGGCGATTAAACTTGCCCAGGATGTCGGCGATAACGCCACTAAGGAGATACTGGAAGATATTTTGAAAGACGAGGATGGCCACGTCGATGAAATAGAGATGCAGCAGGACCAGATAAAACAGATAGGTCTGCCGCAGTATCTTAACAGACAAATCGACTGATACCGGCAAAAGGTTCTTAACGGCTTTATGCGGGGCCGAAGGGTTGAGGAGAAAAATTAACCCTCCGGCCCCGAAGGGCTTCGGAGGGTTATATAAGGAGGAAAATGGAGGGCTCCTAAAAGGGTGCGGGCGCTCGAGAACCACTCAACCAAAACCCACAATCAGGCAGGGAATTGAAATAATCAATAAAATTCCGGGGGCAGTGCCAGATGTATGGCACTGCTTGACCGATTATTTTCAGGATTTGAAGGTCACAGTGGTGAAAGTAAAATAGGAAGGCCGGAGAAAGGGGGTAAATGTTGAGATTTTGTTGTTGAAATGGCAAAGGCAATAGTGTAAAAAGATGAATACTTGCATAATGGAATTTAGATGGTCTTGTGATGATGCGTAACGCGAAGAAAAAAGCGTTGTATGAGGTGATAACCAGGACCAGGTCAAAGACGGACTACGAGCAGCTGCATCCCAGGGTTGAGCCGGTCGAAGAGAAAGAGCAACAGGCATCTCAAGACGCGACAGACAGTGTGCCGCCGGGCGTGGTGCGATGGGTGCGCAAGCCGAGGATTGTGCAGATTAACGCCGGCCGAATAGAATTTTCGGTGCCTTATCAAATCGGCATAGCGATACTGTTGGCAGCATTGCTCGTGTTACTGATGGTGTTCCGGCTGGGCCAGCGGGCCGGCAGCGGGGGAAATAACCAGCCGACCCCGGCCAGTCATACGTCATCGCAGGTAAAAGAGCAGCTTGCCCCGGCAAAAGAAGCGGAAGCAGAGCAGGCGGCATCGCAGGGCAGAAACCGGATAGTGATACAGATGTATCAGGTCCGGGAGCAATTAGTGCCTGTCCAGGAATACTTTGGCAGGTTAGGTGTTGCGACTGAGATAATTGAGAGAAATAACTGGTATTATTTAGTGACGAAAAATGGTTATGATAATCCCGATAAGCCCGGGACCGACGGATACCTTGCCAGGCAGAAGATAATAGAGCTTGGGGCCGGATACAAAGCGCCTCCGGGGTATGAGACGTTCCGCAGGGCCGACGGGGCGGCGCCGTTTAACGACGCATTTGGAATGAAATTTGAGTAACAGGTTCAGGAGAAAATTAAATGTCGATTGACAGGTCGTTGAGATTGAAAGACGCATTAGTAAGACACCGCAATGTATTGACGCGCGCGGAGCGGTTAGAACGGTTGAAAGACGAAGAGCGGTGGGAAGAAGGAGGGTCTGTTCTGGGACTGCCGAAGGTAGCTCACAGGAAGAGCCACGCCGGCAAGAAGGCAGCGAAAGAAAAAGAGGCCGCGGAAGCTGCAGCAGCTGGCGCCGAAGGGGCAACAGTAGCAGCACCTGCAGCGGGAACGCCGGCGACGACAGCGGCGGCCGGTGCGGCGAAGGCGGCAACACCTGCAGCCGGTAAGGAGACAAAGAAAAAATAAGATAGTTTCCGGACAATAAACGAAAAGGCCGGTATGATGCCGGCCTTTTTTTATTTGGCTGAATATGATTGTGCGGGTATTATTACTCAATTATGAAGAAGACTTTTGCTGACAGGATGGATTTTATAGATTCCAGCGGGATACGGAAGGTTTTCGCGCTGGCGGAGAAAATGGCCGACCCTGTTAATTTTTCGATAGGCCAGCCGGATTTTGACGTACCTGAGCCGGTCAAACAGGAGGCGATAAGGGCAATAGAAAGGGGGGATAACAAATATTCGCAGACGGCAGGGGAGGGAGCCTTGATTGAAACAATAGCAGGGGGGTTAAAGGAGGAGTTCGGCTGGGAAAAACCGAACGTTCTGGTGACCAGCGGCGTGAGCGGCGGGATTCTCCTATCGGTTTTGTCGCTTATAAATCCGGGCGATGAGGTAATAATCCCTGACCCGTATTTTGTGATGTACAAGCATCTTGTAAATATGCTCGGAGGAAAGTGTGTATTTGTGGATTGTTACCCGGATTTCGGACTTCCCGTTGGGAGGATTGCGGGCGCCGTTACGGACAGAACGAAGCTTATAATTATGAATTCGCCGTGCAATCCCACCGGAGCTGTTTATGCGGAAAAAGATATTAGAGATATTACAGCTATAACAGCTAAAAAGAATATTATTATATTAAGTGATGAAATATATAATATATTTAGTTATGATTACCAATGCGCCAGCGCCGCTAGCTCGTATGAAAGAGCTCTCGTGCTGCGGGGATTCAGCAAGAGCTTCGGCATGACCGGCTGGCGAATGGGGTACGTTGCGGCAGGGGGGCAGCTTGCCGATGTGATAGAAAAAATGACGATGATACAGCAGTACACCTTCGTATGCGCACCGACACCGTTTCAAAAGGCGGCGATAAAGGCGATGGATTGCGACATGACGGCTTTCGTAAACGCATACAGAAAGAAACGGGACCTGATTTACGAAGGGCTGAAAGACAAATTCGAGATTGTAAGGCCTGGCGGGGCGTTTTACGCGTTCGTAAAAGCGCCGGGCGGCAATGCGACGAAATTTGTCGAGAAGGCAATTGCAAACAATGTGCTGGTTATACCGGGTAATGTATTCAGTGAGAAAGACACTCATTTCAGAATAAGCTACGCGACCAGCAACGAAAAGATTGAAAAAGGGATAGAAATATTAAGAGGACTGGCGTAGAATTGACTCTTGGTTCCGGGTTCTATTCCTGAGTTAATTCGAGCAGGAGGCAAGGATCTTAATTATGAAGAATCAAGCGAGAAAGATTCTGATTGCATTAGCGCTGGCCGCGGCAGGGGGGGTGTGTATCAGCGCCGAAGAGCAGACAGGGCCGCCGGTACCAGAGACAGTCAAAGCGGCCGTAATCGTGTGCAAAGGGATGATAGACGACGGGCTGTATCGGTCAATCAGGCGAAGGACCGAGCTTGCGCTGAATGAGGGGGCGGAATACCTCATATATGAAATAGAAACATACGGCGGACTTCTGGAGGCCGGAGACAACATATCGAAGTATTTTATTTTAGAGGTTGGGGACAAGGCGCATACGGTGGCATACGTATCGACCGAGGCGATATCCGCGGGTGCTATGATAGCAGTGTCGTGCCGGGACATAATTATGCGGAAAAACACCACGATTGGCGACTGTGCTCCGATTGTGATGGGAGGAAAGCTGGAGGGCGTAGAGCGGGAAAAGGCCGAATCGTTTGTGCGCGCGACTTTTATGCGGGCGGCCGAGGCAAACCACTACCCCAAGGCGCTGCTAAAGGCGATGGTAAGTGTAGGAACGGAGGTTTACAGGGTCAAAAATATCGAGACGGGTCAATACGAATTTTTTGAGAAGGAGCAGTTGCCCAAAGACGCCAACGTTTACGACATCAGTGATGAAGAGCTTATCGTAAAAAGTGACGAGCTGCTGACCCTGACAGCTTCAAAGGCGGCTGAATACGGGATAGCAAGGGCGGTAGTGAAAGACATCAACGGGGCGCTCGAATTTCTCGCCAAACGGGACGGTGTTGTGTTCAGCGGCCCGCCCGTGGTGTTGAAAACAAGCTGGTCGGAGGATATGGTCCGATGGCTTAATTCACCTGTGGTGATGGGGCTGCTTTTGATGGTGGGGTTGCTGGCGCTGTACGTGGAATTTCACACGCCCGGACTGGGTCTGGCAGGACTGGTGGCGGTAATATGTTTTGCGATATTAATCGGCAGTAAATACCTTGTCGGCCTGGCAAACTGGGTGGAAATTGCATTGTTTGTAACGGGAGTACTGCTTCTTCTGATAGAAATTTTACTGATACCGGGATTTGGCTGGGTTGGTTTTACTGGAATACTGTGCATAATGCTCGGTTTGTTCGGGATGCTTATAAAGAACCCGCCCGGACGCTTTCCCTGGCCCCAGAACGCCTTTGACTGGCAGCAGCTGACAAACGGATTATTGTCGGTGTTATTCGGATTTACGGGTTTTGTGATATTGGCGCTTTTGCTTGGTAAATACCTGCCTAAGGCGGGTTTTTTGGGCGGATTGATTCTTTTGCCCACCGCGGCCAAAAAGGGCGACGAATTTGAGATTAGTATGACATCGCCGCTGCAAACAGGGCAGACAAAGGTTAAAGTGGGCGACACGGGAGAAACGACCTCGAGATTAAGGCCGGCTGGCAAGGCAAGATTCGGAGAGGCGGTCGTGGACGTAGTGGCGGAAGGGGAGTTTATTGACAAAGGGGCTAAGGTCAGGATAATTGAGATTCACGGCAACAGGGTTGTTGTTAAAGCAGTGGAATAGTTGTTCTGGAACAGGAGAACCTCGATGGACTGGTGGCTGGTATTCGCGATATTTTTGTATTTTGCGTGCGCGGCCTTAATCGTAGCGGAAGTATTTGTGCCCAGCGGCGGGTTGATAATGCTGTTGGCGATAGCATGCCTTTCAGGAGGTGTGGCGATATTTTTCAGCCGAAGCGCAGCGGCCGGGTGGATAGGAATAATAGTTGCGATTGTGATGATACCGAGCGTGCTGGTGGGGGCGTATAAGATTTTTCCGAAAACGCGATTTGGTAAACGCATACTGCTGACACCGCCGCAGCGAAAAGAAGGAGAAGCAATCCCGGATACCGAACAACTTAAGGGGCTGCTCGGCGCGGTCGGTACGGTGATTACGACAATGAGGCCCGTGGGAATGTGCGATTTTTCAGGCCGCCGGCTCGAATGCGTGGCCGAAGGCGGCTTTGTTGAAAAAGGCAGGAAGGTCAAAGTAATTCGAATTGAAAGCACACAACTGACAGTGCGAGTTATTCAGGAAAGTTAAGGGAAAGGACTAAAAGATGAGTAATGCGGCAAATTTCATTCTCGGGCAAAGTGAAGCTGGTAAAATAGCTGTAATGGGCGGTTTTATCGTTGTCGGTATTATTTTACTGGTGATTGCGCTTCTTGTGCTTAAGTTTGCAAGATTATGGCTTCAGGCGTATTTTTCACGTGCGAACGTTACGCTTGCGGAGCTGATAGGGATGTGGTTGCGGAAGGTTGACAGCCGGACTATAGTCCTGAGCAAAATAACGGCGATTCAGGCGGGGCTGCAGCTAACGACCCGTGACTTGGAAAGCCACTATCTGGCAGGGGGGCGGGTGCCAAACGTCGTGCGGGCCCTTATAGCGGCTAACCGTGCGAATATCGACCTTACCCTGAAGACGGCTACGGCAATCGATTTGGCGGGACGAGACCTGCTGGACGCGGTGCAGACATCGGTCAATCCCAAGGTTATAGATACCCCGGACCCAAAGAAGGGTAAAGAGACGGTGGACGCAGTCGCCCAGGATGGCATTCAGCTCAAGGCCAAGGCCAGAGTGACGGTGAGGACGAACATACAGCGGCTGGTCGGCGGAGCTACGGAAGAGACGATTATCGCCAGGGTCGGCGAGGGAATAGTAACGACTATAGGCAGCTCAGTAACGTATAAGCAAGTCCTCGAGAACCCCGACAGGATATCGAAAGCAGTATTGAGCAAGGGGCTTGATGCGGGAACGGCTTTTGAGATTCTGTCAATTGATATCGCGGACGTGGACGTAGGCGAGAACGTCGGTGCGCAGCTTCAGACGGCACAGGCGGAGGCGGATATGCGCAGGGCAAAGGCCGAGGCGGAGAAACGGCGTGCTATGGCTATGGCCAGAGAGCAGGAGATGAGGGCGCTGGTGGTTGAGAATGAGGCGAAGGTGCCGCTTGCGATAGCGGAGGCGTTCCAGAAGGGTAATCTCGGCATAATGGACTACTACCGGATGAAAAATATCAGCGCTGATACGTCAATGAGGGATTCGATTGCCAAGGGGGGCCAGGAAGGGAAAAAGTAACTTATGACGGGCTATTTGCTCGATAAGATTGTTTCCGACAGCAAAGAGACGATGGACAAGATAATGGAGGTTGCTCCTTTTATCGTCATAGGCGTTATCTGGCTTCTTGGCGCGATAGCTAAATCGGTACAGGCGGGCAAAAAGGGCCGGCCGCCACAAAGGCAGCAGAAAACCAGAGTCGGACAACGTCAGCCCGAGAATCTGGCGGATTTCATAAGGATGGTGAAAGAGCAGTACGCGGCGGCCAAAGAGCAGGTAATGGAAAAGCCCGAACAGGTATCCGAAAAAGTATCTCAGATTCAGCAGACGATTTCTCAGCCCTATGAAGAATCATTCAGAAGACCGCCTGTGATTGAGGTCACAACACCTGCACCGATGCCGACTGTAGAAAAACCGGTTAGTGCTGAAAAGTCGGCTATTGAAGAAACCCTGCCGGCTTTAGGACCTCGTTCGTTTGTTCCCGAACAGTTAGGAATGCCCGGAGAGGTCATCTCTAACGAGTTGGCTGCTTCGCCTGAGAGATACGTATCGAGCCCGTATTTGAAAGATATTTCGCTGCAATTCGCCAATTCGACCAATCTTCGCAGGGCGATTATATACAGCGAGATATTGAGACCGCCTTTAGCTCTGAGAGATTAGATAAAAACCTTCGATTGATACCAAAAGCCCCTTAACAATCGTAGAGTTGAGGAGCCTTTTGTTTTTTAATAAATACACAACATTCAACGTCTCATAATATATGTTATGTTTCATACAGGCACAGCAGTCCTTTTAACGATAATTTCTCGCTGGTTAAGGATATGTCTTAATTAAGCAAGCCGCTGGCGGTCTGTCGGAGATTATCGCAAATTGAGGATGCCGGGTCGATGAGGCCGAGATTCTGCATTACTAATGAGATGTTTGCTGTTGTATCTATTGCCGAGAGGGTTTCGCAAAGCCACTGTTCAAGATTTAACAGTGAAGCAGCGAATTTGATTTTATCACAGTAAAGCATGGCGACCCGGTAATGAAGGTTGAGCAATTCAGAATCGAGACAGACCGGAAGAGAAAGATTCTCGAGAGCCAATGCCTTTTCGTCGTTTTCGTAAAGACAGACGACAAGCTTGTTGCGGGCGGCCGCATTGGTCGGCATCAGCTCCAGTGCCATTTTGAAAAGCTCGATTGCCTGGGTAAAGCGGCCTGCGCTCATCAGTAGAACACCGAGCCGGTAATGTAATTCAGGATTCTGGGGAGACGACTGAAGCATTTTATTGTGTGTGTTAAGGATATGCGTGATGGACTGCAATTCGGCATTTTTCCGATCGGCGGACAAATGGAAATGAAGGCGGGCGGCTTCTGCTAAAAGAAGCGGGCCGTTGGATTCGACGGCGGCAGCCAGCGAAATCGATATAAGGGCTTCTGGGGTGTTGCCGGCGAGCTTTTGAGAGGTTGCCATGCCAAGGTATGAATCAACTATGCGGTCGTTTATCAATGCGGCGCGTGTAAATTGCAGGGCGGCTGTATCGGGGTTACCGAGGCGAAGACAATGAGAGCCGAGCTTGATATTGGCTTCGAGAAAATTGGGGCATACGGCAACGGTGTGGTTATAGCCGGCAAGAGCGTCGTCTTGGTTGCCCGCAGCGGCTAAAACGGAGGCCCGCCTGAGCAGAAGGTCGGGTCTGTCAGGATACATATCGAGAGTGTTATCGATTTGCTCAAGGGCGATGTCAAAATCGCCGGCTTCAATCAGGGTGTCGATAGGATCAAGATCGGGCGAGAAATTATCGGGCTGAATAAGAATGGCTGTTGAGAAGTTATCTGCCGCGTTTTTGTATTGTGCAGAGGCGAGATACAAATGGCCGAGAGTCAGCAAAACAGCAAGGTCATCCGGGTATTCTGCGGCGAGAAGCTGATATTCGCGGATGGTCTTTTCGATTTGGCCGTTCTTGAAGTATATGGCGGCGAGCCGCTGACGGGGAAAACGAAGATGATTCTTGAATTTCAGGCAGTCCTGATAGTAAGCAACGGCATCCGCCTCGCGTTCGAGCCGTTCACAACAATGGCCCAGCGCGTAAAGCGCAGTCACATTTCGCGGATATCGGGAGCAAACCGCCTTTAACAGCCCGAAGGCATCGCAAAGCCGGCTGTCGTTTAGGGCCGCCGCCGCCTCGGCAAGGTCGCCGTAGTGACAATGAGGATTAAGACATCGGTATTCGTCGAGGGTTTTGCGGAATCGGGCGGGATTTTTTGCAGTTGAAAATTCGACGATTTTTTCGAGCAGCCGGGCACGATGGGGTTCGGATTTAGCCAGAATCTCCGCGGACTGGCCAAGCCATTGCCATATCAGCTCGTCTGTTTCGGTTTCAAGCCCCCTGCCTAAAATTTGTAGTAATTGTCCCATAAAAATTTTTGTTCGTTAATGGAAAATCACCCTCCTCGTAAGCCGATTCCTTTGGGCTATAAAGAACTAATGGCTGGCTCCTCCGTCCACAGGGATTTATCGGCACACCTTTGGTATGTGGTTAAGCAGGGTTTTCTGAAATCGAAGCGTATAGAGGGCAATTTTCCGCTGAAGGTGTCGTTTGCGCGTGTTGTATCGACTGTTCCGGCTACGGCGGACAAGTCCGCCGGTTTATAGTTTTGGGACGTAACCCCCCTGCCGATATTTGCGCCGCGATACTATTTCGGCTCGTTTATTTGGGCCTGTTTTTCCACTTCGGCCAGATAAGTCAGCGTCCGTTCGAGTTTGTCTGATAGGTGCTTTAGCTTAAGCATTGTTTTGACGCGGGTGAGCAGTTCGAGCTTATTGACCGGCTTGGAGACGAAATCGTCGGTGCCGCAATCGACGGCCCGCTGCATATCACCGAATTCGTTAAGCGCGGTGACCATAATAACGGGTATTTGACTTGTTGCGGTGTCGTTTTTGATTCTGCGGCAGACCTCGAAGCCACTCATTTTCGGCATCATAATGTCCAGCAGGATGAGGTCGGGCTTGTCTTTTTTGACGATTTCAAGCGCCTCGGGACCGTCATAGGCGGGAATTGTTTTACAGTTGAAATCATCGAGATAGGCCTCGAGCAGCTCAAGGTTTTCACGATTATCGTCAACAACAAGGATAACAGGTTTTTCGTGCTGCTGGTCGTTTTTTTTGTTCTTTGCCATAGTAGATTGCTCCGACAGGATAGGTTTTATTGGCCAAGCGCCTTCAGGACTGCCCCGCAGAACGCCGGGAGGTCATCGGGCTTACGGGCGGTTATGAGATTGCCGTCAATGACGCACTCTTCATCGACGTATTTTGCGCCGGCGTTAATGATATCGTCACGGACCGACCTATAGCAGGTTGCTGTTTTACCCTCGTAGATTTTTGTGCTGCACAACAACCATGCCCCGTGGCAGATAGGGGCGATGATTTTGCCGGCGTTTACCATCTCGTTGGCGAATTTTATCATATCATCGTTTCTTCGCATAAAATCGGGAGCAAAGCCGCCCGGCACAATCATACAATCATAATCGTCCGGCCTTGCATTTTTGACCGCGACGGTCGAACGACAGGGATATCCCTCTTTCGAAGGGTAGTCCCTGTTTGCCTCGACGGCGACGAAATCACAATCGATGCCCGCTTCTTTCAATCTATAATAAGGAAACCAGACCTCGAGGACCTGGTATTGTTCGGCAACCATTATGGCGACTTTTTTGTTCCTGGCCATTGCATTTTCTCCTTACTGCCTTGCAGCAGCGTTAGATTCTATGAACCGACGTATTTCGGGTCTAAGGTAAATGGCCTCGATATCGACGATTTTGGAGACGGCTTCTGCGGCAAGAGCGGCAATGTCGGCCGAATCGGACTGGGTATCGACAAAGAAAATCTGCTGTCCTCTGACGGTGCACAGCCCCCCTACTCCGCCTGAAAGCGCCTCCCGGCGAATCGTGACGCCGTTGGCTTCTAACTGCGTCAGAAGTTCTTCCAGTATTCTTGGTTCGTTCATTATAGTTTGGTCCCCGCACTTGCGGCGCGGGTTATCGCAGGACCGCAGCCGAAGCAATCTCTCAAGAAAGAGCACACAGCGAGTCGATACAATATTTGTAAGCTACAAGGTAGCCAGGTCAAGCTCTTTACAGAGAATTTTACAGCAGGGGCTGGACGTTGACAAGCATTATCGCAAAACGGCAGACAATACACAGGCAGCTCGCCCAGCAGCGACGGGAGAATGAATCGCTTGCCAAAGAAGCCCTGCAGCTCGAATCACTGGCCAATCTCGGTTCCGCAATGGCGATGATAGCCCACGAGATAAATAACCTCCTGACCCCTTTGACCAACTATGCGGAACTGTCGCTGCAGAACCCCGATGACCGCATACTTGCTGAACGGGCATTGCGCAAGACCGCCCGGAACTGCCGGCAGGCAGGCAGGGTTATGGAAAGCATCCTGGCTCTTGCCAACGCCGGTGGTACAGAGAAAATCAGGACCCCCCTGCTGCCGCTTGTCAAAGGCGTGTTCGATTGCCTTTGCAGGGATTTCAAAAAAGACGGGATAACCGTTAAGATTCAGGTAAATAAAAATTTGCAGGTTTGGGCCGTGCTTGTGCAGCTGCAGCAGGCGATGATGAACCTGATATTGAATGCGCGTGAGGCGATGATACCTCGCGGCGGCGTGCTGACGATTGATGCGGAAGAACAAGGCCAGGACGTCCGCATACGAATAAGCGACACGGGCAGTGGAATAGAGCCGTCGGAAATAAAGGATGTATTCAAGACATTTTTCAGTACCAAACAGAAAAGCAGCTCTACCTGCTCAGGCAACGGCCTTGGACTGGCATTATGTAAGAAGGTTGTCGAGGGGCACAACGGCTCGATAGCCGTGGATTCCCAGCCGAAGAAGGGAACGAGATTTACAATAATACTGCCGAACCCTGCCTCGGCGGGCTAAGAAAACGTTAAGTCCATTTCTGTGCTGTTTTTTTCGTCTATCACTATCTTCGACTGTGAAGTTTTCGGTACTCCAGCGGCGATAAACCCATTTTTTGCCTGAAGTATCTTGCGATGTGATTTGTATTATCGTATCCGAGTCCGAGCGCTATATCCGATATAGGCATATCAGTCTCAAGCAGCATCCGGCTTATAAGGTCGATTCGAACGCGTCTAATCTCATCGTGAATGGAGCGTCTCAATGTCTTCATAAATCTGTCGTGAAGGCACCGCCGAGAGACAGCTATTGTTTTAACAACGTCGTCAACCTGTATCAGGCGTCCGGCGTTCTGGTGGATAAAATTCAGCGCCTGACTTACCAGTTTGTCCTCTACCGCCATGACATAGGTTGACTGTCTTGTAACTATCCTGGTCGGATTAACAATCACTGTCTGCGGCGGCAGCTTTTCACCTGACATTATCCTGTCCAGCAGTTCGCTTGCCTGAAACCCGGCCTTTTCGATATCCAGCTCAACGCTGGATAAAGGCGGGTTGGAAATATCACATACCTGGTCATCGTTGTCGACTCCGATAACGGCAATTTCATAAGGTACGTCGAGATTCGCGTTGGCGCAGGCCTCGGTAACGTGCTGACCACGGTCGTCGTTGCAGGTCATCACACCCACTGGCTTGGGCAATCCCTTAAGCCATTCCGCGAGGACCGCCTCCTCACGGTACCAGGTCCGGGCTTCACGAGACTTTGGCTGCTTGTAGATACTTGTCTGGAAACCTGCCTGAGATATGCGGGCGCTGAAGCTTTCGCCCCGCTGAACGGACCAGAACATATCATCGAAGCCGCAGTACCCGAAATGACGAAATCCGCGTTCGAGGAGGTGTTCGGCGGCCATTTTACCGATGGCCCTGTCGTCTGTTTCTATGTTGTTGCGATGCGGTTCGGGCGGATTCATCGCCACTGCGGCGAACAAGGGAATACTCCATTTCTCAAGCTCGGCGACATCTTTGGAATCACGCGCAATTATGCCGTCAGGTCCCCACTTTCGCAGATGCTCCAGCTCAGCGTGTTCGCTGCCGCGGGCTATATAAAAGAGGTCTTGTCTGTAAAAAACCCAGGGGAACATCCACGGCCCGTGCATACGGGAATATCTCATTATCCCGCGGACAAGCTCCCTGCCGTACGTCCGCGAGCTTTCGATCATTAAAGCCACCCTTTTTAGCCGATTCATACACATATTATACGCTAAAAATGGTGGATGTAAAGCAAAAAATGGCGTTCTTTTTTTAGCGTGCTTGTGCCATAATAAATAAAACACATACGCATAAAATTGGAAAAATCAGGATTATTATGAGCAAACGCAAGGGACTTGTCCGGCGTAGCTCCTGTTTTTGTTTTTCGACAGAAAAACCCGGGAGTAAACGCGGATTTACATTAGTTGAGTTGTTGGTTGTAATCGCCGTAATCGCTTTGTTAATGGCGATTTTGTTACCGGCTTTGACCCGTGCAAGAGAGCAGGGTAAACGGGTAGTTTGTCTTCATCATCTTCGAGAATTGGTGATTGCCTGGCTTATGTATGCCGACTACAACGAAGACAAAATTGTATGCGGCGACGCTGAAGAATACGGTGATTGGGAAACAAAAACCGCTGCTTATAGTTCAAGTGGTAATCACTATAACGAAATGCCTTGGGTACTGAAGGATTGGGGAACCCCGGTTTTGACAATAGAGCAAAAGAAAGAACAAATTAAGAGGGGAGCCCTGTTTCGTTATACAAAAGATGTCAGGGTTTACAAATGTCCAACAGGGCAAAGCGACTTGATGCGAATGTACTCTGTAGTGGATAGTATGAATGTTACTGACTTAGCCGCGCACGGTGCAGTGATGATTAAAGGTCGCTCGACGATTCGCAAACCATACGAGCGGATTGTGTTTTACGACGATGGCGGAACAGGCGACAGTGCAATGGGCGGCTTTACTATTTATCCCTATAAAAATAGTGATACGTCAACCCAAACCTGGTGGGATGACCCGCCTCTCCGCCACGGTGAAGGGTCAACCTTTTCGTTTGCAGACGGCCACACTGAATATCATAAATGGAGGGACAAGCGCACCATCGATATGATAAACAATCATCAGGAAGGCAATGAAGATATGAGATGGTTTTCACTCGGTGTTTGGGGTTCGCCGCCTGTGGATAGGGAGCCCAACTGAGTAGAATAATCCTCTTGCAAGACCGAATGTGGGTAAAGTTATTATGAGTAAACGAAACGGATTTACATTAGTTGAGCTGCTGGTCGTAATCGCCGTCATAGCATTATTGATGGCGATACTCATACCTGCTTTGACTAAAGCAAAGGAGCAGGCGAGGTCGATTGCTTGTCGTGCAAACCTCAAGCAATGGGGCATCATCTGTGCCGCTTATTCGGATGATAACAATGGCCGTTTCTGGAGCGGTGCTACCGATCCATCCGACCATGCACAATTGGGATTCTGGTGGATAGCGCAATTAGAAAAGCGATATCAAAGCTGGAAGCTGAATAAGATATGGTTTTGTCCAAATGCTCGAAAACCAATATACGATGAGAACGGCAATCAAACAGGCGAAAAAACCATCTTTGGTGCCTGGGGCATTGAAAGCAAGGCAAGCCTTGCAGCTTCCCTGACAAGTGCAGGACTGCCGCAGTTGGGCGAAGATGGTATAGCAGGCAGCTACGGCATAAATGGTTGGTGTCTAAATACGGCAGGGGCAAATTTCTGGAAGGGCCCTAATGTAAAAGGCCCAGCAAGTATGATACCGTTGTTCCTTGATGCCCTGAGATACGACGGTTGGCCGGAAGAAAATCAACCGGCCGCTGAAAATGAAGAAGCTGCATGGGGCGACAATGACATGGGTCGAGTTTGCATTAACCGACACAGAGGATTTACGAGTTGTCTTTTTCTGGATTCGAGCGTCAGGAGAATAGGACTAAAAGAGTTATGGACGTTGAAATGGAGCCGTAATTTCAGAACAGACAATAAGTTTACCAAAGCGGGCAATACAGGAGGACAGGTGGATCCAAGTCTTTGGCCTCCGTGGATAAGAAGTTATCCGGATTATTAAATCTTATGTGATTGCAGGGGAAACCGGACGGGGAACCCGGTTCGAATAAAGGTAAAAAGCCCCGACTATCATAATCGGGGCTGATTATTTCTAAAACTTAAATTTACAATTCTAACGGCTTTTCACTGTAACATCGGCTGATTTAAGGCCGTCGCTTTCGGCGGTAATATGAATCTTACGTCCCTGCCCTTCTTTGGTCCGCAGAATAAGCATCGCTTTGCCATAGAAAAGCTTTCTGTAATCGGCCTGGAACGGTTCGAGCGAAAGCGGATTGCCGTTGCCGACTCCCAAGATTTGGGCAGGACCATCGATTTTGAAGCGAATCATATTTTCTGCCAGGGGACAAAGCGTGCCGTCTGCGTCGAGCGCTTCGACGAGAATATAGCACAGGTCGTCGCCGGTCGCTTTCAGTTCCGTCCGGTCGGGGGTGAGGCGGATTTTCGCCGGCTCGCCCGCGGTGCGCATAACGGCCTGGCCAATTTCTTTACCGTCTTTATAAGCAACCGCCTTTAGCTCGCCCGGCTCGTAGTTGACGTCATTGAAACAGAGGCGGTATTTATCGATGATGGCGTAATAAGGCACAAGGCGAGCATCCTTATTTTTTATTTTCCGGCCTAAGGATTTACCGTTAAGGAAAAGCTCTACCGAGTCGCCGTTGGTATAGACGTAAACGGGAACGTTTTGCCCGACCCTGTCCGGCCAGTTCCAGTGCGGCAGTATATGAACGGTCAGAGTATCGGGCCGCCAGTAGCTGCGGTAAAGATAAAAACGGTCCTTGGGAATGCCGACAAGGTCGACGATACCGAAATACGAGCTTCGCGCTTCTTTCGAGTAAGGTGTAGGCTCGCCAAGATAATCGAATCCGGTCCAGACGAACTCGCCTGCCACGAATTTGTCCTTTTGCATCAGCTCGAACTCACGGTCGGCAATGTCGGACCACTGTGCCGAATTGCGGTCGTAGGAATCGACCTGGAATTGCTTTGAATACTGTCTTTTGTTCTGTCGAAGCGACAGCTCGTAGAAACCGCGGGTGCTGAGAGCAGAGGCCGATTCGCTGTATATTATGGGCTTGTCCGGATAGCGCTGTCTGAATCTGGCGTATCTGCGCTGATAGTTCCAGCCGGTCAGGTCAAGGGCATCGAACATTGAATGTGCAACCTGGTTGGGAAAGCAGCAGGCCATACCGACCGGGCGGGTTGGGTCGTATTTGCGGACGAAATCGCTCATGAATTTAACGCGTTCAGGCGTTACTCCTTCCGGGTCGCTGGGCTGGGCGTTAATCTCGTTACCGATTGACCAGACCACGATACAGGGGTGGTTGCGGTCCCGCATAACGAAGTTACGAATCTGTTTTTCGCCGTATTCTTCGAGAGGCGGAGAGCCGTCTATCCGGTCGGCGGTCTTGCCCCATTTGTCGAAGGCCTCATCCCACACGACGAACCCCATCCGGTCGCACAGCTCAAGCAGCTCAGGGGCCGGAGGATTGTGGCTGGTGCGAATGGCATTGACTCCCATATCACGCATAATCTCAAGCTGCCGTTCCATCGCGCGTGTGTAAAAAGCGGCGCCGAGAGGCCCCTGGTCGTGGTGCAGACACACGCCGTGAAGCTGCACGCGTCGCCCGTTAAGATGAAATCCGTCATCGGCTGTAAACTCGAACGAGCGAATACCGAAAGCAGTCGTATCGGTATCTACGACTTCGTTATCGATGCGGACGATTGTACGAGCGGTGTAAAGTTTAGGGCTTGTAACGTCCCATCGCTGCGGGTTTTTTACTGTGAATGACTGGTCAATCTCGCGTGAGCCGTCCGCCGGGACGATGACTGTTTTTCCTCCCGTCGCTGTCGGCCGATTGTCCGGGTCGAGCAGGATGACCGATACGCTGATTTCTGAGTCCTTGTCGAGATGATTTTCGACGTTAGTGCGGACGCGGACCGCAGCGGACTTGTCGGACACTTCCGGAGTGGTAATGTATGTGCCCCAGTGCGCGACGTGCACCGGCTCGCAGACGGTCATTGTAACTTTTCGATAAATTCCTGCGCCGGGATACCATCTTGTGCCGTGCCTGCGTGTGTCAACATAGACGGCAATCACGTTGTCCTGTCCGAACTTTACGTATGGCGTCGCATCCACTCTGAACGACATATATCCGTAATCCCACTGCCCTGCCCGTTTGCCGTTGACATAGACCTGCGGAAAGGCCATCACGCCGTCGAAATCAAAATATACTCGCCTGCCCTGAGCAACGTCGAAGGACTTGCCTTCATCGGCCTTATCGAGCGTAAACGTCTTGCGATACCAGCCGACGCCCCACCAGGGCAGCTTGCCTGCGTAGCCGTCTTCTTTCGGGTTAAAAGGTCCCGAAATCGCCCAGTCGTGCGGCAAACGAACCTTCTGCCAGGTCGAGTCGTTGTAATCCATTGATTCGGCCCCGGCGTGATTGCCTTTGGCGAATTTCCAATCGCGGTTGAAATTTATAACCTGCCGTCCCGCAACAGACAAATGTGACTGTGTTGACGAGCTTGATAGTTTCGATTCGGCCTTGTCCCACCGCCGGCAGGACATATTGAATATCAGCAGCCCCGTTATAACGAACACTGTTAGAATAGTTTTCTTTATGCCCATTTCCTTTCTCCAATTCTTTCCATTATTATACCTGGCTTGTGTTCAAGCAGGATTGTGCCAATAAAACCCCGATATTTTCAGAAAATATGACTGATGATGCAAGATATTTCTATGAAATCCGTTGGGACCGGGATAAATATGGTCAGGTATCAATGCCTGCTTTAAATAACTTTGCGGCCAAAATCAGCGGGGGTCAGGGACCTGCTGTATGGCGATGACCTTCACTTTTCCGCCTGTTCGGGTAACGTCAGAGCGGTCTAAAATGGCAACAACTCTTTTCAGCGGGCCGTCTTTGCCGATGCGAATGAGAATATAAGCGGTAAAAACGTCACTGCGAACAGTAACGAGATTGCTGATTCGTGCGAAAATGGCGTCCCGCTGCTCGAAGACGTCACGCCTGTCGAAAATATCGCCTGTGCCGTCTTCCGGCGTCATTAAAACAGATGGAACAACGGCCTGGTCTGCATAGAAACCTATGTTATCAGGACTGCTGTTGGCATCGGCCATAAGCTCGCCGATATTTCTAAAGCCCGGTAGGCCTAAACGATAGTCATAACCATTGGTTTTGTCCCTGTAATTGACGATTTTGCGGGCGAGGTCATAGCCCGGTGTATGATAAGAGACCCAGGGCAATTGCGCCAGGACAAACCACGGCGCGGTATTGATATTGATTCTGCCCTTAATTCGGGTTTCATTGGCGTCGTAATCATAGTTAATCGGGTCAAAAAGAGTAAGGTAGTTGAAAAGCGGCTGAAAACCGGAGTCCGCCAGATTAATTCTCATCTGCGATTCATCGGGTGATATTGAGAAATCGGCCCCTTTACCGCCGTAGTCATAGGTCGGCGCATAAAAGACCTGGCCAATTTCACCGACGTTTGTGAACGGCCTGTTTGCCGGGTGCGACTGGATACCGCCGGTGCCTGCAACAAAGCCATTATACTGGCCGAGGGTCGAAATGTTTGCCTGGGTCAGGAAACCGTCCCAAAGCCGTCTCATCGGCATGTTCGGCATTATGTTCCGCTGATAGGAGAAAACTGCAAATCTCACATTCGGGTCGGTCGGCTCAGTCAGCCAGCCGGTATTAGGGTCGGCCGCAGGAAACTGAACAGCATCAACGGTCACATATTCGTCCGGCCCCAGCGCAGGGACTTTACGCTGCAGCCAAATGTAATCTTTTCCGACGAATTCAATGCTCGAGTAAAAGGGTCTTATCTCGCTGACCCTGAACCACCAGACGAAGCCCTTCGCATCCAAACCGGGGCCGTTGGGGTCGATGCGCCAATAATAGGTCGTATTCGGGTCGAGGGTGCCGGGCGTAAAGGTGGTTGCAGAGACGTTGCCCAGGAAAACGTTCGCATCGGAAGTAGTGGCTAAGTAAACCTCGGGCTGGCTTGTCCCGAGATAAACGTTATAGCTTGTCGCGGACGCCGTCGGGGTCCATTGAAGTGTAACATCCTGTTTAACTCCGATTTCACCGTTGAAGGGAGTCGGAATAGTGGTAACAGGACTGTTAAGGTCGTAGGGAACTTTTCGAACCTCGTCATTAAGCAGGACATTAAACTGGCTTGAGCCGGTCCACCAGAAGTAAATGTACTCAAATCTGCTGCCTGTTATGCGCAGCCGCCATTCATTCGGCTCGTTCGAGAACGGGGGGAGGTCTTCGGGATACGGCTTGTGCAGCTCGACTGCGTAAGAGCTGTAGATGTTCGGGTCTCCGATGGGACTGTAGAAACTCTGAACAATCTCAGAGATATAAATGACCGGCCGCTCGAAACCGAAATGTTCGTTATTGGCTTTATCATAAACAACTGTAACGTCATTGTGCGGGTCATATCCCGGGTCGGAAATCACATAGTCGGGGCCGTCAACATAGTCGATGAGATTAGCGGTAATCTGCGCAGCGTTGGCATCGGCATCCGCAGCCGGCACCCCGCCGGCGACAAGGGCCGCCGCTATTCTGTCGCGGGTACTGCTGGGGTCAAGCAGGGAATCCCTGTTTATGTTCAGCATCCTTTCGCCGTCGGGTGCGATAATCCTGTCGAGGTTTTGAGTCGTAGCAATATGGCGATAGTCATAAACCTTCGGGTTAGATGACAGATTGTTGGTCCGCCAAAACCAGTCACAAGGGTCACTGATGCTTGTAACCGGCACTTGAAGGCCGACATTAAAAGCATAGTCCCAGAGATTACCTACTCTGGTTCTAAATGGGTTGTTATAACCTAACAAAAGGTATCGATTGCGAAACTTTAACTCGTCTGAAACATCGAATGGAGTATAAGCGCCAACAGGATTGCCGTACTGCCAAATAACGTTTTGTTCATAGTAGTTGGCATCCGCTAAGCCACAGCGATAATCACGCAATTTACCCAGTGGATTTGTAGTACTGCCACGGTCAGATAATCCTGCAAGGTTAATTTGCATCTGGCTTGAGCCGTCCGCAGTACAGGGGTCGAATTTGTAGCCGGTGTTGACGTTAAGCATAGCGGAGTTATCAACGATGCGAACAGCCGCATAAACGGTTTTGCCTTTACTGCTGGTTTTGCCGAGAACCGGCACCCATATCGAATCGCCGACGCCGTCACCATCCGCATCGGCAGCCGTGTAAACACGGAAATTATCATTGTAGTCGGGGATGACTCCTGCATACATATTTTGCGATGCAGGATAAAGGTTGCCATATATATCGCTCACTTGCTGCCAGTTATATGTGTCATCTGCAACTGAGGCCGTTCCTTTCGTATCGAGATAGGGTTCAAGACAGGCCAGCCATGGATTAAAGCAGGGGTCAGGATAATCGTAATATTCCTGAATATAGGCGCCATTAGCATCAACCTGGGGCACGTCGTCGGCAAGGACTTCGGATATTTGCGAGATGACGGTATCGACTGCCAGGTTGAGGTCCTCGTTATCCGCTATGGCAGAGGTAGCGATGGAATCGACACGGGACGACAGAAGGAAGATTGCACCCACGATAGCCAAAAGCGAAGTCAAAACCACCGCCAGAATGATGGCGGAACCGCTACTTTGTCGTGCGTATTGCGTACTGCGTATTTCGCATCGGATATTGTGTCTTGTGTCCATTTTAGTCGCCCAGATAAACGATATGTGTAAACGTCTGGCCATCCTTGAAAACTCCCTTTGAATCATAAAGCGTGAAAGTGAACTTCAGCGCCTGCGGATACGAAGGTTTATCCGCAGGATTAAGCGGATTCGGATAATAAAAGCCCTTGGCTCCTTGATATGATAACCATGTAGAGCTCAAAGGGGCCGAAGGTGCAGAGGCATTAAAATAAAAACCAAACGCGTCTAAATTCATATATGATGAGCTAAAATCAGAATCAGTAAAATCGCCGTTGCCGTCCGGGTCAATGCTCGGCCACCAGTAAACGAATGTTTTCCCTGCGATACTGAACGGATAGCTCCACTGTATGGAAAGACTTGCCACACCCTCGGTCATAAGATTATGCAGGGTATTAGGGTCATCGAATTTGATAACCGGCGGGGAGTTGAAACAAACATCAACTATTTTATCAACATTAGCCGGCTGAATCGCCAGGGCCTGCCACTGAGATAAAGCAAGCCAGTCGTACTCAAAAGTATCGTTTTTAAAAAGATAGGAAGCAACAGCGTCATTTTGGTCGAAACTATTAACGAAATTGAGCTGGTCCGGCCAGCGATAAGTAACAGGTATGCCATCGTCGGCAGTCAATATGTGCTGACGTCGGGCGAGAAGACGATGTTGTTGTTGCAGGTAAATTGGATATTTTACAATATTGTCTCGTGGGTCAGTGCTTCGTGCCTGACCATAGTAAATTCTCGCGACGTTTCCTGCAATTGTGCCGTTGGTTACCTGAAAGTCGCCGTCGGCAAAGAACATAATCTGGTCGAACCGCTGGTTGGAGCTGTTGGGGTCCAGATGAAACCAGATAAACATCGGGGCATCTTTGCGAAGGCCCCTGAAATCGCTGTCTAACTGCTCGGTAATGACGCGAAGTTTACGCATAATCTCGGCCTGTGCCGAGGCCGTGCGGTATGAGCCGATACTTCGCTGAAAAACCACGCCGGAGAACACAAGAACTATCGATAACAGCCCGATAGCGACGATAAGCTCGATAAGCGTAAAAGCTCGTCGTTGGTATTTCGTATTTCGTATTTCGTATTTCATACACAAAATCAGAAACTCATCACCTTTTGATAGACAGCGATACAGGGATATCGGCCGTTAGGAACAGGCGGAGTGCCGGCTACAGGCGGCGGAATTACCCAAATTGCAGATGGTATTCCCTGCCAATCCTTGTCCAATCTAATAACGTTATCGTTTGGCGATTTATACTTTTCAAGAACACGGTAGATTTGCCCGGTACCGTCATCAACGACAATACAGCCATCTCCGACGTAGCCTTTATTCCCTGTTACGCTAAGCTCATCGTTTTTGCTGCCGGTTGTAACCGACAACAAAACAGCAACGGGCCTGCCGGTATCAACCAAATTGGGATATACCGTCGCAGTCCCTGCCTTTCTGCTGATGAAAACCGTCACCTGAAGTTCGTCTGTGCTGACTCTCCGGCAAATCGCAGACCACCAGTATTTTCTTAACGCAGGGTCGGTCGTCGGGATCGAAGGATATGCAAACTCACTTGCAGGAACAGGTAACAAATTGACATCCTCGTAGTTGGCCTGCGAAACATAACTGAGGTCGGAATCGGATAGATTGACGCCATACAGTTTTATCTTCGCGAACGCCTCGTCGGCCACAATCGCGGCAATTGTGCGTTCCGAGGCAATGGTCGTAAAATGAATACTGACCGGAAACACCCCTGCTATAAAAAGCATCCCCACCGCTAACGTTCCCACCGCTAGCAGAACCTCCGTCAGCGAAAATCCAGGACTCGTGGCTCGTGGTTCGCGGCTCGCTTGCCACGGCGAAGCGAAAAGCGAAGCCGGGTCCTGTGCCTTACGCCTTGCGTCTTGTGTCTTTTCAGTCATTATTCGCCGATGATTGTTCCCGTGTAAGGATTAATGTAAACAGGTTTCTGACTCAAAGGGGATAAATAATTCCAGGCATCGCCGTTATTGTATGCCTGCTTGAACTTCTTGGTTTCATAAATATAGAAACAGTTTCGGCTTGGCTCATGTTCGAATCCAAGAGCAGGGTAACCATCCTGGTAAAACATTGCGATTCCATTAATGACATTATTAGCAGTATTGAATATATCATCTCCGCTGTTAGTAACTTTGCCATCCCTGTTCCACGCCCGAACATCATGAATGACTAATTTGCCGGACGGCGAGAAAACAATCGAAAAGGTCGTAGTATCTCGAAAAATATCAGGGTCGG
The DNA here is from genome assembly GCA_964536225.1 of uncultured Pirellulales bacterium. Taxonomy (GTDB): domain Bacteria; phylum Planctomycetota; class Phycisphaerae; order Sedimentisphaerales; family Anaerobacaceae; genus Fen-1362. The sequence goes on from CAZHVR010000010.1 coordinate 25,756, forward strand.
CAATCTCTGGCTCGGTATTCACAACTCCGTCTCCGGGAGGAAAACTATCATGATAGCGCAAATCCACAACACCGATAGAATCGGGTAATTTTATCGGCTTAATTCCGTCAACGGCCCGAAAACCGCTCGCATACTCGGTACGCCCTAGATCGTGGATTATGAAAATCATATATTGCGGGGCATTGATAGGGTCGGGGATGTTGGGGTCGTAGAGTTTCTGGAAACGTATGCCGGCGTATCGCTGCTCTTTTGCGGCGATTGCACGGGCACTGGCCAGGGCCGCGTTAATCATCGATTTTGCCCCGCTCTCGGACTCGAAGGAATTGAGCAGCATATTCACAACGGGAAGGGTCAGGCCGACAAGCAGAGCGACTATCGCGATAACGACCGTTATCTCAGGAAGCGTAAGACCGCGAAAATGCGTAAACCGGCTGCGGTTGTGCATCTCATATGCCGAGGGCGAGTCTTGCGTCTTAGATCTTGTGTCTTCTGTCGTTTTCATTTCGGCTGCCTGTTGACTATGTCGTCGGTCGTATCGAATTTCCCGTCCGGCCCCGCTGATGTAACTATCGGAAACGTGCGCTTGGCCGAATCCCTGTAGTTTTTATATGGGCCGCCACCGGTGTAATCGTCATAATCAGGATAGTAATCATAGCGAAGCGTTTTTCCCCAGGGGTCTATGATTCTTGTAAAAGGATACTTTATGTCGCCGACGCCCGTGGTTACGATAACGTTAACATCTCTAATTTTATCAGTGCCTTCATTTGTGAGTAACGACTTATCGATTTTATCGAGCGTCTGCTTACAATCGGGCACCTGGCTGAGTATAAAATACATCGCCCCGCTGCCCGAAAACTCGACAGCGTATGCCCCCACGCTCAGTGGGTCAATGACTACGCCGGAAGGATTTATGGCATTTGTGAGCGTATCTTGGAGATTTGGCTGAGGAGGCACACTTGTAAGATCATAGTCATTGCAATCGAGAGGAAATACAAGACCATCATAATAACTGTCCTTGTATTCATACCCAAAGTCGCGGAACTGTTCGAGTGCGTTATCAACAAGCACGAGCGTGTCCCGGCAGAGACGTTCCTTACCCTGGTCGCTGATGCGCCTGGTCAGGCCGAAGACCATCGCAACCAGAAGAGCGATAATCGCCACAACCAGCAGCGTCTCGATTAGCGTAAAACCGCTTTTTAACGTGCCGGACTTCATAAATCAATCCTCGAAACCGAGAGCGGTTTTAGAAGTTAAAAATATCGTCTTTTGTTCCGAACTCGTGGTCCGCCCCCGCGGAAATCAGTATGTATGAATCAGGCCTGTTCGGCCAATAAGTGCCGGCAGGCGTAGGAGGAACCCTTGCATCAACAACGCCGTACTCCCGACTGTAAAGGGTATAGCCGGGAGTAGCAGAAGCAGGATTGACAGCAAGTCTGTGCTCATTTCGAATAACGGGAGGGCCTTTAATGTAGCCGTCAGGCAGTTTGCCGAGCTGGACGATGCCCGCGTTATCCTGATAATTGTAAATACTGCCTGTCTGGTTCACGGCGCTAAAAATTGTGCTCGCCGTGTTCGCCTTGTAGTAAAGAATGGGGGTTCCCGCCCATTTGGTGGTTACAGCGCTGCCGCCGGTTGGAACCGCTGTCACGAGGGATATCTTTTTGACGCTGAAGACGTCGCAGATAACGTAGTTCGGCATAGCACGCTTAAAAAAAGAGTCGAAGAAAGGAATGTTGGCCGGGTCGTAAAGACCGTCACTGGCGCCTGCGTTTCTTATATTGAGATGGAAAACGCCTGTTTTGGCAGCTTCAAGATAAGGCCCCCTTCTCTCAGGCAAAGTGGCATTACCATATAAATCCCTGGTTAATCCTGCATCTAAACCATCCCAGCGAAAGACCGAATCCGGATTAAAGCCGCGAAGGTCCATACCGAGCAGCGCCTCGGTAAGCTGCTGAGTGCCACAATAATTAAAAGAATAAACATTCGACTTTGAAGGAGGATAGTCACCGTAATCCTGCTTGAAAGCGTCGAGGGCCATATCTATCGCCGCGAACTGCGCCTTTTGTGCGGTCTCCTTGGCCTGTTTGCGAACCATCGTAATCGAAGGCAGCAGTATTCCCACCAATAGTGCAATAATGGCAAGAACTATCAGCATTTCAATTAATGTAAACGCCTTACGGTTATTCATCACAACTGTCCTTTCACTAAAAGCCACAGAGCACACAGAGGTCACAGAGAAGACAAAGTAAAAATTAAAAACAGTGTTAATCCGTGTAAATCTGTGTCTAAAAAACCGTGCTAATCCGTGTCTTCATTATGCTCCTGTTCTATTGTCCGAAATTGAAAATATCATCGCTTGTCCCGTACTCGTTATCGAACCCGGCAGACATAAGAATATAAGAGTCCGCCCGGTAAGGTCTGGCCGGTGGGCTAATTTTTTTGTCCTGCGTTTCATCGTAGAAAATATCCTGGTCAGTGGAAGCACCGAGAATAGTCGTCCCGCCGTTTGTCGCCATTGGATGACGAGGTGCTCCAGACGTAACCCATGGGAGCTGAATATCAACAAGCTCCTGATTATCACACCGATTGTATATATTTCCGTTAGCTACAGTACAATCTGTGACCGATGCTGCGTTGTGCTCGGTCTTTGAGGTATCCGCTTTGTAATAGAGAATGGGCATACCGGTCTTTTTGCCTGTTGCCATTGTCCGGACATAAATGTCGCAAAGGACCATATTAGCATCGTTTACCCCCAAACTACTATCACTATAATTTGTTCCGTTTCTTTGCGTTGCTGTATATATGTCAGTCAGGCGGTAGGCATTGGCGTTTTCAAGCTGGAGATACATCTTTCTGGATTTTATGTTGTCAATGTACCATTGAGGTAGGGGAAGAGCGGGCTTGGGAGGATACAGGTCATCGTATGGTGCCGCAGCCCCCGGCAATGTACCGTCCCGCAGGAACTGCGAATCTGGATTAAAACCCGCGAGGTCCTGACCTAACATTGCCTCGGCTAATTTCATCGCGCCGCAATATGGCTTCCCTGTCGGGTCGTCAGCGCCCGAAGGCGGATAGCCCTGCTCTTCGGCGTTGAACAAATCAAGCGCAATACCGATGGCGTGGAACTGTGCGTTTTGCTTTACAAGCTGGGCGTAACGCCTGACGCGATTGAGGGCCGGCACCAATAAGCTGATTAGCAGAATAATGATGCTCATCACGGTCAGCAGCTCAATTATTGTAAAGCCCGTTTTTATTTCCGATTTTTCACGATTCGTTTTCACTTTTCTGCTCCTTGCAATTATTTAGTGTCCCCCTTTACATTGACAGACCTGAGATAATCTTAATCATCGGTAAAAACACCGACAGCACTATGGTAAGAACGATTATGCCTAGCGTTAGAATCATCACCGGCTCGAGCAGGTGCATCAGCGAGGCAACGAGAACATCAACCTGTTCGTCGTAGTTGTCGGCGATTTTAAGAAGCATCTTGTCGAGGTCTCCTGTTTCCTCGCCGACGGCAATCATATTCGTTACTATCAGGTCAACGGTCTTGGACTGCTTTAAGGGCCCTGCGAAGGTATCGCCCTGCCTGATTGAGCTCTGAACGTTTACGAGCATCTTGGCAAAGACCTCGTTACCTGCGGTTTCGCTGGTTACGTTAATGGCGTCGAGAATCGGAACGCCTGCCCCGATAAGCGTGCCTAATGTTCTTGTCCAGCGGGTAACGGCGACTTTCCGGGTAAGCTGGCCTATGACTGGCAATCTCAGTTTGATGCAGTCGAGAATGTATCTGCCTATTTTGAACTGCCTGATAAGCCGGGTCAGAAAGACAAAACCGAACGGTACCGCCATCAGAACGGCCCAGCCGTAGTCCTTGGCAATCCACTGGGCGATGCCGAGCACATACTGTGTCAGTATGGGCAACTCGCCCTCAATCATATCGTTCAGTACGCTCTCGAACCTCGGAATAACGAACGTCATCAGTAATAACAAAATGGCAAAAGCCGCGCCTAACACGACCATCGGGTAAATCATAGCACCCTTGACGCGGGCTTTGAGCTTTTGCGCCTTTTCCATAAAGTCGGCCACACGCGACAGAATCAAATCGAGCACACCGCCCGTCTCGCCTGCTGCGACCATTCCGACCATCAGACGGTCAAAACATTTGGGAAACCTGCTCATCGCCTCCGATAGCGTAGCGCCGCCCTCGATATCGTCGGCAACGTAACCGAGAACACGCTTGAACGTCCCGGCCTTTTGCTGCTCTTCGAGAATCCGCAGCGACCTCAGGATGGGCAGCCCCGCGTCCTGTAAGGTTGAAAGCTGTCTTGCGAACTGGGTAATAAGCCGCAGCTTGACTTTACCGCCCGCGCCGCGCCTGCGTTTCGGTTTCGCCGTGGCAGCGGCTGCGCTTTTCCTGGCGCCGCCGACAGGACTGACCTTCGTGGGGAAATACCCCATATTTCGTATCTTGCTGACCGCCTCTTTCTGGCTTAACGCCTCGACCTCGTTCTTTATCGCCACTCCCTGAGAATCGAGCGCTTCATATTTGAACAACGGCATCTTACACTACCTCCATTACATTGGCTGAATCGCCGGCAAAATCGCCAGAAATACAGCCAGCACAATAAACAGCACTATTATTCCCAGTAAAATAATCACAAGCGGCTCCATTAGCGACACAAGCGCTGCTACCTGTATGTCCACCCGCTCGTCGAATTTGTCCGCAATTTTAAGCAGCATCCTGTCCAGTTCCCCGCTTTGCTCGCCGACGGAAATCATCTTGACCGCGGAAGCCGGCACAAGCTTTGACTGCCGCACCGGGCCGGAAAACGTATCTCCCTGCCTGATGGATTCCGCCACCCGCAGCAGCATTCTCGCGTATATTTCCTGGCCTGTCGCCCTGCTGGTCACGGCAATAGCGTCAAGAATAGGAACGCCCGCGCCCAGCAATGTTCCAAGTGTCCTTGTCCACCTGGCTATGCTGACCCGCCGGATTAATTCACCGAAGACCGGCATCTTCAGAATGATACTGTCCAGAACCACCCTGCCCGTCTGAAACCGTCGAACGATTCGGGTAAAAATAATCAAGCCAACGGGTATTCCGATTAAGACCAGCCAGCCGAAGTCATTAGCCACCCAGGACGCGATGCCGAATACTATTCGGCTGAGGGGATGAAGCTGCCCGCCGGTCAGTTCTCCAAGGACGGATTCAATTCGCGGAATGACAAACATCATAAGGAAAAGCGTTACGCCGAACGCAAAGCCCAGGACCACCGATGGATAAATCATAGCGCTCTTGACCCTGGATTTCAGCCGTCCGGCCTTTTCCATAAACTCGGCAATGCGAACCAGAATCAGCTCCAGCACGCCCCCCCTTTCGCCGGCCGCAACCATCCCGACAAAAAGCCGGTCGAAACATCCCGGATACCAGGCCATCGCCTCAGACAATGTCGAACCGCCTTCGATGTTGTCGGCAACACCGCCGATAACCTTTTTGAATGTCCTCGATTTTTCCTGCTCCTGCAGTGAACGCAGCGACGCCAGAATCGGCAGACCCGCCTCCTGTAACGTTGCAAGCTCGCCGGCAAATTCGGTAATCACCTTTGCCTTGACCTTCGCAGACATATTTTTTTGACGCGATGACGAACCGGCTGCGGATGTTGATTCTTTTTTGACCGGCTTCAGCGGGGCAATTTTTGTCAGGCAAAGACCGAGATTGTGGATTTTACTGACCGCCTCCGGTTCAGTCAGGGCGTCTATCGTGGCAGTTACGTTACCGCCTTTGACATTAATCGCCTCATATTTGAACAGTGCCATATCAACGCCTCTTGCTTATCCACTTTCCCGATACAACTTTCAAAATCACATTCCAGAAAATAGAATTATTCAGCCGCCGCTATTGTCTCTTTGACCACTTCGTCAATCGTGGTAAGGCCGTCATAAATAGCAGCCAGCCCCGTCTCGCGAAGCAACGTCATCCCTGCCCTCTGAGCGGCTGTTCTGAGAACATTGGTGGATGCGTGGTTCATAATCAGTTCGCGGATTTCGTCATTGAAAGTCATTATCTCGAAGATTCCCGTCCGCCCCTTGTATCCCGTATTATTACATCTGGTGCACCCTTTTCCGTAATAAAACTGCTTGCCCTTAATTTCCTCAGGCGTAATGCCAAGCTCCATAAGCTGGCTCTCGCTGGGCTCGAAAGGCGTCTTGCAGCCATCGCAAATCCTTCTGACAAGCCGCTGCGCGACAATACCTTCGAGCGTCGCAGTAAGAAGGAACGGCTCAATACCGAGATCTAAAAGACGGGCGATGGAGCTGGGGGCGTCATTGGTATGCAGCGTGGTGAAAACGATATGGCCCGTAAGCGATGCCTGTGCGGAAATCTCGGCCGTCTCAAGGTCGCGGATTTCACCGACCATCACCACATCCGGGTCCTGACGCAAAATTGAACGAAGGCATTTCGCGAAAGTCACGCCGATGTCGGGCCTCATCTGAACCTGAACAATACCGTCGATATCGTATTCGATAGGGTCTTCAGTGGTGATTACTTTTGTCTCGATATCGTTAAGCTCGCTAAGGGCCGCGTATAGCGTGGTGGTCTTGCCGCAGCCGGTGGGACCTGTAACGATAATGATGCCGTTGGGCTTATGGATAAGCTGCCTGACAAGTTTTACTTCGTCGGCTCCAAGCCCGAGTTTTTCGAGGTCGAGCTGCATCTGGCTCCGGTCCAGCACACGCAAAACCACGCTTTCACCGAACATTGTGGGTAGTACGCTGACACGCAGGTCAACGGGGTTGCCCTGCACGGTGAGAGAAATTCTTCCGTCCTGGGGCAGTCGCCTTTCGGCGATATCCAAACTCGCCATAACCTTGATACGGGAGCTTAATGCCGCGGCGATGTGCTTCGGCGGCGGGACCATCTCATAGAGAACTCCGTCTATTCGATAACGCATCTTGTATTCGTTTTCAAACGGCTCAAAGTGGATGTCGGACGCCTTGTCGCGTATGGCCTGCATAAGCACGAGATTGAGAAGCTTTTTGACAGGGTTTGATTCCGAAAGCTCCTTTAGCTCATCGAGATCAATGCTCTGGTTTCGCCCCTCGAAGTCGGCTAAAAAACCGTCTTCCTGAATTTCGCTTATTAGTTCGGTTATACCCTCGTTTTCATCACGTTGCTGGTAGTATTTATTCAAGGCCTCGTCGATGGCCTCCGGCTCGGTTATTTTGGCCGTAACCTTCATACCCAGCAGAGTGCTCAAATCGTCGGTTGCCCGAAAACTATCCGCTTTGTCAACGGCCACAACCAGCTCATTGCCTTCCTGTTTAAATTCGATAGGTACCACGCGGTATGTTTTTGCCATTTGCCCCGCTACCTTCTCAAGTACATTCGGAGGAACGTTTATATCACTGAGATTTATCGATTCCATCCCCCGCTGTGCCGCAAGGGCTATGTTCAACTGTTTTTCATCCACGTAACCCAGTTCGACGAAAATTTTCCCTATAGGAATATTCTTATGTTCCTTCATTTGTCGATGTTTTTGGGTTTCGAGACACTGGTGAACCTTCTCGCGAGTCAAAAGTCCCATCTTTATAAGAACCCTCCCGATGGGTCTGCCCCTCAATTGCTCGATTGGTGGTAACTTACTCATAATACCATTCCTTTAAAATAAGCCAATCTTACATTTTACATTATACCGCCTTAATATGCGTCCTGTCAAGGAATTAGCAATTAGACATACGGTTGACAGGACTATTAGCGATACCCTTTTTGCGCATTATTTCCGAAGGGAAATTTCAATTATTCACACAAATGATGGTTCTAAGTCCGAAGGATAGGCCCGAAATCATCTTCCCCTTCGGCTTTAGGTCTTTCATGCGGTTTCAGGCCTTTCAGGCGGGTCATTGCCTTATCATGAAGAGCAGCCGGCTGACGGGCTTTATCCAGCATTTCAGTCATTGTAATCTTGCCCGTCTCATACAACTGCCATAAGTGGTCGTCAAGAAGCTGCATACCGAGTTTTCTGCCCGTTTGTATGCTCGAATCGATACGGAAGGTCTTGTTTTCTCGTATAAGGTTGGCAATAGCTGGTGTTACGACCATAAATTCGTATGCGGCGATTCGGCCCTTACCGGTGGCCAAAGGACAAAGCGCCTGGCTGAGAACAGCTATAAGATTGGCGCTTAGCTGAACGCGGATTTGCTCCTGCTGGTCAACTGGAAATACGTCTATTATTCTCGTAACCGTTCCCGAGGCACTTGTCGTATGAATTGTGCTGAATACCAGGTGTCCTGTTTCAGCAGCACGCACGGCCGCCTCTATAGTATCAAGGTCTCGCAGCTCACCGACGAGAATCACATCGGGGTCCATTCTTAACACACGTCTAAGGGCCTCTGAAAAGCTTGGAACATCAACGCCCACTTCCCGCTGGTTAATAATCGACTTCTTATGGTTATGATAGTATTCTATCGGGTCTTCAACAGTAACAATGTGTCTATCGAGGTTTTCATTGATATAATCTATCATTGTTGCCAGCGTCGTTGTTTTTCCGCTGCCCGTGGGACCCGTTACGAGAAACATTCCTCTCGGCCTGCGACACAAAGCAGAGCAGATTTTAGGCAACCCTATTTCATCAAATGTCAGTATCTTGGACGGGATAAGGCGCAAAACGACGGCGACGTTACCTTTTTGCTTGAAGACCGAAACGCGGAACCGGCAGGCCTCGCCATAAGCGAAGCCGAAATCCGTGCCGCCCTCTTCCTGAAGCTCCTGCTGGTTTCGTTCGGGCGTGATGCTCTTCATCAGGGCGAAGGTATCATCCGGTTCAAGAACCTTTGTTTCGAGCGAGCGCAGTCGGCCGTCGATTCTAAGAACAGGGGGTCTGCCGACTGTCAGGTGAATATCAGAACCACCCATAGTGAGACAGGCCTGTAAGAGGCGGTCTATATTGACTGTTGCCATTTAATTATTCCTGAAAAATAGATAAAAATCAAAGTACCACACCCTCGGTCTGAGCGACACCGGCCACTTCTTCAGGTGTTGTTACTCCCTTAAAAATCTTGATTTTACCGTCTTCCATAAGGGTTTTCATTCCGCCGGCGATGCAGGCCTTGCGTATTTCACTTGTAGGGGCTTTCGAAAACGCCAACTCCCTTACCTCGTTATTAAGCTCAGCCATTTCAAATATTGCGATTCGTCCTTTATAGCCGATACCCTGACACTGGCTGCATCCTGCGCCTTTATAGATAGGTTGTTTTTTGAGGTCTTCGGGCGTGATATTGAGCAGCCGGAGATGATGGGGGTCCGGGTCTCGGTCAACGGTTTTGCAGTTTTTACATATTACGCGGATGAGCCGCTGCGCCATAATGGCCTGAATAGAGCTTGCGACAAGGAAGGGTTTAACGCCCATATCTACTAATCGTGTTATGGCGCTTGGAGCATCGTTGGTATGGAGAGTGCTGAAGACAAGGTGACCCGTAAGGGCGGCCTGGATAGCGACGTCAGCAACGATACCGTCACGAATTTCACCAACGAGTATTATATTAGGGGCCTGACGAAGCATCGCGCGAAGGATTCTGTCGAAGGAAAGCCCGATATCCTCCCTTACCTGGCACTGGTTCATACCTGCGAAACTGTATTCGATGGGGTCTTCGGCGGTGATGATTTTCTTGTCGGGTTTGTTAAGCTCCTGTAGAGCGGCGTAAAGGGTTGTCGTTTTGCCGCTTCCCGTGGGGCCCGTTACAAGGAATATGCCGTTGGGCCTTCTTATAATGTGCTGGAATCGCTCGTAATCTTCGGGCTCAAAACCCAGTGCCTTAATACCGATATTGACGGCATCGGGCCGAAGAATACGCAGAACAACGCTTTCGCCATGGTTTCCGGGTAATGCTGAAACACGGAAGTCCACGTCCTGATTGCCTATGGTGCGTTTGATACGGCCGTCCTGCGGGGTACGTTTTTCGGCGATGTTCATACCGGAAAGGATTTTAAGACGCGTCATAAGCGGCGCCTGCATACTCTTGGGAATGGTGTCTTTTTCGAAGCAGACACCGTCGATACGATACCTGATGCGAACTCTGTCAGCCATCGGTTCAATATGAATATCGCTTGCCTTCATATTAACGGCGGTATCGATGATGAGATTGACCAAGCGAATGACCGGACCTTCGTTATCGGCTGAAACCTGGCCCGCCCTGAGAACTTCAGCCTGCAGCTCGTGGCCCGCTTCGGCAAGCTCAGCGGCGGTGGCATCGATACTGTGTCTTAACCGGTCTGATTCAACGGCGCTTACCTGGTCGAGTCTATCATTGATGAATGAACGGACTTTTGAAGGGCTGACGACGTAAAGCTCAAGCTCTTTGTTGGTGCGGAACCTGACCGAATCCATCGCGTCGAGGTCCATAGGGTCCGTAATAGCAAGCTTAAGTCGGCCGTTTTCCACTCCGAGGGGTAAAATGTTGTGTTTCTTGATAAGGTCCTCGGGTATGAGCTTCATAATCTCCGGTTCAATGGGGGTTGAATCGAGATTGAAATATTTCAGGCCGAATTGCTTGGCTATGGCCTTTGTCAGCGTCTTTTCATTGAGAAGCCCTTTTTCGACAAGATACTCTCCGAGGCGTTTTTTCTGCGCCTTCGAGGTCTTAATGGCATCGATGAGGACCTGTTTTTCAACCAGGCCTGCCTTAAAGAGAATTTCCCCCAAATGTCTTCGTGCTGTCTTGGCCATATACGCCTGTAAATGTATAGATTACTAACAACGGTTATTATAGCATATTATAATCGATTAGTCAATTCCTGAGTTTTAACCGCAGCATATTAAGCGCTGTCAGGACCGCTCTTAAACGTACCAGCTCTCTGGAATACGGGAACAAGAATCGTCTGGTTTGGCAGCTATTATAGGAACTTACGGAGATATATACCAGCCCCAGGGGTTTTTGTTCGGTGGCGCCTGATGGGCCGGCAATCCCAATTATCGCGATTGCGAAATCCGTCCTGGCTTTTTGCATAGCGGCAACGGCCAAAGCCGTCGCGGCCTGCTCGCTGACGGCGCCGTGCTTTTGCAGCAGCTCAGACGAAACACCAAGTTGTTCGGTTTTGGCTTTATTGCTGTATGTTATCCAGCCGTGAGTAAAGTATTCGCTTGCGCCGGGGATATCGGTGATAAACTTTGCCAGCAGCCCTCCTGTGCAGGACTCAGCGACGGCTATGGTCTTTTTTTGCCGGGTCAGTTCCTGTCCCACCACCTCCGGAAGGGTCTGATCATCGACGCCGAAGACGAAGTCCCCAAGAATTGATTTGAGCCGGTCTGAATCGGTTTGCGCCATTAGCTGTGCCTTCTGTTTGTCCGCCTCAGCAGCGATGATGTGAAGAGTGATTATCCCTGAATCGACGGTCGAATTTATGAGAGGATTTCTTCGACGGTTCATAAGGTCACCGAGTTTTTCCGCTATCGCTGATTCGCCTTCGCCGAAACACCTGACTTTTTTTGCGACGACAAAGCAGCCGTTTTGCTTGTGCTTCAGGCGAGGAAGTACCGAGTTTTCGAGCATCTGTTTCATTTCGACGGGGACGCCGGGCAAGGCAAAGAGAAGCTTTTGCTCTTTTTCAGCTAAGATACCCGGTGCGGTGCCTATGGGATTGTCGAGCGGATTCGCTCCTGAAGGGACACAGGCCTGAACAGCATTTTTCTCAGGCATTTGCAATTTTCTTTCGGTAAAAAATTGGCGGATTTTTTCAAGCAGCTCCGAATCAGTCCGCAGTGGAACTCCCAAAAATTGCGCAAACGCCTGCCTGGTCAGGTCGTCATCGGTAGGCCCCAGCCCCCCTGTCGCAATGACAATATCCGCGTCCTCTGCCGCTCGTTTTAGTGCGCGAACGATTTGGTCAGTATCATCTCCGGCAACATAAATGCTGACTACGGGGATACCGATTTCAAGCAGCCGCCGACAAATATACGCTGCGTTTGTGTCGGTCGTGTGGCCGATGAGAAGCTCGTTACCAATACTGACAATACTCGCCGAGGACATAGCACAGGATTCTAAACAAGAAGAAAATAGAATTCACTGATTTTTTTGCCGCAGATAATCTCTTTGGCCATGATAAGGCATCCCAAAGTCCCCCTTTCACCGTTAAAAATTGAGTTTTTCTTCTGAAATCACATCTGTAATTTGCCGATAAATGAATAATCGTAAATGGAGGCAATATCAGTGGGAGGCGTTGATTATAGGACTTGACCGTTTGAGGACGGGAACCGTGATATGAATGGTGAGTTAAGAGTATTACAAGTAGATGATGATGAAATAGATATTCGCTTAGGCAAACGGGCACTGTCCAAAAGCACCCGTTGCGCCAAATTCACGGTAGAATCGGCCGGCACGCTGGCTGAAGCCATCGAGCATCTGCACTGCCGGACGTATGACATTGTCCTTCTTGACCTCGGGCTGCCGGACAGCTCCGGCATCGAAACAGTCCAGAAGGTGACTCAAGTCAATCCCAACATACCCATCGTTGTTCTCACGGGCCTGGAGGACGAGGAGACCGGCCTTAAAGCGATACAAAACGGTGCCGCCGATTATTTAGTCAAAGGTCCGGCAATGGAAAATTCGCTCGTAAAGACCGTCCTTTACGCCATCGAGCGAAAGAAGGCCGCAGAGAAACTGCACGAATCACAGCAGATGCTCGAATTAGTGATGAAAAGCATCCCGCAGGCGGTGTTCTGGAAGGACCGTAACTGCGTGTATATGGGTTGCAACCTCATTTTCGCGAGACACGCCGGCTTATCCTCACCCGAAGAAGTCGTCGGCAAAACCGATTACGAGTTATGCTGGCGCAAAGAAGAAGCCGACAACTACAGACAAGTCGATATGCGGGTGATGGAGACAAACAAGCCCGAGTACCATATCATTGAATCACAATTGCAGGCAGACGACAAACAGGCCTGGGTTGAAACAAATAAGGTCCCGCTGCACAACTCGGCCGGTGAAGTTGTCGGAGTCCTGGGTACTTACGAGGATATAACCGAACGCCGGCAGGCGGAACGTGCGCTGCAGATAGCCGAGGAGAGATACCGGACTATTTTCGAGAACTCCGCTGTGGCGATTACAATGGCCGACGAACAGGAACGGCTTGTTTCCTGGAACTCGTTTACGGAGAAAATGTTCGGGATGACCAAAGAAGACCTTTACCACAAACCGATACGGTCGTTTTATCCGAAAGGCGAGTGGGAAAGAATTCGAACGCACGAAGTAAGACAGAAAGGAATGCAGCACCACCTCGAAACAAGGATGGTCAAAAAAGACGGAGAAGTAATCGACGTTGACGTATCGTTAAGCGTGCTCAAAGACGCGGAAGGAAGGGTGACCGGCTCCATAGGCGTCATCAGGGACATAACCGAGCGAGTAGAAGCCGACAGGAAAATCAAGGAGGCAATGGACCTCAAATCGCAGTTCATCTCCACCGTCTCGCATGAGCTTCGGACGCCTTTGACCATTATAAAGGAAGACATCGCTCTTATTATGGACGGCGCCGCAGGCCGGGTTAAGAAAAAACAGCAGCAGATTCTGGAAATCGCCCAGCGCAACATAGACCGCTTGGCCCGGCTTATAAACGACGTCCTCGATTTCCAGAAACTGCAGTCCGGCAGGGCCAAATTCAATATGCAGACAAATTCCATAAACAACGCCATTGAGACCGTTTATAACACGATGGTCAAGGCAGTAAAGAAAAACGGCGTTGATTTACGGCTTGCCTTCGACGACACCCTGCCCAAGGTAATTTACGACAACGACAAAATCATACAGGTGCTCACCAACCTTGTCAGCAACGCTATGAAATTCACCGAGAAAGGCAGCATCACCATCGCAACCCGCAGGATAGAAAACTCGATTCGTGTTTCGGTTGCTGATACCGGCTGCGGAATGAAAGAGGAGGATTTGCCCAAGCTCTTCCAGCAGTTCCAGCAGCTTGCCAGCGGGGGCAGCCGAAAGACAGGCGGAACGGGCCTGGGCCTTGCCATATCAAAAGACATTGTCGAAAAGCACGGGGGAAGAATTTGGGTGGAATCGGAATTCGGCAAAGGAACAACGTTCCATTTTCTGCTGCCAATCAAAACGGGCTCACACGAATCCGAAGAAACCGCTCAAAAACTGCTGCAGCAGAAATAACCTGATACGTTGTTTGCCTGGCGGATTACAAGCTTACGAGGACACAAAGCATCACACGCTGAGAGATTTTTTGCCTTCCAGTGCGTTGGCAATCTTTTGTTTAAGCTCGGCGAAATCGAACGGCTTTGCAATGTAATCCACGACGCCGAAAGATGAGGCGGTGGCAATATCATCCACCTCGCAGGCAGCAGTTACCATAATCACCGGTATGTTCTTGAACTGCGGGTCTTTGCTCATACATTCGAGCGTCTCATGGCCGTTCATCACCGGCATGCTGGTATCCAGCAGAATAAGGTCGGGCTTTTCGGCGGCGGCTTTCTCAATGCCTTCGCGCCCGTTGTTTGCAACCACAACCTGATAATTCGCCCACTCGAGGTGGTGCTGAATAGTGCTGACGTAATCCGGCTCGTCATCGACGAGCAGTATCTTCGTCTTTCCTCCCTTTTTACCTGATTTGAACAAGCCAAACATTACCATTTCTCCTTATTTTATCTCGACCTGTCGGGATACCCAATCTCCCGCTTATATAATCCATTTTTATAAATATTTATCGGCCTAAATCGCTCATAAAGTTAGCAAAAAATTTCCGGCCCGCCGCCTACTTGCCTGAAGATTTCTTCGGTTTCGGGTCATCGGGCATAGTAATCAGCGTACGCTGCTTAATCCGGTTATATCTTGCCATTGCCTCGGCCGGCACCGGGTCGTCTTTGTAAATATGCGGCGACAACAGCACGAGAAGCTCTGAGTTCTCCACTATTTTGCGGTCATCTGAAAAAAGAAGACCAATGAGCGGTATATCACCCAGCAAAGGCACTTTAACCCTCGTATGTGTGATTTCCTGTCTCCGCAGACCGCCCATTACAACCACCTGGCCGTCGTCCATCAGCAGTTTTGTGCTGGCCTCACGCCTGTCTATTACCGGAACACCGCCTATCGACGTGCCGGTACTGACGCTCTGCTGGGGCTTTACCTCCAACAGAATCTGGCCGTCATCGGTGACGGTCGCTTTGACCTCCATAGTCACGCCGACTTCCTTGAATTGGGTCGAGGTTATGGCGCTGGACCCCCCGCCGCCGGAGGTGGACTGTGTAATCTCCTGATAAGGGATTTCCTGGACGGTTTTGATTTGCGCTTCCTGCCCGCTGACTACCATTACACGGGGACTGGCCAGGATATCCACGTTTCTTTTTTCCTGAAGCAGATTAACAACAACACGAATATCATCATTGATAATCGCCAGCTCGCTTCCCAGCCCCACGGGAGAATAAGCAGTAATATTGCCTAATGAATCGGCCTCAGGCGCTACAATACTGAGCCGGTTGGGAAAGATTAAACTCTGGCGGTAAGCAAAGTCCTTGAATTCGGTAGTCAGCAGGTCCCAGTCAACACCTATTTCCGTGTCGTCTTTGAGTTGGACGTCGATAATGACCACTTCAATCATTATTTGTTTTGGCGTCTGGTCGGCCTTTCTTACTTCAGCAACGATTCTATCGACGTTCTCTTTTGTATCGCAGATAATCAGCGAGTTGGTATTGTCATCGACGCCTATGCTGCCGTTTTCGGATGACATCTTATTCAAAGCGTTTTTCAGATTCGAGGCGCTCAGAAATTTAAGAGTAATCGTCTGTATGAACAGCATTGGCTTGGACTGGACGGGCTCCGTGACTATCGGGACATTTGTCTGCTCCGGACTAAAGCCGAAACCTCCCGCAAATGGGTCGCCTCTACCAATGGCAGCAGTGTTACCATCCGGCTGTTCGGCGCCCTGGCAAACACCCGTTATGACAACAAGTAATACATACACGAGTAATTTTTTTATTCGTTTATTCATACGAAGTCATCTCCATATTATCGACGCAATAAAGTGTCAGGATTAGCTGGCATTTCAACCTGCCGGCGTTTCCTCCGGCTTCTATCCTGACCGAATCTATCCATACCCTTCTCTGGTATGTCTGCAATTCGTTTATAAATGCGACCATGCTGCCGTATCCGCCGTCATAAGTCACTACTGCCTTTTTGCTGACAATTCCTGAGCCGCTCGCCGGACTGCCTGTCGAACTGATGCTTTGTCCCGTGGGCGAACTGACCGATTGAATTACACAGCCGGTTTGTCTGGCAACAGCGGACAGAGATGATAAGAAATCTCTGGCCTCGACCGGAGTAAACAGCTCATTTCTTAGCTTCTTAGAACGCGCCGTCAGCTCATCGAGCTTTTCTCTTTTCTTCTCCACAGTAACGTTCAGGTTCCCGGCCTTTCGCAATACGCTGGCCAGCGCGAAATCATACTTTTGAGAGGCAAAGAGCTGGTTGCCGTACGGCCCGAGTATCCACCTGTAAAGCCCCACCGCGGCAATGACCGCCAGCGCAGCCAGCAAGACCCGCCTGTGTCTTCGGCTCGTGGCAAGTTTGCCGAATCCATCCGCGGCAAGTTTGAACTGAATGTTTTTCTCAGCCGACATTTTCTTCCTTATCACTCCCTGTTCCCAGCTTGCAGCTAAGCTGGTAAGTTACTAAGCCGTTCCGACTGTTCTGCTCACGGGTTTCCAGCAGGGTTACCGAAGCAATCGAGGGGGACTTTTCGAGCAGATTGATGAACGAATAAACTGCCTCGTTCGACAGGGCCAGCCCCTGTATCAGCATCCTCGAACTATCCTGGCACACAATCGCAGTTATACGAATAGAGCCAGGCACTGATTTGCCTATCTCATTAAATATTTTCACCCAGTCGATGTCCGGCCGGGAAGCCCTGATTTTTTCTATATTGTCAAGCCGGGCCGTGAGAAATCCAAGCCGGCCATCGAGAAATTTTTGCTGCTCGATTAATGCCGACGTGTCCTGTTTTTCAACGAGCTTCTCCTTCGCCATCGCGCCGCGGGTCGCACGCGCAATTAGCAGAGCAAAAACGTTTATGGCCAGCAGCATAATAACCCCGACCACTGCCACGGCATTGGCGGTTACAAGGACGTCTTTTTTTGCTTCTCTTGCCTGGGTTATCTGAGGAGGCAGCAGATTTATCCGCAATACGTCCGGTGAATTTGTCCTCGCAACGGCGCCCTGTCTAACCAAAAGATTTATTGCCAGGCCAACAGCCACCGGGGACGGCTTTTCATTTGTCTTTTCCGCTGAGCCGGCGACGGGCGTATCAAGATAAGCATCCTCGATTGTCCTGACTTGCAGGCGTTCGGCCTTAATCCGCGATTTGATATGCTCCTGGGCAACCGTTGCCTGCGTCCCGTCCGCAAAAACGGTCACATCCCATTTGCCCGTATTTTCAGGGACCTCGACGTCGTAAAACCTGATTATTTCCGACAATTCGTCAGCCAGCCGATGACCTAAATCTTCTGGACTATCTGTTACTTTGGCTAGGTCCTTTGTCCGAACAAAATCTACTATGCCGTTTCGCATCACGCACAAAGTCAGTGTCGTCGTCTGCAATATCGCCACAAGGACGTTGAAGCCGGTTTTGCCGGTAATCTTCTGGCCGTAAACAGCCCGCAGATATGCAAGCAGGTCCGGTTCAATCAGTTCCACCATGAATCCTGCCCTGCCGCAGGTTTGAACAAGCTCGACCATTTTTGCGCTCTCGGCGGCGACCGCCAGCACTTTCCTGTCAGCGGTCCGCCTTGCTGAGCCGATTCCGCAAAAATCAACTGTGATGTCCCTGCCCGGCAGCACGACACAGTTTTTTATCTCACTGTTCACAAACTGCCTTATGTTGGACGGCACCTGCCTGGGCATATCTATAATCTGCACAACAGCCGGCCTGGCAAATAATGATACTGCCGCACGCTTCGCCCGTATCCCGCTGCGGTGCTTCAATTCTCTTATCGCCTTGGAAAGCAGGTCGGGCTCTGCGATATTGCCGTCTTTGACTGCACCGTCGGGCATGGCGGCAACAGCCGCCTTGACCAGATCTATGCCGTTGCTGCCTTGTTTGAGCAGCACGATGCTGATGCGGTCCTGCGAAATATCTATGCCTACTGCTGTTTTGTCGCCGGTCCTCATTCGTTTATCCTCAAATTATCGATTCTTATCACATAAGGGGAGCTCGAGCCCACCGTAACGTCTGCTTCAAGCCGGGCCACATATCCCTGCGAGGTAGTGCCCTCGGAAGTAATCGCCCGGCTGGGCAGTGTTCCCGTAACATTCACGTCGTACGTGCCTCCGTTAAATGATTTATCCGTAAATCCGGTCGTCCAACCCGAATCCGCCCGAATCTGCGAGAAGGCGTCGTTTAATCCGGCCTCGGCCGTCTCAAATGCCTGGGCGGCGTAAAGCTGGTTCTGCATCAGCATCAGCTCCTCCGTGCTCATTTGCAGAATCCCGACCGTAATCATTGCCATCAACGCGATTGCAAAGATAATCACGAGAAGCACCGAACCGTTATTTTTCACCTTCGTTCCCATATTATTCGCTCTTTATGGTCGCAGCTGCCCGTCACAACAAACATCTCCGTCCGGTGCGATTGCAATAGTAATCATTTGCGCCTCATTTGACGCGGTAAGCGAAAAGTTCGACGTGCCGCTGTCGCCCGCGGTCGCCTGCCTGATGTATCCCGCCCCACCTGAAACTGCGCCATTACCCACGGCGGTCACTGTTACGTCATCTATCCAGATATCCTCGCCATTGTTGTTCATGGAGGCCTCAAATCTAACTCGGAAGTTAGATTTGAGGTATTGTGAATCGGTGATTGTCTCCTGATATTGCAGCCAAGTACCTTCCGCGTCAGTGCCAAATTCGCCATCGTAATCGTAGTTGCTGCCGTCATATAAATACAAATAGGCGTCACCGCTCTCAGTATTGTTTAGCCGATACCAGAACTCAAGAATGAATGAGCTGTAAGCACTCG
The DNA here is from genome assembly GCA_964536225.1 of uncultured Pirellulales bacterium. GTDB lineage: Bacteria > Planctomycetota > Phycisphaerae > Sedimentisphaerales > Anaerobacaceae > Fen-1362. Next base: position 44,768 of record CAZHVR010000010.1, read on the forward strand.
TGTTAATATTGTCAGATATCAGGTAACTATCATATCTATCGGCATGTGCCGAATATGTCCCGGAGTGTGCTGTAAACGACTGGTCCCAGCCATTTCTGGTCCAGTTAGTGAACCCGGACTCGAATCCGTCCTGAAACAACGTAATATCGCCGCCGTCAGTTTTGTCCATCGTTATTTTTGCATGGTCCGATAGCCCTGGGTCATCTTCTGAGATATCACCGTCATCGAATGCGCCGAGACGAAGAATAATGCAGCCATCGGCCGTTGTCGTTACCGCGGGACTGGTTGGCGTGCTGCTTGTCTGGCCATTAGCAGACCATGCGTTGATAGGATTAGCAGGGTCCTGGCCCGTAAAATGCATCATCCATCCATACGCCTGCTGGCCTCCAGACCAAGTAAATGTATGACCCGATGATTCCGAGGTCTCTGCAATCTTCCACCAGGCGCCTAATGTTACATCACTGCTATAGCTGCCTTGGGTTATCTCTGTCCAACCGAGCGGCGGCGAAATGGTTGTGCTGCCATCCGTCGCGACGGCAGCAATGAGCAGGTCACCCTCAATGCCTCCTACCTCTCCTCCGCCGTTTACAACGAAACCGATGATTACCTGACGATTGACATTAGTATTCGTCACGCTCGGTGTCTCATCTGCGCCTGTGGCAAGTTTATATCCTTCCACGCCTGTTGATGAAGCCATATCAAGCTCGACAGCTTCTGTAAAGCCGTTGTTGACAGTATAGTTGCTTGTATTACCACAAGTTGCGGCCACAATTACCATATCCCCGTCATTCGTGGAAAGAGCACTGGTAGTTATAGGGTTTGGCGTGCTGCTCGCCGTCCCGGCGCTGTCGCTTGCCCCGACAAGGTCTGCCTGATTAACATTATCAAGGAACACACTTCCGTAAGATACATTGTCAGGCGTAGTGCTCCAGGCAGGAACAAACGTGTCACTGGTTGCGGCTGCGATTCCTGCCTCATCGAGAATAAAGGCCGCAACGTATGCCCGGTAGGAAGAGCCGACGATTTCATCAATGGCTTTGGTCATCGGCTGTCCGCCATAGGTTACCGAGCTAAGATCGATACTCCCGCTTTCCTCGACGTGTGCGATAAACACCAGGGCACGATTGCTTCCGGCTTCTTGTGTATGGCTTGTTCCTTCCACCCACGAACCAAGTATCGAAACTGAACCGGCGCTGCCCGGCGTCGGAATGGTTATAGACGTATCGTCGGTGCTGACCTTTGCCTCGGTGAAACCCTCGTAAGTCAGGAAACTGACGTTATCGAATTCGGCAGTGCACAGGTCGCCGTCATTATGGCTGGTGACACACAAGCCGATGTAAACATCGGTTGCCATTGTGATTGTATCGCTATCTACCAGGGTCCAGTCGGCGCCGTCCGGCGACTCGTAGCCGTAAAAAGTATCTCCGATTCGTACAAGCTTAACCCAATACGGGGCAACTACGCTGCTGCCGGCCGTATGGGTGCTGCTGCCGTCTGTGGTCGTGCGGCGCTGAAAGGCGGTGCCGTTGCCGGGTGTAACAACCATCATTGCGTGCTTCGACCCGCCGGTGAGTGTCTCACGAATCATCACACCTGCTTTGGCCCATTGGTCGGTATTAGTCATACTCACCACACGGGCCACAATTTGCCCGTCGCCGGCCAGTGCTCGATAAACATAGTGAAACTCATCAGTACTATTCCAGATGTCATAGCCGGAACCGATAACCGTCCAGTCGCAATCTGCAAAAGTCGCATTCCCGGCAGAAGCAACATCACCGATATCCTCGTCCGACCAGCATTCCTCGCTTTGAGAGTTGGCACGCAGGTAAACCCACGTGGTAAACGTCTCGTTCCGGCCGAGAGAACCCGAATTTACAAAGACAGCGACAACCTTTATGACCCGGATATCGTTCGTATCGGTAACAGGAGATAAAGCAGTATCCAAATCGCAGGCATCGTAGCAGGTAAATGTAAGAGAGCTGACCGGTCCGGCCAAATCCGCGAGATTGCCGACGGCACCGAATTCAACGTAATTATTTGCGGAAATGTCGTATCGCATAATATTTGCGTCGTTGTCCTCGAACTCAATGTAGCCGTCTGCATCGTCCGATTCGCTGACATCGGCTATCCGCACGGCCTTCGAAAGATTACGGCTGATATGGTCCATCAGCACCCTGCCGTTCTGAAGCGCCTCGGCAGTGCCCTGCTTTACATCCCAACTGTTGCGGATAAGGGCAAACTGCGGCAGAATCGCTGCGAATATGATGCCAATCATAACCATAGCTATGACCAGCTCCATAAGAGTTACTCCTCGATACAGACAGACCTTAATTTTCGTTCCATTTCTGCGCATAATGGTTCACTTGCTTTTAGTTTTTTCGGCATAAAACGCGGGCCGCGTTCGCTGCAAGATTGATTGCCGGACGTTAAAGACACCCAGAAAAAAAGAGGCAAAAATACGAAGCTCTTTTAGAAAAACAGGATTTTTATAAGACGCTTAAAGAAATGAAGGAAAGAATTTTGGTGTTTTCAGGACAAGTCCTATAACCATCTTCTTGCAATGTAGGTAGTGAGTGTGACCTCCACCTCACCGGAGGAAAGTGTGCCGTTGCCGTTGTCGTCGAAGCCGACGGACACGGTTATCTGCTTCAAATTTGTGTCAGCGGCGGCATCCGTTATATTACAACGATACGAATTGCCTAAATCCACGTTAGTCGCTGTAAAGGAACCGGCCGAGCCGAAGCTGTAAATTGAACGGGCCCTGATTTCATCGAGCTTGCCCTGGGCAAGAACCAGGCATATAGTTTTTTCTTCCATCTCGGCGCTTATCTGATGCGCGCGTGTCAAATTTTTCAGTATGGGAACCATCGCCACAACCAGCAAAACCGATGCAATGGCAACTTCCAGGATACTAAGCCCCCTGTATCGTCGAGATGACTCCAGTTTTCTGCTGCCATATATGGCACTAATAAATCGCATCCGCTTAACCTCCCGTGCATTCAACGATGCCCGTGGCGGAAATGACCGTGATTGTATATGTTCTGCCCTCAGCGGAGACGGTAAGTGGACTGCTTCCGGTTCGAAGGTTCCCCAGGGGTCCGAAGCGAAATTCTGTCCCGCCGCCGCAGCTTGTGTGCGAATCGATTGTCTGCGTATCCACAGTCACGGTGTTGGAGTCGTCGATGATTTGATACGCTGAGCCGGTTATTCTAAGGGTATAGCCGGTTGAGTTGGTCGCGGCGTTGGTAATCGCCAGCATGCGCGTTCGGCGAAGGTCAGTAGACATCTTTTTGGCTGTTGTTTCTGCCTGCTTACGGTACAGGGCGGCTAAATCCAGCCGGGGGACCGCGATAAATGCCAAAGCCCCCAGAATCGCAACAATGATAATTGCCTCAATTAAGTTGAATCCCGCTCTTCTCGCAGCCATAACGTCCGTCCGCCCATACAAAAGAAACGGGATGGCTGCTCCCTGCCGACAGCCATCCCGTAATATATTTTCTCTAAATCCGCCGGAGACAAACGTACCCGGCCGACAGCTTAATGACTGTGAACGACGCGATGGGTGGTTGTGCTGTAATCACTGGTGTACGCATTTCCGGTTACAGGGCACGTCGGTGCGCCGTCCGGAAAATAGTTCGGGTCACCGGTAACGTCCGTCAGGGCCGACGGGTAACCACTATTGTCTATGTGATACATCTCGATGGCCGTGTTGAGCGTGTCAACATTGGTGTTGCACGCATTCTGCTTGGCCGTGGTCGAGCTTGTGGTAATTCTCGGAATCGCAATGGCCGCCAGAGCGCCGAGGATTATGACCACAATCAACAGCTCAATTAACGTCAAACCTTTTCTGTTACGCATTTGCTTCTCTCCTTAAATAACTCGCTTTTATTTCGTATTTAGTAAAGCACACAAACCCGGCTTAACAAACTCTTCCTCGACATAAAATACAACCCTCTTTACTAAAAAAAACCATATAAAATAAATTTATTAAAAACAACTTACAAGCCGTCGGCCTTTAAATACAGGTCGGTTATGGGACCTCACCGCTGTTTTTCGCGTTTCAGGAAAATCTTCAAATTCCGCTATTTCAAATGTCCCATATAATCGAACATCGGCAGATAAGCGCCCATAAGAATCAATGCAACGACTATACCCATGATGAGCGTCAAAGCCGGCTCAAGTTTCACGAGCAAAGAGCTTATTACCCGCTCTATGTCCTTGTCTAAAAGCTCCGTCCCTTTATTGAGCATCTCAGGCAGCATACCTACCTCTTCTCCGGAGGACGCCATCTGAACTATAACGGGCGGGAAAATATCGTATTTTTTTAATGACTCGGCCAGCGAAGCGCCCGCCTGTATCGTTTTTTGCAGTTCTGTGGTTATTTCGCTGACCCTGTGGTTGCGGGCGACTACGCACGCCATATCCAGCGACTTTATCATTGAGACCCCCACCGAAGCCAGCATCGCGAACGTCCTGGTAAAATTTGCCACGACCAGCATCCGGTTAAGCTTGCCGAAGACCGGCATATTAAGCTTAAAAACATCCCATCTCTTCCTGACCCGCGGGTTTCGTATCAACCTGCGTATGGTCAGTGTCGATCCTCCCGCAACAATAATAATCGCCCACCACCAGTGTCTCAGCAATGTGCTGGCCGCAATAAGAGCAAGCGTCGGGCCCGGCATTGGTGCATGAACCTGAGCATACAGCTTCTCGAAAACTGGAATAACGAAGGTGAGCAGTATGGTGATTGTCACCAGGCACATAATCGTAACGAGAACCGGGTACGCAAAGGCCGATTTTACCCTTTGTTTCAGCGCCGCCTGCTTTTCGAGGTAAGCCGCGCTCATCGCGAGTGTCTCATCGAGTTTGCCGCCCACCTCGCCGGCTTCCACCATCCCGAGGAAAAAATCCGAAAACACCTCTTTATGTCTTGCGAACGCCACCTTCAAGCTCATACCGGTCCCTACGTTGTCCCGGACGTCTGCGATTACACTTCTCATCGCGGGCTTGTCCGCCTGCTGTTCGAGGGTTTCCAGACACCTTAGAATCGGGAGTCCCGCCGAATACATCCCCGCAAACTTGTATGCGAACGTGGCGACTTCCGATTGTTTTATCTTTCCTTTTTTGAGAAGGCCTTTTTTGCCTTGCCTGGCGCGTCTTGCCCTGACAAGGGCGTATCCCATCTTGTCCAGCTCGTCGCGCAGCGCAGAGGTGTTGTCCACGTCCGTATATGTCCCGGAAACGGTTCCGCCTCTGGCGTCTTTTGCCACGTAGGTATAAACAGCCATCAATCTACCCTCAAATCAACAACCCGCAGCAGCTCATCGACGGTGGTGCTGCCGCTTAGCGCCTCGTCAATAGCGGCTTTGGTCAGTGTCCTCATACCCTCCTGAATCGCCTGCTGTTTTATCTGCCCGTCACTGCAGCCGTCGGTTATAATTTTTCGAATCTGCGGACTAACGGGTAATATCTCAAAAACACCTCTTCGCCCGAGATAGCCGGTTTCTCGACACCCGTTACAACCGACCCCTTTGTAAAACTTTATCTCTTCCTCGGGCAAAGATTTACCGAAGACGGTCGCAAACTCTTCGGCACTGGGCTTATATGGCTGTTTGCATCCGGGGCAGGTCGTTCTTACCAGCCGCTGTGCAACCGCGCCCAACAGCGCCGATGCGACCATAAAAGGCGCTACTCCGAGATTTATCAAACGTGAGATCGCCCCGGCCGCGTCGTTGGTATGCAGGGTGCTGAGAACAAGGTGGCCCGTCAACGCTGCGCTGATTGCTATTTCAGCAGTTTCGGGGTCGCGTATTTCACCGACTAAAATAATGTCTGGGTCCTGCCGGACAATGCTGCGGAGAGACGACGCAAAAGTCAAGCCCGCTGACTGCCTGACCTGTATTTGAGTAATGCCTTCGAGCCGGTATTCAACCGGGTCTTCCACCGTCACGATATTTACCTCAGGACGGTTAAGCAATTGCAGCAGCGCATACAAAGTCGTGGTTTTGCCGCAGCCCGTCGGCCCCGTGAGCAAAATCATCCCATATGGATTATTCACGAGCTTTCTGAATTTCCTGTTGTCTTCGGGCGATGCAACAACCGTATCCAGCGACCATTTACCGGAGTACTTATCGAGTATTCGCATCACTATCTTTTCCCCGCCGGTTCCTGGCAGCGAAGAAACTCTCAAATCATAATCCCGGCCGTCGTGTTTCATCGCCATATGGCCGTCCTGCGGCATCCTTTTCTCGGAAATGTCCATATCCGACATAATCTTGATATGCGATATTACTTCAAGCTGTGCCGAAGCGGGCACATTCAGCGTATCGTGCAGGATACCATCGATACGATATCGCACCCTCATATCCCCGACTCGCGGCTCAAGGTGTATATCGCTGGCCCGCGCATCAATCGCACCGTTTATTATCGATGATACCAGCCGGGTAATCGGATTCTCGGCAGCTTCTATCGATTCCCGCTCGGCCTCGGCGAGCTTATTTTCCAGCAGCTTGTCATCTTCCGGATTCTGTCCCGGCTCTCCCTTGAGCCGCATCGAAACGATTGTCTGCTTGGTAACGTCACGAACGCTGAAGTGATAGTGTATCGCCTGTTTTATAGCGGTCGGTGATGCGGCCACAGGCACCACCTCGTAGCCCGTTTTCATTTCTATCTGGTCACGGACCGAAAGATTCAGCGGTGAGCTCATCGCAACTATCAGCTGTTTGCCCTCTTTTCTGACCGGGATAACTATGTGGCGGTTCACCATCTCATAGCCAAGCAAATGGGCCGACATAGGGTCAACCATATCGGGTTCAAGCTTAATAAATTCTATATTGTTTGCGGCGGCGACAATCCTCGTGATCTGTTCATCGCTTACAAGCTTTCCCTTTTTCAGTATGCTTATTAAGCTCTTGCCCGTCTGCCGGTGCTGGGCCAGCACCGTAT
>CAZHVR010000011.1:0-51144 GCA_964536225.1 uncultured Pirellulales bacterium
GCCCTGAGTGACAAGGACAGCGATGTTCGCTGGAGTGCAGCCGGTGCTCTTGCATCGATAAGCCAAAAAAACCACAAAAGAATTCTTTTGAAAAAGAACTGACCATTACTAAACAATCACTGCTGACGTATTCCGCGCTGCAAAAGATAGTTAAATGGAAAAGCAATAGTTAATCATTGTCAATCTGTGTCTCAATAATTTTTTAAATATTTTTCAGTAATTTCCCGATTCCGCCCAAAACGACCGATAACTTAAATCAGCGTTCTGCGGACAGCGTACAGCGTTCAGTTAAGATGACGATATACGAAATACCAACGACGAGATACGTTACCCCTTTATCAAGGCCAGGAAACAGCCCTGCCTCGAATAAATGCCGGGAGGGTATCAAACACGCAGTGTTTGGGGCTAAAATATCCAATACTTTGAATCAAAATAGCCAGTACTTTGAATCAAAACAGCTAATACTTTGAACCAGACCTAAGCGAGGGCGCGATGCAACCTAACTTAGCGCGCGACGCGACCTAAGTTAGCGCGCATCTAAACCTAACTTAGCGCGCGGCCCGACCATTACCTGACTTTGACCGCAAAAGCAGCACCGAGAAAGCAAAAAGCAAAAGGCAAAAAGTAAAAATGCGGAATCCCTTCGGGATGAAATCGATTGTTTTTAGTTTTCAGTGTTGCGTTTTAAGCTGAAAATATAATGCAGTTAGTGATTTTATCGGCCTTACCTCTGTGAACTCTGTGGCTATAAAAAATAACCTCTGCGGCTAAAGAACTGCGCGATAAAAAAGGCCCGCCGAAACGGGCCCCTTTGCTGTGAACTATGAACAACCAACTACCAACCACCTTTGTTCATCAAAAACTAACCGTGCCATCCAATCGACCCGTTCTCAAATCGCCATCGGCCGTATAGCGTGTCCGCACCTCCAGCCAATACGTGCCTGCCGCAAGAACAGGGTTAACGAAAACCAGCTTCTTTGGCTTATTATTCTGGATATTTGCAGGATCGATGCGCGTTGCAAAGCCATCTGAAGTTGCGACAAAGAAGATTCCCTCATCGGCCCTTGTTGCATCGAATTTCAAACGGTAGCCGCGAATCGTCCCTATAGTGCCGCCTGCGCCTGTGCCCGTGCTTTCATAGCCGACGAGGTCGGGAACGGGCTTTACCGCCTGCTGACGCTCAACGTTTGCCTGCATACGGATGCTGCTGCGGATGCGCGTGCCTGCGACGGCGGCGACATCTACCCTGTGCCTGGCAGGGTCGTAAGTGTCATCCGGGCCGTTAAACGAGCCGGTCATCTTCGGGAACAAGTCGCAAAGCCCGCCGAAATTGACGCGGAAGCCGTCCTGAAGGAGCGTATCGGCGGTCATAATCGCGTTTTCAAGAACGGCCAGGACATCGGGCCTGCGGACGGTAGTGCCCTGCTCGACGATGCGGTCTGCTATCTCCTGCAAATCCACCGAGCCGGAGATTCGCACGCTGCCGGAGTAAATGTCGGGCCTATCTACCAGGCGGTTCTTTCTCAATACGTATTTGATGGACATTTGTGACTCTCCTGAATATGAACATTTCAATTCAAGGGCCTGCGTAACAGTATCACTTCAATACCCCCGTCAAACTCAACGCACCTTTGCCCTTGTCGGATTTCAGAGGGACTTACTTTAAAAGAAAAGACAACTTACGGCGGCAGGCCTTCCGTCAACGAGCTGCACGGCTTTACAATAATAGCAGATGCTGCAAAAGCCGCCGGCTAAATTCCCCTCCTGCCGCGTAAAATATATTGCTATTTTGCTTATTTTTGGTAGTATGGATTGCTCCAATCGGAGCGAAAAACAGCTTTATTCGGGAGAAACCGGGCACGGAGGCAATGAGAGGCGAAAATGGGAAAGAAAAGTTCCAAGACGGACACTTCGACTGGTTCGACTAAGCTCACCATAAAAAAGCTCAGTGCAGGCAAATTCGCACCACTCCGGGCACAGGCAGAGAAACGGCTCAATCAAAAAATCGTCAGATTGCGTGAAGAATCCAAAGGTGATATGCAAAGGGTCCTCCACGAGCTTCGGGTGCATCAAATCGAATTGGAGATGCAAAACGAGGAGCTTCGCCGGGCACAGCAGGAGCTCGAGCAAAGCCGGGCCAAATATACCGACCTGTACGATTTCGCCCCCACAGGGTATTTCACCTTCGACAAAAACGGCCTTGTAATCGAGGCCAACCTTACCGGCTGCTCGATGTTAGGTATCGAAAGAGCGTATCTGATTAAAAAGCCGTTTCATAGATTTGTCAGCAAAGAAAGCAAAGACGTATTTTATAACCACCACCGGCACGCCCTGACGCCGGGACTCCAGCAGACCTGCGAAATTACCATCGTTCGCAAAAACGGCGACAAATTCGAGGCACGGCTCGAAAGCATCGCCTGGCCAAATGAAAAAGGCGAGCCGACGTTTTGCCGAACTGCCTTAACCGATATCACAGAACGAAAACACGCCGAGCAGAAGATACGCGACATTGCGAAGTTTCCGGAGGAAAATCCATATCCGGTGCTTCGCATCTCGCAGGACAGCACAATTGTCTATTCCAACGGCCCGGGAAAGCAGCTGCTGGAATCATGGAAACAACACGAAGGCCAGAAGACACCGATTAAATGGCGAAATATGGTGCGCGAGGTTCTCAAATCAGGCAGGCCGATGGTCGAGGAAGTCCACTTGGACAGCCGAATCGTCTCGTTAGTTCTTGCGCCCGTAACAGACAGCGGATATGTGAACATATACGGCCGGGACATCACACGGCTCAGAAAAAAAGAAGAGGACCTTCAAATACTTAACCGAACGCTCAAGGCGCTTGGCAAAAGCAACAGGGCCCTGACGCGTGCCGCAGAGCAGCAGCAGTATCTGCGGGAAGTTTGCGATATTATTGTAAAGGACTGCGGCCATATTATGGTCTGGATAGGTTTCGCAGAGAACGACGAAGGAAAAACCGTCCGGCCCATAGTGTATTCCGGCTTCGAGAAGAGATACCTGGATACGCTGAACATAACCTGGGCGGATACCGGGCGGGGCCGGGGGCCGACGGGCACCGCCATACGGACGGGCAGGCCCTGCCTCTGCAAAAATATGCTAACCGACCCGGCGTTCGCGCCCTGGCGAAAAGAGGCAACAAAACGAGGTTACGCCTCTTCGGTGGCCGTCCCTGTTATGAACGGGACCAGGGCGATCGGTGTGATAAATATATCTTCGAAACATACCGACGCATTCACGGAAAGCGAGATTGACCTGCTCACAGAACTGGCCGGCGACGTTTCATACGGCATTTCAACAATACAACTGCGCAACACCAAGGAGTATATTCAACGGCTGTTGCGAAATGAGCGAGATTTTGTTTCGGCCATACTCGATACGGCGGGCGCGCTTGTAGTCGTCATCGACAAGCAAGGACGAATAACGCGCTTTAACAGGGCTTGCGAAGAGCTAACCGGGTACTCGGTTTCGGAGGTCCTGGGCCGCATATTCTGGGAGATGCTTATTTTGCCGGAGGAATTGCCGAGCGTTAAAAAGACGTGGAAAAACCTGTGGGCGGGTGATTTTCCGAACAGACACGAGAACCACTGGCTGACTAAAGACGGCTCGCGACGCCTCATCGCGTGGTCCAATACGGCCATCACAAATCCGAAGGGCCAAGTCGAATACATCATCGGCACGGGTACGGACATCACCCAAAGCAGACAGGCCGAGGAGGCACTGCGTGAAAGCGAACAGCGGTTGAGAGCACTTGCCGAAGCGATGCCGCAAATTGTCTGGACGGCCGATGCCGAGGGTGGAATCGAATGGTTCAACCATCGCTGGTATGAGTACACAGGATTGGCCCAGGGAATCGGAGAGGGCTGGAGCTGGGACAAGGTGACACATCCGGACGATATGGCGCATACACTTAAAAAATGGCAGGATGCCCTGCAGCAAGGTAAGCTGTTCCAGAACGAAACCCGGGTGCGAAGGCGCGACGGACAGTATCACTGGTTTTTGGTGCGAGCATGGCCGATGCGGAATGCTGACGGGAAGGCAATCCGCTGGTTTGGCACAAACACGGATATTGACGAACTCAAGCAGGCCGAAGAGGCGCTGCGGCAGGAGAAGGAATCATACCAAACCCTCGCGGAAAACCTTCCGGGCCTTGTCTATCGGGTCCACCTCAGCGAAAACCAACGAATGGAATTTTTCAACCAGTCGCTTTTCACGCTGACGGGATATACGCAAAAAGAGCTGACGATGGGCGAAGTATGCTCGATTGAACCGCTGACTGTGGCCGAAGACCGCGAGGCGGTCATCGCTGCGGTCCAGTTAGCAATCAGGAAGCATCAGCCGTTCAAAGTAGAATACCGACTGCGTACCAAGGCAGGCGACCTGCGATATTTCTCCGAGCGCGGCCAGCCGGTGTATGCGCCAGACGGCATCTGCACGCACCTCGACGGCGTGATATTCGATATCACCGACCGCAAGCAGGCCGAGGAGCAATTAAAGAAACTGGCGGAAGAGCTGAAACGCTCGAATAAGGACCTCGATGAATTCGCAGTCATTGTCAGCCACGATTTGCGCGAGCCGCTTCGGGCGGTTGCGGGCTTTATCGAGCTTCTGGAACACTCCTACGCCGGGAAACTCGATGACAAGGCAAAAGAATACATTAAATACGCGACAAACGGCGCCAACAGGATGAGCGACCTGATTTCAGGGCTTCTGGAATGCTCCCGCGTCCAGACACGCGGAAAGATACCGAAATTAGTCCCCTCGCAGGGGGCGCTTAGGATAGCGATGGAGAACCTTCAGAATAAAATCGAGACATCGCAGGCCGAGATAACCTCCGATGAGCTACCCGAGGTCGAGGCCGACGGGATGCAGCTTACGCAGCTCTTCCAGAACCTAATCGATAACGCCATCAAGTTCAGCAATGAGCAGAGGCCGAAAATCCACGTGGGCTGTGTTAAGCAGGAAAACCGCTGGCAGTTTTCGGTCCGTGACAACGGTATCGGTATCGACCCGCAGGCCCAGCAGCGCATTTTCAAGATATTCCAGCGCCTTAACACGCATGACAAATATCCGGGCTACGGCGTAGGACTGACTATCTGCAAGAAAATCGTCGAACGCCACGGGGGCAGAATCTGGGTGGAATCGCAGGAGGGAAAGGGCTCGACTTTTTACTTCACGATTTGAATAATAGAGTGAATATGAAAAGCTATATACGTTATCTCTACGCGATACTGGCAATACCGATAGTTATCTTAACGCGTTACGCCCTTTTGCCTCTGACGGGGCACGGCACGCCTTTTATAACCCTTTTTCCCGCGACGGTCATCATAGCGCTTCTTGGCGGGATGGGGCCTGCGATCCTTACCGGCGTTATCGGCGTGCTGGTATCGGATTTCTTTTTCATACCGCCCCTGCATACCCTTGACCTGAGTATCGAATTCTGGACCCGCTGTGCTGTCGTAGTCCTGACCAGCACTTTTGTCGGCTACGTCGGCAAGGTGCTGCGGGAGGCGCGCTCAAGCGCTGAAAAACAGGCCCTCGAACTGCACAACAGCCGTGAGGACCTTAAACGCGCCCAGACCGTTGCACTTACCGGAAGCTGGCGATTGGACATCCGGCGAAACGAGCTTCAATGGTCCGATGAGGCATACCGAATATTCGGCGTCCCGCAGGGAACGCCGATGACATACGAGTCATTTCTTTCTTATATTCACCCTGACGACCGCGAATTTGTCGATGAGAAATGGAAGGCCGCTCTGAAAGAGGGGAAATACGATATCGAGCATCGAATCACCGTCGATGGTCGAATAAAGTGGGTCCGTGAGAGAGCAGAGCTGGAATTTGACAAGGCCGGCACCCTTATCGGCGGCTTCGGCACGGTAACAGACGTCACTGAGCGAAAGCAAAGGGAACAGCAGCTTCATCAGCTTAACCGGACATTAAGGGCGCTTAGCAAAAGCACCCAGGCGATAATGCGCGCACAGGACGAGCAGCAGTATCTGCAGCAGGTATGCGATATAATCGTAAATGACTGCGGTCATGCAATGGTATGGATTGGCTTTGCCGAAAACGACGAGGCAAAGAGCGTCCGGCCCGTGGCGTATTCGGGTTTCGAAAAGGGGTATCTCGAAACCCTCAAAATCACCTGGTCGGACACCGAACGCGGTCGAGGCCCGACCGGCACGGCCATTCGCACAGGCCAAGTCAGTTTTTGTAAAAATATACCGACCAATCCCGCCTTTGAGCCGTGGCGAAAAGAAGCAATAAAACGCGGCTACGCATCCTCGATATCCCTGCCGCTTTTGAGCGGTGACAAGGCCTTTGGCGCACTAACCATATATTCCAAAGACCCTGACCCGTTCTCTGAAAACGAGGTAAATTTACTCACCGAGCTTACAAGCGACCTTTCTTTCGGGATAACTTCAATCCGGCTTCGCAAGGCCCGCGACGAGGCAGAAAAAGAGCTTAAGAAATCGCGTGACGAGCTTGAGATTCGCGTCGATGAGCGAACAGCCGAGCTGAAGAAAACAAATGAGTCGCTTCGACTGGAGCAGGCCCGGTTAGATGCGCTTTTACACTTAAGCCGGATGAGCGAAGAACCCTTAGACAAGCTTACCGGATTTACCTTAGAGCAGGCAATTGCGCTGACGCGAAGCAAAATCGGATTTGTGGGCTTTATAAGCGACGATGAGAAAACCTATACGCTTCATTCAGTTTCAAAAGACGTTGTTAAAGAGTGCAATGTGGAAGGCGACCCGGCTCACTGGCCTGTCGATGACGCCGGTATATGGGCCGATGCCATCAGGGAGCACAGGACACTGATTGTAAACGATTACAGCAAGCCCCATCCCCGAAAGAAAGGGATTCCCGCCGGTCACGTTGGTATCGAGAGATTTATGGTTGTGCCTCTCCTGGAGAACAATAAAGTCGTAACTATCGCCGGCGTCGGCAATAAGAACTCGGACTATGATGCCTCTGACGAACGGCAGGTATCATTGTTATTGAGCGGGATGTGGGGCAGCGTGCAGAAGACCCGCTCGAGAGAATCTATACTGGCCGAGCGCAAACGCTTCTTCGACGTTCTCGAAACACTGCCGGTTTACGTGTGCCTGCTGACGCCTGATTACTATATGCCCTTTGCAAACAAGGTCTTCCGCGAATGGTTCGGCTACTATCCCGACAAGAAATGCTACGAGTTCCTGTTCAACCGGACGGAGCCCTGCGAAAACTGCGAGACGTATAAAGTCCTCGAAACCAACAAGCCCCAGCGCTGGGAATGGACGGGACCTAACGGCAGAAATTATGACATTTTTGACTTTCCCTTCAAAGACACAGACGGCTCCCGGCTTATTCTCGAAATGGGTATCGACATAACCGAACGCAAACAGGCGCAGGATGCGCTGCGGGCAACGTCGCTTTACGCTCGCGGGCTTCTGGAAGCATCTCTGGACCCGCTGGTTACGATAAGCAAAGAAGGTAAAATAACCGACGTCAACAATGCCACCGAATTAGTGACGGGCCTTCCGCGTGAACGCCTGATAGGAAGCAATTTCTCCGATTACTTTACGGATCCGCAAAAGGCAAACGAAGGATATAAAAAGGTCTTGTCCGAAGGGTCGGTAAGAGATTATCCGCTGACTATTCGGCGCTCCTCCGGCGGCACAACCGATGTCTTGTATAACGCGACGCTGTACAGAAACGAGGCGGGCGAGGTCCAGGGCGTATTCGCCGCCGCACGTGATATCACCGAGAAAAAAATCACCGAGGCCGAGCTGGAAAAATACCGCCTGCACCTTGAGGACCTCGTCAGACAAAGGACCGAGGAGCTTGCCCGTTCGAACAAGGACCTCGAACAGTTCGCATACGTGGCAAGTCACGATTTGCAGGAGCCGCTTCGGGCGGTTTCGGGCTTTGTGAGCTTGCTACAGCATCATCTCGAAAACGCCCTCGATGAAAAAACAAGGGAATATATGGATTTTACCGTGGACGGAGTCGCACGGATGCAGTCGCTCATCAACGGACTGCTGGAATACTCACGCATAGATACGCGAGGCAAACCCCCGGAAAAGACCGATTCGAAAAAGTCGCTGGATGAGGCGCTTTTGGACCTGCAGGCGAGCATTAAGGAAACGGGAGCCAAAATCACCGGCGACAACCTGCCGACGGTCAATATCGACCCGCTGCAGCTAAAGCAGTTGTTCCAGAACCTTATAAGCAACGCTATCAAGTTCAGAGGCGAGCAGCCGCCAGAGATTCAGGTAAGCGCGGAGCGCGAAAACAGCGAGTGGCGTTTCGCCATAAAAGACAACGGCATAGGCATCGAGCCGCAATACTCCGAGCGCATATTTCTGATTTTCCAGCGGCTGCATACACGCAAAAAATACCCCGGAACGGGCATCGGCCTGCCGCTGTGCAAAAAAATCGTCGAAAGACACGGCGGGAAAATCTGGGTGGAATCCGAGCCGGGACGCGGCTCAACGTTTTATTTTACTGTTCCTGACAAGGAAGGAGTTAATCAATGAATTTATCCAGTGCAAAATCCATAGAGATTTTATTAGTCGAGGACAGCCCCAGCGACACTGCTTTGACAATCGAAGCGCTCAAGCAGGGCAAGATTGCCAACCGGCTAAGCCACGTCGAGGACGGTGTCGAGGCGATGGATTTCTTAAAACAGCGGGGCAAATACGAAAAAGCCGCAAGGCCCGACCTTATTATGCTCGACCTGAACCTGCCCCGAAAGGACGGACGCGAGGTCCTCTCTGAAATAAAAAACGACCCGGACCTGAGAATCATTCCGATTATCGTCCTTACGACCTCCCGTTCCGACAAGGACATATTGCAGTCCTACGAGCTCAATTGTAACTGTTATATCACCAAGCCCGTTGATTTTGCCCATTTTATTGACGTGGTAAAATCCATTGAAAATTTCTGGCTGACGGTAGTTACACTGCCGCAAAAAATATGACACCAGGCAAACTATTAAAAATTCTGTTAGTTGAAGACAGCGAGTCCGACGCGGCCCTGCTGCGGGAAAATATCCGTTTAAGCAACGTCGATGACCTTCGCCTCGACTACGCCCATTCCCTGCAGGAAGCAATCGACCATTTTCGAAGCAATCACATCGACGCGATGCTGCTGGATTTGACCCTGCCCGACAGCTCCGGCCTCGAAACCATCCGCAGGGTCAGGCAGGCCGGCACCGATATGCCGATCGTCGTGCTTACCGGCGTCGATGACGAAAACACCGGCGTCGAAGCCGTGCGGCTGGGGGCGCAGGATTACCTCGTGAAAGGAAGGGTTGACGGCCGGCTCATCGCCCGCGCCATCCGCTATGCCATCGAGAGAAAGCGTATGGAAGCGGAGCTTCGCAAGGCGCGAGACGAGCTGGAAATACGCGTCGAGGAAAGGACCCGGACCATCAGGCAGCAGGCAATGTTTCTCGAAGCATACTTCCGGCATTCACTTACGCCGATGGTTTTTCTCGACCGCAGCTTTAATTTCATCCGCGTTAACCAGGCATACGCCCGCGCCGACCAAAAGCGGGTCGAGGACTTTGCCGGGCATAATCACTTCGAATTTTACCCTCACGCCGAAAATCAGGCAATTTTTGAAAACGTCGTGCGAACAAAGACCCCTTTTGTCGCCTCGGCCAAACCGTTTACCTATCCCGACCATCCCGAATGGGGAATAACCTACTGGGACTGGACGCTTGTGCCGATTCTGGACTCGAAAGGCGAGGTGGAGCTGCTCATCTTCTCACTCGAAGACGTGACCGAGCACAAGCGGGCTGACATCCGTACTGATTTTACCAATACCCTGCTCGAGCTGTTTGCGCAGAAAACATCGAGAAAGGAATACCTCGATTCGGTCGTAAAGGCGGTCCACGACTGGAGCGGCTGCGAGTGCGTCGGGATACGTCTGACGGACAGTGATGGCTTCGTTCCCTTCAAGTCCTGCGTTGGTTACAGCGATGAATTTCTCGCCCTGGAAAACGAGCTTTGCCTCAAAAAGGACTCCTGCATCTGCATCCGTGCAATTTCGCAAACACCCGAGTCGCAGGACTGGCCCCTGACAACGCCGAGAGGGTCTTTCAGCAGCAATAATTCAATAGATTTCGTTAAAAACCTCCCGGGCAGGGCGAAAAAACGGTACCGCGGTACTTGTATGCGGTTCGGCTTTGCATCGCTGGCCGTCATTCCCATCAGATACAGAGATGAAATCTTAGGCGCGATTCACCTTGCCGACAAGAAGGAAAACAAGATGCCGGCCGAAACCGTGGAGTTCCTCGAAAATATAGCGATGCTGATAGGAGAGGCCGTCCACAGGTTCGACATAGAGACGGAATTGCGCGAAAGCGAGGAGCGTTACCGGCAGCTCGTCGAGCTTTCGCCCGACGGCATCGGCGTGGAAAGAGACGACAGAATTGCGTTTATCAATACCGCCGGCGCAAAACTGCTCGGCTATAAGAGGCCCGAAGAGCTTATCGGCAGACCCGTTCTTGACTTTGTCCATCCCGACTATAGAAAACGTGCGCATCTGCTGCTTGAGTATCAGCGAAGAAAGGGCAAAGAGCTGCCTATGCGCGAGGAGAAATTCATCCGGGCCAATGGAACGACCTTAGACGTCGAGGTGGCGGCCACTCTGCTTATATACCAGAACAGGCCGTCCATGCAGATTGTCTTCCGCGACATAACCGAACGAAAGCTGGCGCAGGAGAGAATCTTAGCCGACCAGAAACAGCTTCGCCAGCTTACCGCCGAGCTTGTCCTGGCCGAAGAGCGGGAACGGCACGACATCGCCACGGCAATGCACGATTCGATAGGGCCGATACTTGCCTTTACGAAAAGAGAATTAGGTGCGCTTCGCAAAAAGACGCCGTCGGACATCGCAGATTCGCTTGAAAATATCGGGGCAAATATAAGCGAGGTAGTCACGCAGACCAGGACACTGACCTTTGACCTCAGCCCGCCGACACTTTATACACTGGGTTTCGAAACGGCCGTCGAAGAGCTTACGGAACGTTTCTGCAAAGAGCATAATCTGCGATATTCCTTTAACAAAAGCGACGAGCCAAAGCCCCTGACCGACCACGTTAAAGTGCTGCTGTATCGCTCTATAAGGGAACTACTGATAAACATCGCCAAGCACGCAAAGGCCGGGTCCGTCAAAGTTGATATTTCGAGAGTCAATAATGAAATACAGGTGACTGTAAAGGACGACGGAAAAGGTCTGGACGTTTCGGCCCTAAACAGAAGGGAGACGAGACCCAAAGGGCTGGGGCTTTTCAGTATTCGGGAACGGCTGATGCATATAGGCGGCAGATTCGAAATCAAATCAAAACGAGGAAAAGGAACATCTGCGACCTTGACAGCACCACTGGAATTAGATTAGAATCGTAATGTAAAACTTATACAAAGCGGAAAGGGGAACAGTGATGACTATAAAAGTTATGCTTGCAGACGACCATGCGATGCTTCGTCACGGACTGAGCAAATCGCTGCAGAACGAACAGGATATAGAAGTGATTGCACAGGCCAAGGACGGACGCTCGACGGTCGAGCTGGCAAAGGAATTAAAACCGGACGTCGTGATAATGGACATAGGGATGCCCGACCTCAACGGCATAGAGGCGACACGCCAGATAACGAGAGATTGCCCAAGGGTCAAGGTGGTTGCCCTGTCGATGCATTCGAGCAAAAACTTCATAATAGAAATGTTCAAGGCCGGGGCTTCGGGCTATCTGCTCAAGGACTGCGAATTCGACGAATTGCTCAACGCCATCCGCGTTGTGATTGATGACAAGACGTATATCAGCCCGGCCATATCCGACGTCGTCGTTGAAAACTATATGCGACAGTTCCCGGAAACAAAGAATTCGCCGTTTTCAATCCTGTCGAAACGCGAAAGGGAGGTACTTCAGCTCCTGGCCGAAGGCAAGACAACCAAGCAGATTGCAAAGCGCCTTCACATCAGCTCGAAAACCGTCGAGGTCCACCGGCTCAATCTTATGAGCAAACTTAAGATAGACAGTATCGCCCAGCTTACGAAATATGCCATACAGGAGGGCCTGACACAGCCGGAGCCGTAAGTTTTAGGCGTTAATCAACCTCTCCACCGATGTCCTAATGAGTCAGGCGCGCCCCGCTGCTGGGCAATTACTACCCTTCAATTAAGCATTCTCCTTATTTGAATCCACCGCATAAATTGCGCTAATGCACTTCGATATACAGCAGAAAGCATTACAGCGAAAGATTTAAGGAGCGTGTTATGAAAGCTAAGGTTACCGAGGAGTGCATTGTCTGTGGATTATGTGTGGATATCTGCCCTGATGTTTTCGAAATGGGCGACCAGTACGCACAGGTAAAAACAGACATCGTTCCTTCCGACTCTGAAAAACCTGCTCAACAGGCCGCCGACGAATGTCCGGTATCGGCAATTGTTATAGAACCGTTAAAAAAATTTAAGGAAAACAAAATGAAAAACAGGAAAACACAGCTCACCACGATAATATCGTTAATATGCCTGCTGCTTGCAGTGCTGGTCGTCGCAGGCGGATGCAAAAAATCCGAAAAGCGAACATCAACACAGGCATCAATTCAAACGGAACAAACTGTCTGCCCGATAACCGGCAAGCCGATTAATAAAGACGTCTACACCGAATATGAGGGCAAGAAAGTATATTTTTGCTGTCCCGCCTGCAAATCTAAATTTGAAAAGAACCCGGAAAAATATGTAAGCAAGCTGCCGCAGTTCGAACAGACATCGCCGGATACGGCTTATTAGCAATTAGAAAGACAGCTTCATAGCGGCGGGTCGGGCGCAAAAAAAGAAACAATGGGACGGTTTTATGGGCCGTCCAGATAAAGAGCACGACAACCGCCGCAATTAGTTTTCCCTGTCCGCCTTCCCGACGGGCAGGGTTTTTGTATACTGATGTGAATATTTTCCTTTCCGGCCGTCCGGCAAACCATCGATTCCACGAGCTAAGTCAAGCGATAACAAGATGTTAGTAATTAACAAAAAATGAGCAATTACGAAATGTTAATTAAGCAATTCGCCTATATAACAATCGGCGGCTGCAATGGTAGAATCACAAAGCTTAAAAATGGTTTTTAACTTGTTTAAGCCGAACGGATTGCGGCCATTATAAATTTGGGACCGCTTAAATTTTATAATTGTTTCCGGAGTATTAAAGTGAGGAATGTTGTCATGGATACGGCTAAATTAGTGTCAAGGATTGCACGGGCCAAATACCAGCAGCTCTGTCCCGAATGTGGTTCAAAAATGACCGAGACGGACAGGGTGTGCGAAGACGGAATGGTGTTTGTGTGGTACAGGTGCAGCAGGGACCTGTGCACAGGGCAGTGGCTGCAAAAGACACCTCGAATGTCTGCCGAGCTTGGTGCCGCGGGCCAAATTGCGGGTGCGTTCTGATTACAGACATCAAACAGATAAATGAACGGACGCTGACGAACATAAAGATGCATAACAGCAATGTATATGTCCGGCTGGGGATTTGCGTCTATCACCGTCGTCCGTGGTATCGCTTGCCGAGAATTGCTAAAGAAAACAGGCAGGCCGGAAGTAAATTTTACGTTCGCCCTTCCTGACCAAACCGCGGGCTCACAGCGGCGGTTTATACGAATAAAATTTCAAGAGCGGAGAATTTTCAGTAAGTCGCAGGAAAAGGAGAATTAACCAAATAATGGCTTCGGTATGTTTTTACTTCCAGGTGCACCAGCCCAACCGGCTGCGTCATTACACCTTTATCGACGGTGACGGCGGTTATTTCGATGACGGCAAAAACGCCGAAGTGTGCAGGAAGGTGGCTAACAAATGCTACCTGCCCGCAAATCAGCTTATGCTCGAGCTGATTGAAAAACACAAGGGTCGATTCAAAATAGCATACAGCATAACGGGCGTCCTGCTCGAACAGTTTCAGCGATACAGCCCGGAAACAATTGCCTCGTTTGAAAAGCTGGCCTCTACCGGCTGTGTGGAGTTTCTCGGCGAAACCTATTACCACACTCTGGCGTTCCTGTACTCAAGAAAAGAGTTCATCGAGCAGATAAACCTGCACAGACAAACCATCAGACAGCTTTTCGGCCTGACGCCCCGCGTCTTCAGGAACACCGAGCTTATTTATAATAACAATCTGCCTCCCATCATTGAGCAAATCGGCGGCTTCGACGCAATTATAACCGAAGGCGCTGACCATATCCTCGGCTATAAAAGCCCGAATTTCGTCTATCGCCCGGTGAATTCGAGTCGGTTAAAGCTGCTGCTCAAAAATTACCGGCTAAGTGACGACATCGCCTTTCGGTTCTCCAACCGCGACTGGCAGGACTGGCCGCTCACCGCAGACAAATTCGCGTCCTGGGTCAACAGCGTCAACGGCTGCGGATACATCGTCAATCTCTTTATGGATTACGAAACATTCGGCGAGCACCAGTGGCAGGAAACCGGCATATTCGATTTTATGCGGCATCTGCCCGCCGAGATCCTCAATTATCCCGACAACAATTTCAAGACGCCGTCCGAGGCGATTGAAGCATACGACGCCGTGGACCAAATTGACATCCCCAATACGATAAGCTGGGCGGACATCGAACGGGACCTCTCGGCCTGGATGGGCAATGCTATGCAGGAAGATGCGCTGTCGGAACTATATCAACTCAAAGAGCTGGTCGAACAAACCGACCAGGCCGACATAATCGCCGACTGGAGAAAGCTTCAGACGTCGGACCATTTCTATTATATGTGCACAAAATGGTTCTCGGACGGCGACGTGCACAAATACTTCAATCCTTATGATTCACCTTATGACGCCTACATAAATTTTATGAACGTCCTCGACAACCTTGAGTATCGCTGCCGCCGGGCCGTCGCCGAAAAACCGCAGCTCCGGCAAAATATCGATTCCGAACAAACCGCCGGTTCGCAAAACGCCGGCTCTTTCGATAAATCATATCTCTCTGAAAGGAATGTGTTATGAGAACAAACAAATCTACGTTAAACAACTCGTCATCGACGGCCGCTGCCTCAAAAATGGCAGAGGTCAAAGCGCCGCCCTCTGGTCCCGCGAAACATTACGGCCCACGACAGATGAGAGACAGCGTGCTGTTCACGGCATTTTATCCCGATGCGAAAAAGGTTCAAATCGCGGGTGATTTTAACGGCTGGCGGCCTGAAAAAAATCTGATGAAAAAGAACGACCAGGGCGCCTGGCAGGCCAGAATCCCGCTGGCAAAAGGGACTTATCGCTATCGCTTCGTCGTGGACGGGAAATGGCAGCGAGACCCCAATAATAATTCGACCGAGCCGAATCCTTACGGCGAGCTGAATTCGGTCTTTATATTCGTCTAAGACCCGATCAAAGTCGAGGAATCTCCCGCCGACATCGCAATCGCCGAGGCGATTCTAAAGACCCGCCCTGCTCCGAAAAAAGAGGGCTACGACAGCCCATTCCACAAAGCACAGAGTAGGCAATAAACCTCCTGTGCATCTCACGGTTTTTGGCTGCTGTTTCTCAGGGTGTAGTTAAATCCACATTCACAAATTCGAACTGGTTGTCCGACCCTGTCCTGTACTGGTCCAGATAAGGCGAATACGTCTTGATGCTTACTTTGTCCTCCTCCGGAGAAAACGTTACTATCCTCAGCCAGCCGTCGCCGCCGTGGGCGTCATTCTGATAGTTGGCCAGCATTTGATAAACGCTATTGCCGTAATCGCCCGTGCTGACAAGCGTGCCGATACCGTCATTACAAATGTGCCCGCTGAAGACATAAGACATATTCTCGTGGAGCTTGACGCATTTAGTCCACATCTCTTCGCCGTCATTGCACACCTCGTTGGGATCACTCGAATCGCACATGCCGTAATCATGCGGATTCCACGAATCGCCCTCGCCTACGCGAGTATCGTCGGAATACATATAATTGTGTGTTACAATCATAACCCTGCGATGAGGATTGGCGGTGATAACGTCATTGACCCAATCCAGTATTTTATTTCTCGGGCCGAACTCAAGAGCAAATACCAGCCAGTCAATCCCGCCTGCCGTAAAGTAATGGTAGCTGTTTTCCGAATGACCCGTCTCATAAACGCCGCCGAGAGCACTGAACCGGCTCGGAGGGAAATAGTTATTGAACAGCGTGTCACGTGTAGATGCACCGCCGCCCGAACCTAAGTCGTGGTTGCCCACGGATGCGGCATACGGCACGTTGCCGTCGAGTATGGCCATAGCGTCGCTGGCATTGTTCCATTGGGTGGTGCTGCTGTTATCATTTGTAATATCGCCTTCATGCAGAACGAATGCGATATTGAGAGTATCCATATTATCCACAATCCACTGGGTTTGACGTTCATAAATCTCAGGATAGTTTTCCGCCTCATACTGCGTATCCGGAAGAACAACTACTGTGAATTCCATATCGGAATGGACGGTGATTGTTACCGTTGCCTCGTCTGTCTGACCGGCAACGATTGCTTCATACGTGAAACTGTCCTCCCCGAAATAATTCGTATCAGGTATATAAATAAAGGTTCCGTCAGAATTAAATTCCGTAATATCTCCGTGCAGAGGATAAGAAGTCAAACCGGCACTCATTGGGTCGCCCGTTGTCGAGATGTCGTTGGAAAGCACCCCGTTCGATGAAATATTGAGGGTTTGGTTTTCAAAAACGTCGTAACTGTCGTCGTTAGCTATAACAGCTTTTACGCTCTTTATATCAACCTTAAAGTCATCAAAGTAACTTGATAAATTACCCCAGTTATATAAAGCTGCGGTGCCGCACTCAATGCTGGAATCGGTAACGGCAGAGCCGAATACATTATTGCCATCGACGAAAATATTGATTTGATTTCCATCAACGTCAACGCTCAACTGCATCTGCTGCCCCATAGTGTATCCCGTCGTTGAAACCGCAAGAGTAGTTTCAGCACCGTTGTACATTTTAAACAATTTTCGGAAGCTTCTCTGGCTGTCCATATCGAATTTATAATAATTACTCGGATTCTGGTATCTGAATATCACTCCTATGCCGTCGTTGTCCGTTGACCGCAGAGAGACATCAAATTTATAATCTTTCCAGAAGAACGACTCGGGGTATTTCCAGTAGGCATACGTGCCCTTTCGGTTGTCAACATTGCTGCTATCCGGCCCGTATATATTGGTTGTCTCGGCCATTTCTCCCGACACAATATGCCAGTATGAGGGGCCGTCAGTCCCTCCCTCGTCAACAATTGTCCAGTTGAGCATACTGCCGTTGTCGTCGAATGAATCTTCCACTATAGTCCGATGGTACTGGTCTGCCATTATGGCATAATCAACGAAATCCACTCTTAAGCTCTTGTCTATATCCGCCGGCCATCCGGCGCCCTCTTCAAGCCACTGGTCGGTAAGCAGGTCTATATCGGCATAATTAACTTCGCCGTTTCTGTCTATATCGCCGGCCATATATGCCTTGGTTTTAAAATTCCATACTGTTCCTCCGTTAACATCATTCCCGTCTAAAGCGTCAACTCTCCACCAATATACGGTATTGTCATTTAAATCAGTTGGTGGAACAGAATTAGTGTCCGGCTGGTTCAAATCCATATAGAAAAGACCGCTCGAAGCCGGCGTGGCGTCCACTACTGCTGATTCGTTGGTATCCAAATAAATATTAAAGCCCGTCGGGGTATAACCCTCCAGAACGTCCCAGCTCAACATCGTGTTTGTGTCAACGGCAATCTCTCCATCGCAGGGGTCCGGATTGATGGCAATTTTAATATCCGGCACAGGCGGCTCCACATAAGTCAGGCGCACGTTGTCAATATAGTAAGGCCCGGTAGTAAGCCAACCGCTATGCTGCACGCCAATGATTAGCTTCACCCACGTGGCGCCGACCTGGGTTGCCTTGTAGTCAATGTAATTCACTTCAACGGTCATTACATCGTCGCTTGCGCCTGTCCAGATAGCCAGATTGCTGGCAAGGGTCGCCTGGCCGCCTTCGGCAGAGGTGTCTGCGGCTACGTGCAATTTGGACCACTGACCGGCGCTGGGTATCCATTCGGAAGTCAGCCGTGTAACGTCGAACACTAACTGGTTATTGGCAAACCAGTCAGCAGCGGTGAATGTCGCACCGCTGTTATAGGTCGCGCAATAGATCGACCAATAAGAATCGCCGGTATAAGACGCGGCATAATCACCAAGCGTGGCACCAGTGGAAATGTGTGTTGCAAATGTGCCCGTGCTATATAAGTCCCATCCCTCATCGTCACTGGGATTTTCCCAGTTACCTATTATGACGTCACCAAAACTTACTGAAACCACGCCCAGAACCAGGGCAAGAAGAACCCGTTTCCTGCACATAACTCTTGCTCCTCCTTATATTGTAATCACTCTATCCGCGCCTTTTAACCCGACAACAAACCATAATATTGTATTTTTCAATAAGGGCTGTGTTCTTTTTCACCGAACACAGCCCTTATTTTTGCAATACACGCTGTCCTTTCGAGCTTTTTATGCTCTGCGTCTTCTAAACAGACTCAACGCACCAAAACCAAGCAGACAAATTGTCGCCGGCTCAGGAGTTAGCTGAGCATTGTCAATGTAGTAATTACCCATGGTATCCCAACTACCTGCCTGAGTACCTAAAATTATCTTTACCCAACTTGGAGTACCTGTATGGAGTGCCTTGAAAGCGCTATAGTCCACGGTAATTGTCATCGCATCGTCGTTTTCGCCAAGCCAGGTCACCACATTGGACCCAACGGTAGTCTGACCGACAAGATCGGTGGTCATAGCCACATGCATTCTGGAGTAACGACTCGAGCTGGTGTATGTCCACTCAGAAGTCAGCCGGGTGACGTCTAATGTAAACGTGTCGTTGGCCATAAAGTCAGCAGCAGTGTATAGCGAGCCGGAATTATAGGTCGCGCCTACGAGGTCCCAGTTGTAACTGCCGGATGGAGGTGCTATCGCCCCGGCATAATCGTCAAGTGTGTTACCAATGGGAACTTGTGGTGTAAACGTTGCGCTGCCGGTTATGGTCCAGCCATCGTTACCAGTTTCCCAGTTGCCTATCACCAGACCATAGCTGGTGGAGGCCATACCTAACACTAAAATTAGAAGAACAAATTTTCTACACATTCTCTTACTCCTCCTTTTTCGTTTATCATTCACACTCTTCTTTTTTCCTGGCAACAAGCCAAGAAGTTACCTTGTTCTCGACAAACACTCTCTTCTCCCACATATTGTATTTGTCTCTAACAACATTAAACAAGCACTGACTTTGACTTTCACCATTTCACCTTGTGCTTATTTAACACAGGTTATTTCCTAACTCATCCACCGTTACGGGGTACGGCCGTCGAATCACGAATCACTAATTCGCATCCTACTCGAACACTCTGATGATTGTGAGGTTCTTCATATGTCTTCTGCAGCCGTTCCAACATAAGTCGTGCGGCAATAAATCCCGTCTCATAAGATTTTTGCCGTACAGTCGTAAGCGCCGGTTGTAATCTCGCGGCATTAGTAAGGTCTCCAAACCCAACTACAGACAAATCCTGCGGAATCCTCAGGCCCAACTGGGCTGCAGCATCATAGAGATACTGTGCTCTCTGATCACTTGCCGCGAAGACCACCGTTGGCCTCGGATTCATTTGCAGCAGTTTTCTTGCCACGCTAAGACCCTCATCGTAATCATGCTGCCATTGCTCCACGATTTGACATGTCGCCCCCGGAACACTGGTTACTTCCTTTTCAAAATATTCGCTGCGTAGCTTCGCCCAACTGTAGATTTTATTTCCGGAGCCCGCAAAGTGCGCAATACGGCGATGACCAAGGTTCAATAAATGCGATGCAACCAGTTTGGCTCCTCTCTCTTCATCAGTAGCAACTGAATCTGCGTCACATTCAGGAGGAAGCTCATGGTCAATTGTTACCACCGGGATATTGCGCATCTCTTCAATATTGTCATAATAAGGCTCAACCATGGGAGGCCAGAGAATAAAACCTTCAACACGCCGGTCTATAAGACGGTGTATTTGTTCGAGATGTTCTCCTACATATTGTTTTTCGTCTTCACGCCAATGCTTGCCCCAGAGAACAATCGGTATGTGATCATCACTAATTAATCCATCGTGAATGCCGTATAGAATTTCCGACCAGTGAGAGTCGAACGGGGGGACCATAACACCAATGGTACGTGTTCTGCCCGTCTGCATTCCGTGTACAAGCAAATTGGGACGCCACTGCAACTGCTGGGCAATTTCCTGAACTCTCCTCTTGGTTTCGTCCGAAAACTGATGTAGTTTTTTCCCATGTAATATGCGGGATGCCGTAGGAACAGACACATTTGCAGCAAGTGCGACTTCTTTCAGGTTTGCAATCTTCTTCATTACTCATTTCTCTCAACTACTGTTTACTTCACACAAGTACTTACTTTGGTTAACACAAGTACTTGTTATTGATATCAGGATAACATTTCCCGTTTAAAAAAGTCAAGGGGAACTGCTGATAAAAACACGTTTTTTGTTAATTTTTTGTAAATTTTTTTCAAAAGCTTATATTGCCCGTACAATAGACATCTTTATATGATTTGTTATATACGCACATAACTTTCTTGCTATACTCGAAAATCCGAAGAATACCTCCATTGAGAGGTCCATTATGATTTGCCGGATAAAATGCTTCGTGTTGTTGATGTCACTGATAACAAAAACTGGAACATAGCTGAACTTTGACCTATTCCTTAACAGAGAGCAGTATTCTGCTTTTACTATAAGCTCAACCATTACTGTTGATGCCCCCTCTCCGCGAGCAGCGAGCAGCGGTATCTAAATCCATCTTTTCCCTTTCATTGGTTTCTTGTACGTGTTAAAATCGCCGATTCTGTGGGTGATGAATTTCAGGGATGAAATATGGTCGAATCGAGTGCGAGCATATTTAAACCAGCGACAATGGTCGGCAGAGGGCGGGAAGTGGTCACAAACGGCTTTGACGGTCTGGCGGGAAAACGATTCCATTTCATAGGGGCAGGCGGAATCGGTATGAGCG
Organism: uncultured Pirellulales bacterium; assembly: GCA_964536225.1. Classification (GTDB taxonomy): domain Bacteria; phylum Planctomycetota; class Phycisphaerae; order Sedimentisphaerales; family Anaerobacaceae; genus Fen-1362. The sequence goes on from CAZHVR010000011.1 coordinate 21,065, forward strand.
GGCTGGCCGCGTTAATGGTCAAGCACAAAGCGATTGTGGCCGGCTCGGACCAGGCAGGCGGGGTCGTTATTGACCGGCTGAACTCGTCGGGGGCGTGCATAAAAATCGGCCATAAGGAGCATAACCTCGACCCGGCAGCCGACGCCGTGGTGATATCGGCTGCGATAAGGGAGGACAATCCCGAGCTGATGCTGGCGAGACGTGAGGGTATCAGGGTTTATAAATACGCCGAAATGTTAGGCAGGGTGTTCAATTTTTACTCCGGCATAGCCGTATCAGGCACACACGGCAAAAGCACAACAAGCGCCTGGCTGGCTTACATCCTCAAACAGGCCGGCCTCGACCCGGCCTTTATCGTGGGAGCTGACATACCCCAATTAGGCGGCAACTCCGGAATAGGTAATAGCAAATGGTTCATCGCAGAGGCCTGCGAATACGACCGAAGCTTTTTGAACCTGAAACCCCAAATCGGCTGTATCCTGAATATCGAGGCAGACCACCTCGATTACTACAAGGACGAGGCGGAAATCGTGGAGGCATTCCGCGATTTTGCGCTGGGCGTAAAATCAGGGGGGGCAATCATCACAAATGGAGAAGATAAAAACGTAAGCCAGATAATCGAGGGCTGCCGCCTGGGCGGGAATGACAGAAAAGTCGAGACCTTCGGCTTTGGCGAGGATTGCAGCTACCACCCCGACAATATCGAAGAAAAAGACGGCCTTTACACATTTGACGTCTATCATAATAAGGAGCTGCTTGGCCAAGCCAAAACAAGCATCCCCGGCCGACACAACGTCGCCAACGCCCTTGCGGTCGTAGCGATGGCGTCAAACGCCGGCGTCGAGCCAAAAGACGTTTTGCGATTATTGCCCGATTTTACAGGCGTTGACCGGCGGTTAATGCTCAAGGCAAAGGTCAACGGCATCACCATTCTCGACGACTACGCCCATCACCCGACCGAGATACGGGCATCGTTAAAGGCGATACGGGAGCATTACCGGCCTAAGCGATTATGGTGTGTTTTTCAACCGCACCAGTACAGCAGGACGAGATTTTTATTAGATGACTTTGCCGAAAGCTTCAAACTTGCCGATATAACGATAGTGCCGGAGATATACTTCGTGCGGGATTCGCTCGAGTCGAAAAAAGAGGTAAACAGCCGGGTGCTGGCGGACAGGATTCGGGCGAAGGGAAGCGAGGCGATGTTTATTGACGGATTCGGAGCAATCTGCGATTATCTGGCCAAACAGGTGCGCGAAGGAGACGTAGTTGTAACTATAGGCGCAGGCGACGTCTGGAAGGTATGTGATGGATATATTCAAAGATTTGGAAAAAATCGTTGAAAAGAAGCACCCGCTGGCCAAAGAAACGTGGTACGGTCTGGGGGGGCCTGCGGATTATTTTATCCGTCCGCAGGCGGTGGAGCAACTCAGGCAGGTGGTAAAGCGGTGCAAGGAAAACGAGGTGCCGTTTTACGTGCTGGGATACGGGTCGAACCTGCTTGTCGGTGACGAGGGCGTTCGGGGGGCGGTGATACAGCTAAGGACCGAAAACTTCTCCAAAATGAAATTCAACGAAGTCGAGGTCGCGGCAGGCGCGGGTGTGGAGCTTAGCCGGCTATTGTTGATGTGCGCCAAAAAAGGCCTGTCAGGACTCGAACCCCTCACCGGCGTGCCCGGGTCTGTGGGAGGTGCGGTGCGAATGAACTCGGGCGGCAATTTCGGAGACATAGGTGCCGTGGTCGAAACCGTCACGCTGATGGATAAAACGGGGAAGGTCTTCGAAAAAAGCAAGCCGGAGCTGCAATTCGATTACCGCAAGTCAAACATTACAGCCAAACTCATTCTCGAAGCGAAACTGGCAATGACGCCCGGCGACCCCGACCAGATTACTCGCACCATCAAGGAGATATGGGTTTTCAAGAAGAACAACCAGCCGCTGAACACGGTCAACTCCGGGTGCATATTCAAAAACCCGCGCGGGATGTCGGCGGGCGCGATGATTGACCGGGCCGGTCTTAAGGGGCTGCAGGTCGGGGGAGCGGTCGTAAGCGAAAAACACGCGAATTTCATTATCGCCAAGGAAGGATGCACCAGCAATGACGTTCTGCGGCTGATTGACCTTGTCAGAGAGAAGGTCGCCAAGCAGTTCAACATCGAGCTTGAGCTTGAAATCGAAATCTGGAAATGATAATGCCGTCGTACGGGTCTTTTTCCAATTCTCGCCACCGTTCAGAAACAGTTAATCCGCCACACGAACGGCGGATAAAAGCGGCAGTTCTTATGGGGGGAATAAGCCGGGAGCGAGAGGTAAGCATAGAAAGCGGCAAATGTGTAGCCGAAGCGCTGGGGCAGGCGGGGTTAAACGTAGTTGTCGCGGATGTTAAACCAAATGAGCTAAATATCTTAGACGACAAAACGAACGATGTTTTTTTTATCGCACTGCACGGCACTTTCGGCGAGGACGGCCAACTGCAGGAAATCTTGGAATCAAAGGGGCTTGTTTATACGGGCAGCGGCCCGCAGGTGAGCCGATTAGCGTTTGACAAGTGGGCGAGCAAAAAACGCTTTATCGAAGCGGGTATTGCAACACCAGAGTCAATCCTGTTCGAGCCAAGCGAGAAAAGAGCTGACCTCGAGGACCGTATCCGGCAGCTCGGGCAAAAATACGTTGTAAAGCCGCTGCGCGAGGGCAGTACTTTCGGTATTACAATCGCGGACGACCCGAAATCGGCCATTGAGGCGGCGGAAAAATGCGCGAGGGAGTTCGGGGATTGTATGATAGAGCGATTCATAAAAGGCAGGGAGCTGACCGTCGGCATCTTGGGTAAAGAGGCGCTGCCGATAATCGAGATTCGGCCGAGGGCGGGCTTTTATGACTACCACGCGAAATATATCGACGAAGGGACTGAATATCTGTTCGATACGATAGATAATCCGGGTCTTGCGGCCGACATACAAAAAATGGGGATTGACTGCTTTAACGCGATTGGATGCCGGGGGGTGGCGAGGGTCGATTTAATCTTAGACGAGGAGAACAGGCCATACGTGCTTGAAGTCAATACCATTCCGGGGATGACAAGCCATTCACTTTTACCCAAGGCGGCGGCCAAGGCGGGCATGTCAATGAGTCAGCTTTGTATAAAAATAGTGGAAATGGCTTTGGCCGAAGCAGAGAGCCGAAAGACAGAAGCGGGGAGGCATTAGGGGTGGCTGCAAGAAGGCGAAAACAGGGAATGGGTATGCTGTTCGGGTCGAAGCCCGCCAAAAGGGCGAGGATTAAGCGCAGGACAAACACAGCCGGGTTATTGAAGGGGCTTGTCCTGGCCTGCCTGCTTGGCGCGATATTGGCCGGCTTTGCATTTCTGGAAAGATTCGTAAAAGAGCAAAAAGCCGTGGTTTTCGGGGGCAGGACAATCGAGCTTGTGGGCGACATTCCCGAATGGGTCGGCCAAGAGATTAAAAACAGGGTTTACGCTGCGGCCACAGCCCAGGCGGGCAGCGGCGACAACGAGAGCACAGCCGCATCCGTTCAGCGAAATATTGTTCGGATGGTGCCGTGGCTTGCGAACGTGAAGGTGCAGACAACTTACAACAGTATTCGAATCACCGGACGATGGCGAAAGCCGATTGCGGTGGTCACGGCCGGCAAAAAGAAATTCCTCCTCGATACGGATTTGGTAGTCCTCGATTACATACCGATGGGTAATGCGCCGATTGTGACCGTATCGGGTCTGGAATTCAGCGGTAAGCCAATCGTACTGGGAGAGGTGTGGCAGGGAGACGACCTTGCCGCTGCGCTGGCGGTGCTCGCTCGATTAGAACGAATGGACGTGGCGGTGACGCCGGACAAGCCCCTTATGCGGGAAATCGACCGCATCGACGTAAGTAATTTCAACGGCCGAAAAAACAAAAACGAGCCGCACATAGTCCTTTACACCAAAGGCGGCACGCAAATCTTATGGGGGGCGGAAATAGGGACCTGGCAGCGTTATCTCGAAAGCCCCGACGACGACAAATTAGCCAAGCTTTACACCTATTACCAGCAGTACGGGACGCTATCGGGCGTGAAATACATCAACCTGCGAGACCCCCGCCAGACGATTTACCTGCCGATTGACAAGTACTGACAAAAAATTCCTTCAGCGCCGTTGGTAAATCAACGTATTGGTAAGGGATTCGGAAGTCGTTGCACAATTTCTTGAATTTTCTTACGGCGGTTTCAGTTATTTGGTTTTGAAAAGCCGAATCGCCTTTGCAGCAGAAGATTCGGCAGGAGGCGAAACGATAAGGGTAAACGGCACATTTGTCGTCGATTTGCCAGGGGCATCGGCCGGTCATTTGTTTTATATTCCCGCCGCTCACCTTATCGGTAAAAAATAACATCTCGGGTGAGGTGACATAGAGGCGGTGGCCGAATGACTCGAAATCACAGCACTTTCCACAGGCGTCACAGATAAATTCGGCAACCAGCTGCTCATCGAGCCATTTGTAGATTTTCTCCACCCGCTGAACAACTTCTTTATTTTTTACCATTTTGCCACCACTTCTCGCTGTTTCTGGTCTTGATTTGTCGCGGGGTGTAAAGCTCACCGCGGTTAATGCCGGGGCATTTGAGACCGGCTGTGTTCCATTTGTCGGGGCTGGTCAGATTACCCGGCCAGAAAGGCCAGGTTCGGCACTGCTTAGGCCTGACGGGGTAAATAATACACCTGCCCTGACGCAGAAATATACAGTCACGCGTGCTGGCGTTTTCGATGATTGTCGTCCGCAGGCCGACGCGTTTCAGGAACTGTTTTTTCAGCTCGGCCACGGACATATCCAGATGTTGGACGATAAGCCGTATTTCGGGCCTGCTTACCCAGATATAGCCCTCAGCCGGACCGGAGCAGCACCGGCCGCATTGCAGGCATTCGAAATGCAGGCCCGCAGCATACCACAGATTTTTTCTATAGCCGTTCACAATGGCCATTTTACCGCAGAGAACACGAAGAACGCAGAAAATTTTCCAGTCGGACAAGTCAATTGTCTCTGCGGTGAGAATTTATCGAGGGATAATTTATCTTCGCCAGTCGGCTTTGCGGACCATAAGTGGCGGCATAAGATTCGGGTGGAACTTGCGGCGTCTGGAATTGGCGAAACTGCGGCTGCTGGGATACCAGTGAATGTTATAAAGCCGGGGCTTAAACGTTAATTTGACGGTTTTTGCAGTGCCGAACATCGTTAAATCCTTACTATTTAGCTCAAGAGTCGCCTTGCTTTGATGGTATCGGCTAAAAAAGGAAGGCACTTAACGAGCCGGATGGCCGGGTTATAGGACGCTGTGACGCGGTCGAAAACTTACTAAAATGCCTCTGCGCCGAGGCCCTGGATACGCCGCCAGTCGGCGGGCTGCAGGTCGATTTCGAGGACCTCGACCCGGGTGAAACACCAGTCGCCGGCCTGTTTGGTAAAATCGGCCCGGAGCTTGAAAATCATCAATTTCCTGAATTCGAAGACAGGCCCCTGCGGGTCAAAAACAACCCTGACGGTGAAGACCGCCTCGGCATTGGGCGGCTCGACTTTCAGGGAAACAATTCTCAGGATGTTTTTCTTGATGACGGGCTGTGAGAGCCACCAGTTGCATTGATTCAAAAGCGACTGCTTAGAGGGATGAAACGAATCACGGTAATCATCACAAAAGCAGGCCATCATCGCCTCGGCATCTTCCTTTTCGGCTGCCTTTACGGTTTCGGCAATAACGCCCCTGACTTTTTCGGCATCGGTCTGCACAAAATAATCGATGGCAAAAGCCGACGCGGCCAGCAGCGCCGGCAACAGCCACAACCACCTGTATTTTTGCGGGAACATCGAGCGAACGACAAACACCGCCAGAAAAACGGCCGCCGATACAATCAGCAGCAGCCAGGGCTGTTCATATATATTTGTCATTTGTTCTGCCTCTTTTCGAATTCCAGGCGCAGACCTGCGAGGGCCTTGCTGAGCTTTTTGGTCTTTTTGTAGTCGGTCATATCCGGCACCAGGGCCGTAACGCTTATGTAGCCCTCCATCAGGGCCACGATGTCGGCCGAAGGGTCCTCCAGCGGATGCGGCCCACCGGCGAGCAAAAACACCGTCCGGCCATTGTCGTCTGTCCTGGGTATATAGTATTCGTCGAAGGCCTTGTTGGATTGTGGGACGACCTTGATACCTTTGGGCTTGCCCTGTGAAAGCAAAGGTATGTTTATGTTTGTAACAACGCCGGGCTTTACGGGCAAAAGCTGCTCCAGGACCTGCATACAATAGTCGGCCGCGGAGGCATAATCCATCTGCTCTTCTGCGGCAACGCTCATCGCCACCGAGGGAATGCCCAGCAGCACTCCTTCCATAGCGGCCGCGACCGTCCCGGAATAATAAATGTTTATGCCCGCATTAGCGCCGTTATTGATTCCCGCAACCAGCAGGTCGATTGGGTCCTGGCAAAGCTGAAGCACAGCCAGCTTTACGCAGTCGGCAGGCGAGCCCTCGACGCTGTAGCCGGTAAAAAGACCGTCCACGTCAACTTTGCTGCAAACAAGCGGACGGTTGAAAGTCAAACTGTGGCTGGCGCCGGAGCGGCTGTCCGAAGGAGCAACGACCGTAACGCTGCCTAATTTTACAAGCTCCTTGTATATGGCCGAAAGCCCCGGCTTGAAAATACCGTCGTCATTTGTCAAAAGTATGTTCATTTTCCTGTTGATTATTGTGGATTGATGCCGGATTATCAATAGCATTATGGAAAAGTATCGGCCGGGTCAGAAAAATCTGCTGATGTCTCGCGATGAAAGCCGGGCATTCGACAAATGGGCGATAAACGAGCTTGGCGTGCCGGGCGTCGTGTTAATGGAAAACGCCGGGCGAGGATGTGCGGAGCTGATTGCCGGGAAGCTCGCTAAAACAGAAAAACCCAAGGTCTGCATATTCTGCGGAACGGGCAATAACGGCGGAGACGGGTTTGTAATAGCAAGGCATTTGCTCAATCGGCAATGCGATGTCGTTGTCGCGATTTGCGGCGACCGCAGCAAAATAAAGGGCGACGCTAAAATCAACCTCGACATCATCGCAGGGCTTGGTATGAGAATCGAAAACCTCGACTTGGATACCAAATCGGATATCGAAGGCCGAACGGCGAGTTTTGCCCGGGAAGCCGATATGATTGTCGATGCGATTTTCGGGACGGGGCTATCCGGGCAGCTTCGCGAAGAACACAAGCGGCTCATAGAGACGATAAACTCGCTGGGCCGTCCGATTATTTCCGTGGATATCCCCTCGGGGCTGGATTGCGACACAGGTCAAATCCTCGGCGCTGCCATAAGGGCCGAGTGCACCGTTACCTTTGCGGGCGTCAAGAAAGGGTTCGTCCTCGAAAACGCACAAGCGCAAACCGGTGAGATTTACATCGCCTCAATCGGCGTCGAACCGGGCTTCGAATCCAAAGGGTAATCTAAAACGCGCCCGGCTCGCCTGCCCTTGTCTTGTATCCGATAAAGTAGAGAAATCTGTCGGCGTTGAGTATCGGTATCCAAAGCGCCTCGGCCTGGCTCCGGACCTGCTTATAATTATTCAGCCGTCCTACCGCTTTATCGTATTTTTGCATCGCGTCAGGGTAAGTTTCCATCTGTTCGAGGGTCGGCCTCGGCGGTACAACCGGCGGCGTCCCGAGAATCACAAAATCAGTGTTGACGTTTACCTTGTCGGCGACCTTCCCGCCCCATTCATCCACCAGCCCCGTTAACTTTGCGATGGCGTCCGGGTCATTTACCCCGCTGTCGCTAAGGTCGAAATCGCCCGCGATTACGAAGGTGTTGGTCTGGTTGGGGCTCCAGATAAGGTTTGCCACTATATCGTCCGCGACGATGGGATTTTTCGGATTAGAATTAAGGATACGCGCGGCAGATATGGTTTTATCTATGTTATATACTTCGATTTCCGCCTTGCCTTTGCCGTCTCTGGGGATGGGCTGGTTTTTGTCATAGACCGAAAACGTCAGCCCCCTGTAAACATGGTCATCGCTGCCGAGATTGATATGGACTATTTTGGACTGGCTGTCCACCAGAATCACCCTCCCGTCGGGCTCGAAGGCCTTGACCTCGACATCAGGCGGGGGCTTTATAGGCCATACGTCCTCTTTGAGAATCCGCTGAATTCTTTCCTCGGCGGTGCGAAGCTCGGCCTGCGTCCTTAAAAACTGCTTGCTGGTTTCTTCCTGCTGTGTCCTTTCCTCGTCGAGTTTGGCGTAAAGGTCTTTGACCTGCTCATCGGTCTTTTTCTCTAACAAATCTTTAAGCTCGTCATAGCCGGTGCGGGCCTTCTCATACTGCTGCTGGAACTTCTCCTTTTCAGCCAGCAGCGCCTGCTCTTTGTCCAGGCTGGCCTTCATCGCATCGTCGAACCTGTTCTGCAGGGTTTTAAGGTCTTCTTTTGCGGCAGCTTCGGAGTTCTTCGTATTTGCCAGAACCGTCATCATCTTATCGGTCACCTGCAGCATCGAAGAATTCGGGTCAATGTCCGCCAGCTCAGGATTTTGTTTTTTAATTTCTGCAATAATATCCCTGACCTTTACCGCGGCCTCCTGCACCTTGACCTCGGCGGAGGTATCGGGGGGAACTCCGGGGACGATTAAAGATACGGCCCTGTCGAGATAAGCGAGCATCGAGCCGAGCCGGGTTTTCTCGGGCCGCTGGTCAGTCCCGACCAGCGCGCCAATCTTTTGCACCTGGACAGGGCTTACAATCTCATCGAGGCGCCTCTGGGCCGTCTCAGCGAGGCCCCGCTGCTCCTCGAACTTAAGGTAGAAAACGACGGCCACGGTGGCCGAGACAATAAATAAAGCCACAAACGCTATTAGGGCATAAAGGGTGCTGTCGCCTGATGATTTTTTGCCGATAGCCATACTAATTAACTCCTTCGAATATTAAAATCTTTGGTTTTAGAGGTTTATAACGCTTATAATATCGTCTGAAAGTTGCTCAAAGTCAACTAAAAAACGCTTTATCGTCTCAGTGAGACGGGATTTGGGCAAAGTTATCGGTCCTTTGTTTGGTACATAAGAAAATGGCAAAAGAACGGCTACAAAAAATATTGTCGGCCGCGGGAGTCGCCTCCAGGCGAAAATCTGAGGAGCTTATCCTCGAAGGGCTGGTCAGCGTCAACGGCACGGTCGTGGAACGGCTGCCCGCCTTTGCAGACCCCGATGAAGACACAATCGTAGCGGCAGGCAGGCGGATTCGGCCGCAGCAGAAGGTCTATTTCCTTCTCAATAAGCCAAAAGGGGTCATCTGCACTAACTTCGACCCGCAGAAAAGACATAAGGCCATCGACCTTATCCCCACCCGCCATCGTATTTTCTGCGTCGGCCGGCTCGATATCGATACGACGGGCCTGATTATTCTCACCAATGATACCGAGCTTACCAATCTCCTGACTCACCCGCGATACGGCCTGACCAAAACATATATCGCCGAGGTAAAAGGCCGAATCGAAGGCCAGCACGTCGAAAAACTAAACTCCGGCATCTGGTTATCGCAAGGCAAGACCTCTCAGGCCAAAGTTAAAATACTCAAACGCGGGTATAAAAGTTCGTTAGTCGCAGTTACGATTTCAGAAGGCCTTAACCGCCAGGTCCGCAGAATGCTCGCCCGCGTGGGCCTGGCCGTCAAATCGCTGAAACGCACTCGCATCGGCAAAATCACCGACCGCGGCCTCGGCGTCGGCAGATTCCGCCTCCTCACCCACTCCGAAGTCGCTTATCTCAAAAAAACTACACAACCACAATAATTTATTGCAGAAAGTATTTCGCACGCCGACTTTACTTTTAATACCAAGACGCCTGCCAGAGCCACGATTCAGCGAAATAATCGAAATCCTCGAGGTCAACCTTGCCGTCGGCGTTCAGGTCGAAGTGGTTCCTGTCAACTCCTGCCTCGTTGATGATATTGCAGTCCTCGCAATCGCAGCCGCCCTGAAAGATAACAGTCCCGCCTTTCAAGTGAATTGTTCCTTTGCAAGTTGTATGGCCTGTAATAAGTGTTTGCCCGTCGCTGATTTGCAGGGTCGCACCGGCAGCTATATTCACATCGCCGACAATATTCGTCGGCCCGGTAAGTTTGACGATTGCATCCGGCTCAATTTGAACGTTACCCGTAACTCCGCCGAATCCAGTGAAGTTTGCATCGGCCTTCTGTGTGATAGTCGTCGCCGCAAGCGTTCCGCCTTTGAGTATTGTTACTGAATCTGGCTGGTTAACGAGATTTGTATCGCAGACAACAGAGCCGCCTGCATTTATTTCGATTTGGCCCCGGTTATTTACGTCGCTTGTGGAAAAACTGACGAACATATCAGCACCGGAGTTGACCTTCATTAAACCGGTGTTAGTTATGGAACCAAAACCCAGCACAAGCTGGCCCATAGATGCCTCTATTAAACCCTTGTTGCGCAGTTGTCCCCCTGTAGCACCTCCCCATCCTTTTATTGTGCCGGCGGCGTTGTTGTCGAACACTTCGCCATTTACACCAATGCTGTATAGCTCGATAGCTCCATTGTTTTCAAATAGTGCATCTTCACCTACTCCCCCGCCCGGGAAACATTTTATCAAGCCGTTGTTAATTATTTTTCCACCGTCCCCGTCGCCTTCCACGTCCGTATCAATGTTCTGGAATTCTATTGTGGCATTCGCGTTGTTTATGAGGTCGCCGTATATATTTGCATGCTCGCTAAAATCGAGTGTCGCTCCTGAATTGTTGGTGACATCGCCATATACATCAGCACAAATTTGCAAATTCCCATCATTGTTGATTATATTGCCGTCAATAGGAATCCGAATTTCCACATCATCCCCATAATTGGTCAGACCGTTGAGAACTGTAAGTCCCCATATCGGCTCAAGTACCCACTTTTGGAGTTCTACATCACCGTATGTAGTAAGTGAGTCAATTGTAAAATCCTGATAAAATCCTACTCCCACGTATTCGACTGAGCCATCTATGGTTACAGCAAAGGTTTGTGAGCCACCGTTGTTAGGCACAATAGCGGGACTCCAATTTGAGGTAATATCCCAATCACCCCATCCACCGACCCAGGTTGAACTGATTTGTTCGGCAGATAGGGAGCAAACCAGAAGAATGGATATTGAGACCGATAACAACAACATTTTCTTAGACATAACCAACCTCCTTTTCAAGTGTTTTAACTGCCGGGGTTTTAATCACCGGCTCCTCCAAAATTTTTAACCGGCAGGACAGTATACGGGGCACAACGGCAAAATCAAGCAAATTCCGCCTCAAAAGGACCTTTTGCGGGCATTTCGGCCGAAAAATACTTGCATTTGCTCAACGAAACGGGTATAATTGACGTATTATAAGGGGGCAGGGATGCGGAGTAACTATATTTAGGACCTGTCCGAGATATTGGAGATTAAATAATTATGGCCAGTATGTTTTACTCAATCAAAGAGGTTTCGGAGAAGCTGGGAAAAAGTGAGGACGAGATTCGAGAGCTTGTCAAGGCAGGTCGTCTGCGGGAGTTCCGGGACGGACCGAACCTTCTGTTCAAAGTCGATGAAGTTACATCGCTGATGAGTGACTCGGGCGTTATGGCATCCAGGGAAGAAGCGGATTCGACAAGCTCACCGCAGGCCGAAACACCTGCCGAGCCGGTGCTCGAAGAAGAGCCGGCAGAGGAACTGACTCCCACGCCGGAAACTGAGACACCCGTTGAACCAACACTGGAAGCAGAGCCGCAGGTCGAAACATCGGCCGAGCCGGTGCTCGAAGAAGAGCCGGCGGAGGAACCGACCCCTGCACCGGAAGCCGAAATACCCGTCGAACCGACGCTGGAAGCAGAACCGCAAGCCGAAGCACCGGCTGAACCGGCACTTGAAACGCCTGCCCCGGCAGGCGATACCGACACACAGGCGCCACAGACAGAAGCAGAGGCGGAAGAAATCCTGCTTGCGCCTGAGACGCCTGACAAATCCGGCGGAGAGATCCAGTTAACGGATGCCGACACACAAATTGTCGATGAAGGAATCAAGGTCCTGGGTGATAGCGATACCGCAGGCGCGCTGGGAGGAGATACTGGCGGCGAGACATTCAAGGGACTTACAGGAACACCGGCAGCGGGTAAAGAGGCCTCGCTGGAGGAAATCGAGAAAGACGTCAGTTTGGACACATTCGGCTCCGGGTCGGGTCTTCTGGACCTTTCACTGCAGGCCGACGACACATCATTAGGCGGGATATTAGACGAGATCTACACGACACCCGGCGGAGAGGCCCCGGCCGCTGAGGCCCCGGCGGCAGGAGGAGGTTCGGCTTCGGCTTTGGAAGTCGCTGCCGAAGCGGACCAGATACTCGCAGAAGGGCAGTTTCCTGAAATGGCGGCCGCACCGGCCGTAGGAGCGCCACTGGCGTATGCCGAGCCGACGCCCGACGCAATGAGCAATGCGATGGGCGTTATGCTGTTTCTGCCGCTGATTGCCGTAATTTACACCGCTATTGTCGCGGTCGCGGGGTTCAGCAATATGATGCCGACGATTCTCAAAACAGCGCAGGGCTATATCTGGTATATCACAGGCGGTTTGATAGTCGTATCACTGTTGATTGCCGGGGTTGGCTCAACAATGGGAGGCGAGAAAAAGCCCAGGGCACCGAAAGTCAAAAAGCAAAAACCGCCCAAGGTAAAGAAAGAGAAACCGCCCAAACCCAAAAAAGAGAAAAAGGGCAAAAAATAATATCCGTAAAGCGGGCGCTTCGCTCATCGCGAGAACAAATCACACCCGCTTATGCGGACTGCCAATCAGCGGCCAGGCGTATCTGCCCAAAATCAATGACAGCACATCCGTTCTCGAATATGCGGCCCTGACTATAAGCAGAACAAGGCCTGCTGCTATCCCCCAAAGAAATCCCCCTATGTGAGCCCAGTGAGCAGTGCTCGTCTCGAAGGCAAAGCTGACGGCGACGACATCGAACAAAATATAAAAAAGCACCACCCAAAAACCCCGCAGGGCAAAAACCTTGAACGAAAGATGAAAGCCCCCTATCAGACCCCATCGCAGCCACGTGGTCATAAAGATTCTTTGAACGGGGAAAAGCACGAGGTACACGCCGGCCATTCCCATCACCGCTCCCGATGCCCCCAGCATCGCCGTGGGCGCCTGTGCCTGGGACATCATCATGTGCGTGAAACCTGCCGCTATTGCCAGCAGGACATATAAAATCGCGGCCCAGATATTTCCGATGACCGAACCGACGCGAGAACCGAAAATCAGCAGAAACAGCATATTTCCCGCCAGATGAAGCGGGCCTCCGTGCAAAAAGGCGTGAGTAATCAGCTGCACAGGCCGGTATTGCCCGAAGCATTGCTCTTCGGCACTTAATTCCTTCAGCGCAGCGACATCCAGCTCATCTTCCGGCGTCGTATCCTTTAACTGCTCCTTCTTAGCGGCAAAGGCCTTCGGATCGCCGTAGTTCGTATATTTATAAAGCAGCTCAATCCGTTGCGGAGCCGGCTTTCCCGCGCCTGCCCACAGCATCAGGTTTTTCATAGACCTCATCTTAGGTGAATTTGTGTATTGACAGCCCAGAAACCACGCGCTAATCAGAACCGTTAACGCCGCGATTGTCCATATCGAATAAGGCCTGTGCCGCCCCATCACCTCCGAATAAACAGGGTAAATACCTAAAGGAATCAGCCAGCTAAGCGGGCCCACAACCTTGCGGGCACGGTCATACAATATATCCTCATCCACTCCGCGGGCCAGTAGAATCGGCCTGCCGCTGCTAACGTATATTCCGCAATCAATGCATACCGTCGCATCGTCAGAAAGCTTTTTCCCACAACTCGGACAAATCACTTTACCGGTGCCCGGCGTCGATTGTCTTTGGGCTTGAGCACCGCCTGACGCTGCCTGACCAATCTCGCTGCTTTCCGGCACACCCGTAAAGCCGCCGCACTTCGGGCACTCCATAAGGTTGCCTGCCGAGCTCTTCGGCGCTTCAATAACTCCTTTGCAGACCGAGCACCGAAATCTCAGCAAATCCGGCTGTGCCTGCCGATGCCTGTCGACAGTTCCGCTGTCGATACCTGTTGAGCTCCGGCTGCCCGCTGCCGGAATGAGGAGAATGTTTTTGCACTGAGGGCATCTGCCTTTTTTGCCCGCATAAGTCCGCGGGACCTTGATTCGCCACCCGCAGGCCCCACAGGCAAACCTTATCACGTCTTCATTGGCCTGAGCCGGAACGACTACTATGGCACCACAGGCACATTTGCCCTTCTTTCCTGCGCATTGGCTTTTGACAGAAATGGTTTTGCCGCACTTCGGACATTGAAAACGAATCGTCATTTCTCAGCTTACCCTCGCGTAAGCACGGCCGAAAACACCAACGGCCGGAATCTATCCTCATAATGACCTGTCAACCCAATTATAAACTTTTATTGGTTCCGTTTCAATCTTCTTTCATTGAAGCTTTTGGTTTCACTGAAGTCATGAAGAGGCGGGTCTACATAATCCGCGGCTGTCTTAATATTTTGCAATTTTACACTTGACGGAAGGCAGGAAAACGGTTTTATTGATGCTTTCAGAGCCCCGGCAGGCCGGGAAACGATTGAAAGGGAATTTCGTCAACCTTGCATGAAAGGATGAGAAAGATGCGACTCGGAACAATCCTCGTAATCGGTATCGTATGTGTTTCACTGCTAACCACAAGCGGCTGTGTGTCCGACCAGGTCAAGGACCTAAAGCTCAGGAACGCCACTCAGGAACGACGCATAAGAGAGCTCGAAAGCCAGCTCCAGGCAGCAACGCTCGAACTCGACCAGATGAAAAGGCAGCTGGATGCAACGGGCGGGCGAAACAGCATCGAAATGAACGCGATGCAGCAGAAAATCGCCGCCCTGGAAGAGGAAATAGCCAAGAAAAAGGCCCTGATTGAAATGATGCAAAAGCAAATGTTAGGCGGCATACAACTGCCGGCAGAACTAAGCACAATGCTTGAAGAATGGGCCAGCGGAAGCGACCTGGTGAGTTTTGACCCCGACAGGGGAATAGTCAAATTCAACAGCGACCTGTTATTCGACAAGGGAAGCGACGAGGTGGCCGCAAGCGCGATAGAATCCGTCAAGGCGCTTTGCAAAATCCTGAATACCGACCAGGCCAAACAGTTCGACATCATAGTCGCCGGCCATACCGACGACTTGCCGATTCTGAAACCTGAGACCCGCGTCAAACATCCCAACAACTGGTATCTCTCAGCACACCGGGCAATATCAGTGCTTAACGTAATGTTAAGCAGCGGCATTGCGCCTGACCGCGCGAGTGTCCGCGGGTTCGGTGAATTTCGGCCGATAGTGCCGAACGAGCCGGGCAAGAAGGGCAATCCGCAGAACAGACGCGTTGAAATCTACATCGTCCCAAAGGGCGTGTAAGAATAAAGACACTGCGGTAAAACAAAAAAATGGCCGAACGCACGCTTATTTTAATCAAGCCGGATGGGATACAGCGGCACTTCGCCGGCGAAATCATAAGCCGATTCGAGAAAAAAGGCCTCAAATTGGTCGGGGCAAAAATGCTGCGTCCGGATATCGGGCTCGCCGCAAACCTCTACGCCGCCCATAAAGGCAAACCTTTTTATGAAGGACTGGTCAGCAATCTTTGCTCGGCCCCGGTATTAGCAATGGTCTGGCAGGCGCCGGGTGTCATAGAAATAGTCCGCAGGATGTTAGGAGCAACATTCGGATATGAGGCGGCGTCAGGGACCATACGCGGTGATTTAGGATGTTCGAGGGGGTTTAATCTCGCCCACGGCTCCGACAGCATACAATCGGCTGAATACGAAATCGGGCTCTTTTTTAAGCCGCAAGAGCTGCTTGAATACGAACTGGCCGACGAGCACTGGCTATACGGCAAAAACGAGTGAAACAAACCGCAAGTTTTTTACATCATCACCCGTTATTTCTCATCCCAGACCCTCTTGAAGTCCGCGAAGTCCAGGAAGTTTACAGTGCCGTCGGTGACGAAATCGCCCGGAATTTCAGGGCCCGTCAGGAGCCAGTTACTGATAAGTATATCGAAATCGTCCCAGCCGATTGAGCTGTTGCAGTTAAGGTCATATACCGTATCGGCAATATAGTTCTGGTCGGCCAGGTCGGCCTGCACATTGATGTAGTCCGTCCAGCCTGGCTCAAAAGTGAAATACTGCTTGTTTAATGTCACCGCTCCGGACCAGTCGGAATCCACCCATACTTCGTAGAAACCATCCGCATCAGTTAACCCCTGACCTCCTCCATTATCGGCATCGACGAGCACGCCTGCTACGGGTGCATTGCAGTCATTTCTTACAAAGCCGGTAATTTTGAAGTCGAATTCGTTTCCTGCAAAGTCCTGGTCGGCACAATCCCCGTTGACGTCTTCATAGTATTTGTGTTCAGGTGTAAATCCGCAGGCGTATTTTCGGGGCGTTACATTGCCCGACCATTTATAATCCACCTGCAGCTCGTAGTGACCGTTGGCATCGGTCAGGGCCGCCCCGCCGCCGTTATCAGCAAATACATTGACGTCATTCAACGGCGTAACATAATCCTGTTCAAATACAAATCCCTCAATCTTAAAGGTCCTGGGCGTAGCGGTATAATTCATATCAGTGTAATCCTGATTAACGTCGGCATAGGAAAAACTTTTTGGCCCAAAGATATAGCGGTCATCCTGCGGTTCAACAGCACCCGACCAGCGGTAATCCACCCACAGCTCGTAGAAACCATTCGAATCGGTCACGGTATTCACGTCTTCACCGGCCTGTATCAGAACCCCTCCCGCGGGCGTGCTGCCGTCGGATTCGAGCACATAGCCGGAAATCGAAAAGCCGTCGAAATAATAGACAAGCGCATCATACCAGACAGCCGCCATTTTTATGTAGCCGTTGTCATTGGGATGAACCTCATCAGCCATATCGACGCCGATGTCGTAGCTTAACACGCTTTCCATATCCACGATTATGATGTCGTCACCGTCGGCAATTCGATTCATCGCCATATTATAAACGTCGATGTTAAACTGCGTCGTATTGGCCCGTTTCACGGCAGGACTGTCAATCCTTCTGTTTATTATAAGGGCAAGAACTACCGTAATATGCCTGCCGCTGCTAATCTCGTATTCATCAATCACATCGAGAATCTCATTAACGTCGTTAAAGTTGATGTCGTTCCAGGAAACGTCGTTTGTCCCTATATGAAGCAGAATTACGTCGGGCTCATCGGCAATCAGCCAGTCGGCCAGCTTGCCTTCAGCCGGAACGCTTGTCCTGCCGTTTAGAAGCTCGTTGGCCTGCCAGCCGTCACGACCCTCGTGGCTCGGGTCGGGAAAACTGCCGTCGTTTTTAATTCCGACGAAATCAAAATTATAACCTGCGCCAGTGAGAAAATCGTACAGAGGTTTTCGATAACCCCAATCGTGCGAAGAACCATACCAGCCCCTCGTTATGGAATCGCCCAAAGGCATTATACGTGTAGCGGCATCGTCGGCTTGTACATACCCTGAAAGAGCCAAAACGGCCAGAGCAGGAAGGGTGATACGCAATACCCGATTTCGCAAAACAGCTAATATAACGCCTGCGCCGATAAACAATCGGTCCATTAGACACTTTCTCCTCTCTAATCTCTCGCCCCTACTCTTGAATTGCAGGGTCATTCTACAAAATTCGACCACCAAAAGCAAGGAAATTATCGAATTTTTTTAAAAAATTTTGAGAAGAGGCATCAGTTACATAATCGCAGAAATCACCCCACCCGGCACGTTTGTCCTTGTCAAAGCTGAACTTACGTTAATACAGGCCGGTCCGATATCGGGGGTTTGTGATTATTGCAGAAGCTATGAACTCTTTGAAATACCATAAAAAACGGCCTGTGCGCGACCACCCGTACAGGCCGTTTTTGCTTTGCTTAAAAAACCTGTCAGAAAATTACCAGGCCGGGCCGAACTCGGCGAAATCGTAGAAGTCAATAATCCCGCTGTTATCGATATCACCGGGACCGCCTTCGAGCCAGCTCTCACACATTTCCACAAGGTCGTTCAACTCGATAAAACCATTACTGTCAATATCGGTTGCCGGCGGCCAACCGAGAAGCTTGCCCTTTTGCATCTCAAAGTTGTCGAAATATGCCTCGCCGGAACCAATAGCGGCCCCCGTAGAACCGCCGCCCACTGCCACATCAACCGGCAATGACCAATTCCCCTGTGTCGGATTGGATGTCTGCCAAACGTAGGCGTTGCTGCTGCCAAAATCGATATGGCTGACGTAGAATTTCTTTGTCACTGAGTCATACGTTACATACAGTGCCCCGTCATCGGAAGTCCTCGGCTCCTGCTCTAATACCATATTACCGTCAACAACTGCCTCGTAGTAATAATACGAAGCATCATTGTCGGAGCCAACTGAAATCGAGACGTAATTGGCATCGTCACCGACGCTCATCCCCATCCAGCCGTCTGCGGTGCTGACGTCACTGTAACGGAAATCAACTTTGAACGCTAAATCTTCGGCGGTATCAAAACTCCAGCCGTTGGCCTTATAAAAACCGGCAAAGTCACCGAGTGTGCCGTCAGTTCTTAACTCCAGCCGGTGGTTGGTTTCAACAAGCTCGTTTTCCCCGTTTCGGGCAAAATTGGCTGTTATAGTATAGTCGGCATCTACAAAAACTATGGTATTCTCAGAATCCGGGTTGGCCACCTTGCCCGCATCAACTGCCGTGCCTGTCCAGTTAACGAAAAAACCGTTCACATCCGGTTCGGCTGTAAGATTCACAATGGTATTAGTGTCATAACTAAACACACCTTCGCCCGGAAGCGTCACATTACCACTATCCGTTGCAGAGACAGTCAGTACCTTTCGGCCAAAGTAACGGACCAGGGCGTCGTACCAAACTGCCGCCATTTTTGCGTAGCCGGTGTCGGTAGGATGTATTCCGTCGGTCAAATCCGCGGGATAGCTTAACGCACTTTCCATATCAACGATTATTATGTCATCCCCTCCGGCAATGCGATTCAAAGCCATAATGTTGACATCATCATTAAATACCGTCGTCGCCTGACTAAGAACAGCGGAGTCCGTTCTGTTTATTATAAGCGCAACAATAACGGTAACACTTCTGCTGCTGGCAAGCTCATAATTATCAATCACATTGAGGATGTCATTGACCTCATTGGCGTCCTGATCGCTCGCGGTGATGTCGTTAGTCCCGATATGAAGCAAAACGACATCGGGCTGATATGCAGCCAGCCAGCTCTCTACGCTCGTTAATATCTGGTCTGCCCGCCAGCCGTCGTGTCCTTCGTGATTCGGGTCCGGGAAAGCGCCGTCGGTCTGGCTGCCTACAAAATCAAAATCATAACCGTAGTTCGTAAGCAAATCATATAGATGTTTGCGATAGCCCCAGTGATAGACGGAACCATAATATCCCCTCGTTATGGAATCGCCTAAAGGCATTATGCGCGTAGAACCTGCGGCCGGCAAAGAAACCGAAAAAACCAGTAACACCGCGACCGTCAGAATTAACTCCAGCACCCTCTCCCGATTTATTATCATCTCGTTATCGTCACACCTCCTCGACTCCACAGCCGACTTTCGCCTGCTCGCTCTGCCCGATGCCCCTGCAAACATCCTCTGAACAACGCCTGCGACTGCCGAAACCAAGTATCTTGACACAGAACGATCCCGGGAGCAATCTCCTCGCAATACCAATCAGAACAAGACATATGAACAAAGTAGCCGCCACGAGTAAAAGCTGGTACAATGGCTGATATAATTGCATCTTTTCATTTTCCTGAAAGACCCTGATAAGCTGATTAAGCACAATTGCATGTATAAAGTAGATACCAAAAGAATTGTAGCCAATTTCCGCTAACACGCCCGGCAGCCGTCCGAAATATTCCTTTGCGGAAAGAAACAGAAAAATAATACACAGGGAATACAACAGCGAAGAAAATTTTATAGGCATACCCGCAAAGGCAAGATTGCCGTATCTTGACATAATGAAATTCGCCTCTATTGCCGACAAAACCCCGAAGATTATTGCGGCAACCGGGATACCCACGCGTATTTTGCTTGCGGCAGATATTTTGTTGTAACGCTCTCCGACATACAAACCAAGCTCATAGTAAATAATCCAGGAATAAAAAGGCAGCACAAGCGGAATGCGCGCCGTGACATTGAGCAATCTCGAAAAGTATAGTATCAACAAACTGCCCACATTGAATACTGCAACCAAAACTAACCCGTAAACATTTAATCTGCGATTAATATAAACCAGAAAAGGCGTTATAATATATTGCTGGGCAAGCACTATAATAAAATAATACCCTACCCCTGCCCCACCGGTTAAAAAAGTGCATATTATTTTGTAGCCGTCCACATTACGAGATCTCACCAATGAATACCCAATAAGAATCGAAGACCAGAACAAATACGGTATAAGGATTCGTGAAAATCTTTTGGCCAGAAAAGCCCTGTAATCCGCCAGTGACCTGACGTTTTCTTTTGAAGACCAGTACCCGGACATAAACAAAAATGCCGGAACGGCAAAAATTAGAAATTGACAATAGGAAAGCCAGGCCGATTTATGAAGCGAACCGCCGAGATAAACAGCGTGAATTGCCACGACGGCGATTATGGCAAGCCCCCTGAACGCGTCGAACGATAAATCCCTGTCTTTCGGCATAGTTATTTATATCCAAAGCTTCGACAATAAAACGGCCCGCGCTGAAGTATTTCGGCGCGGGCCATTTGATTCTAAATTCTTAACGGCTTACCAGGCCGGGCCGAACTTGGCTAAATCGTAGAGGTCAACTAACCCACTATTATCTATATCGCCTGGTCCGGCATCAAGCCAATTTTCGCATATATCCATAAGGTCGTCAAACTCGATATAGCCGTTGCCGTCAACGTCGCTCACAGGAGGCCAGTCAAAAAGCTCGGCTGTCTGCATCTCAAAGTCATTAAGATATGCCTCGCCCGGACTGAGAGCAGCGCCCGTAGAACCGCCGCCAACCGCCACATCAACCGGCACTGACCACTGGCCCTGTGTCGGATTGGATGCCTGCCAGATATAGGCGTTGCCGCTGCCGAAACCCGTATGGCTCAGGTAGAAACTCTTGGCCGCAGAGTCATATGTTATATACAGCGTCCCGTCATCGGAAGTCCTCGCCTCCTGCTCCATGACCACGCTGCCGTCCACAGCCGCCTCGTAGTAATAATACGATGCATCATTGTCGGAGCCCACCGATATCGAGACGTAATTGACATCGTCGCCGACACTCATCCCCATCCAGCCGTCCGCCGTGCTGACGTCGCCGTAATGGTAATCCACCTTGACGGCGAAATCTTCGGCGGTATCAAAGCTCCAGCCGTTGGCCTTATAGGAAACCTGATGACTTCCATCGGAAAGGGTTTCCCTTCCGTTTCCCGCGTTATACAGTGCCGATATCTCATCTGCCGTCAACGCTCTGTCAAATATCATCGCGTTGTCTATCGAACCGGCAAAGTAATAACTCGTCAAAAATCTTCCGATATATGTCGTCGTGGTACTGGGGTTCTGTGCTTCTACACTGGTAGCACTATCGACAGGAACGCCGTTCTTGTACAAGACCATTGTTCCGGAACCCACTGCAGGGTCATAAGTAACCGCGACAAAATAGTAATTGCCGTCGGCCGGAATCGCCACACTGTCCTGAACCGCATAGTAATTATAGTTGTGGCCGGCTGTAAGCTTGTATCCCTGATGGTACGGTATCCAGAAGAAGTGCGATTGTGTGTTGGAGGAAATTATATTGTTGTAGAAATTCCCTGTCGCCGTCGTCCTCTTGACCCAGGCAACTTTGGTGTATGCTCCCGTAAGAGCAACTCCGACATTAACGTAATCACTGGTGCCGTTAAAGGTCAATGCCCCGTCAATCTTGCCTGCAGTATGTAATACACTCGTGTTCTGCTGGGCTGTTCCGTCATTACCGTTGTCGGAACTATCCACAACCAGCGGACTGCCCGCATTGTCGTTCATCGTCCAGTGGCCTAAGCACGAAGAAACCAGGTTAAGCCAGCCGTCGGAACCAATATTCAGCAGGGCTGCGCTTTCCGAAACCCATATTGCAGGGTCATCGACTGCCAGTCGCCACATAGCTCCTCGCCTGTTGTCATCGAAATCATCTGACGGCATTGCCTTATAGTCCTGGTCGGGCTGGTCACCGGTAACGTCGGTGTATGACCTGCTGTTCGGGTCAAAAGTGTAACCTGCTTTTGTCGGCATAACTGTGGCCCCGAAGCCCTCATTTACCTGGGCTGTATAGAAGCCGCTGGCATCTGTGCACGG
Organism: uncultured Pirellulales bacterium; assembly: GCA_964536225.1. Taxonomy (GTDB): domain Bacteria; phylum Planctomycetota; class Phycisphaerae; order Sedimentisphaerales; family Anaerobacaceae; genus Fen-1362. The sequence continues at coordinate 43,429 of CAZHVR010000011.1, forward strand.
GTCGCCCGGCAGGCCACTCATCTGAACACCTGCAAGCCCGCTGCCGGCAACTGTTATCGTACCCGAAATAGTAAAGTAGCAAGGTCCCGTTGATACCACAAGGTCTACTACCGTACCGCAGCTTACAGTGCCCGTTGCCGACTGGCTTATTACATCACCCGCCGGCACAGTATCGCTGCACTGGGTCGTGCTCGTACCGTAGCTTATATTGGCCGTGCCGTTTATCGCTGTTATTGCATCGGCCTCGGTCATACCCGTCACATCAGGTACTACCGGCTGGCCCGTTGATACCACAAGGTCTACAGATGAACCGACATTGACCTGCGTACCGCCTGTGGGATCCTGGCTGATCACCAAACCTGCAGCCACCGTATCGCTGCACTGATATGATACATTGCCGACAACAAGACCGGCGCCGGTTATTGCGGAATCAGCAGCGGCTTCGGTCATGCCAACTACATCAGGAACCAAAGCCAGTGTTGTAAAGCTCCAGACCGTGCCTGTAGTTACGCCGGAGTCGTTTCTCTCATCGATACGCCAATAGTATGTAGTGTTGTTAACCATAGTCCCCGTATCGTAAGTTGTGCCCGTCTGGTTGGTCTGATACGGAGGAGGACTTACAGTTCCGAAATATACATCGTGGGAATCAGCACCCGAGCCGGCCGTCCAGCTAAGGTCCTGTGTTATGCTGACATCTGTCGCATTATTAGATGGAACCGGGGCAGATGCCTGGCCGGGCAGCGCAAGGGTCGTGAAATTCCAGACCACGCCCGTGGTTGTGCCGCCGGTGCCAACCTCGTCGATGCGCCAATAATATGTAACGCCGGGAGTTAATGAGCCGGGCGGGTCATAAGTCGTACCCGGCTGGTTTTGGATGAATTCTCCCGCATCCGGCGTTGAATCAGTGCCGAAATACACGTCGTGCGAAGTAGCATCCGTGCCGGCCGTCCAGCTAAGAGTCGTATCTATATCGACGTCCGTCTCGCCATTGGATGGACTCGGAGAAGTTGCCTGACCCGGAGGCGGAACACTTGCCGGTGCTGCGTTAAGCTCGACGGCAGATATTGCCCAGTCGTCGCTGGCGCTGGAGGTAGTATTGAACATGTATGCCCCTGCCGTGGCCGCCTCTCGCTCGCCGCCCCATAGACCTGCATCAGCATAGGAAGAAGTGCCTGTGGCGGTGTCCCAAAGCTCTGTTATGCCACTACCGGGCGTGTATGGGTCAGTGTCGCCTCCGTGTGACGTCGCCGCTCCAAAAATAAGCGAATTAGTATTTAACGTGGTTATACCCGTGGTTACATTCGTACTGTTCCCGTATGCACCCGCGGTTGCTCCGATGGGGCTGTCCTGGTCAACACCCGTGAAGTTGACGGCTGTTATGCCGGATGGGACCACGGAAGTGCCAAAACTCACAACGACACTGGCTGTCCCGACCGGAGGATTGACCAGATACCAGATTTCGACTCCGCAGCCACCGCTCCCACCTGATGCGTTCCTAACGGCCCTGGTCAGAGCGTTGCCCGCGTAAGTTACGGAATTGACCGTATCATCGCCCTCGAACATAATGCTTACGGCCAACATACGGTTGTCGCCGTCTACCACGGTATGAGAGAACGTTGCGCTTGTGCGTGAAGAGTTCGACGTATCCGTCGTTACCGTGCCGGAAGCCGGCGGCTCCTCAGGAGGAGGAGGCGGGTCATTAACAGAAATAGTGAATACGGCGTCGGACACATCCGCTCTGGAGTTGGCAGAGGCATCGTAGGCGATGGCCCTTATAAGACACTCGGTTGATTCTGCCGAAGGAATGGTCCAGTCGTAAGAACCGGTATTTGACAGGCCCGTTGCAATTGTATTAAAAGAGGTGCCATTATTGGTTGAATAATAGAGGTCAACGGACGTGACACTCACGTCGTCGCTTGCAATCCACTCGACTTGATGCTGAGTGCCCACCTTCCACCACTCGTCGCCGTTTGCCGCAGTAACCTCAATGGTCGGAACGGGGGTCGTGGGAGCATAGACGTGTTTCATTATACAATGAACGGCGCCTGCCAGAGGAATAATCGAAGCGCAATTCACCTGAACAACTGTGTAATCCGGCATAGCCGTCTGGAAAGTGGACAGTGCAGTCGCATCCTGAGATGTGTATGAGCCCCCGTATTGCGGGATGATGACCCTCTTGCTTGAGCCGTTTATGATTACCGAATTAGTATAAGTATAATGCGTACTGCCGCTGTTCCAGGCGGGGGTTCGATAAACGGTATAACCCCTTGCCGCCATTACAGCCGCGGCATTATTCGTTGTAGTTTGTTGGCCATAGGTGTTGCTGGAAAACTCCGAGATAAGAACTTTACCGGGGCCGAGAGGTAAAAACCACATATCAAGGTGGCCTGTAGCGTCAACTGAAGAAGATAGCTTCGGAAAGAGTGTTTCTTTGGTATTGAAATAGTCCCTCATAATCTCGTTAATATCGTCAGCGCTGTAACCGGAATTTTCCTCGAGAATCAAGTCGCTGGAAAAGCTGTTGCCGTCAGAAAAGCAGTGGAAGTTTCCGCCCCCGTGGGTCAGACCGAAACCATAATACGGGTCTGACCAGTAACCGGCTAACCATGAGGGAACCCCATCGTCAAGCGGACGTCCGGAACGATTGTAGGTATGGTCCATAACGGCATGGCCGTTGTTCTCATAAAAATAACGCGGACCGTAATCGCGAATCCAGATACTGTCCGTACTATGCGTAATGAAACCGACATTGCTCATATTGGCCCCGGCCGCTGAGAACGCAGAACTGGCAGCGCTCTGTTCACTGGTGCCTGAAACAAAACACCAGACGTAAGTCGCCTGGCTGGCCTGGGCAACCAATCCTCGAAGCGCCGTATCATAATACGAGCCCGTCGTCCACCGGACCAGGATACCCGCAAGCGGCTCATATTCGCCGGGAGTCCACGTAGGCCCTGTCGGCGGCGCTGTTGAACCGGGGGGCTGAACGTAAAGCGGCGCAATTCCCCCTTCCGCAAGCGGCGCAAGCGTCGTGGCCTCGAGCGTCTCGATTGCCGCCTGCTGGTCCAGCCATGCCTGCTCTTCAGGCGTCATATACCGCGGCAGTCCCTCTGGGTATTTCGCCTTAAGCTCCTCGACAAGGTCAGGGGGCATAAAAGCCGCCTGCGCCTGCGATGCCGAGATAAATACCGCCAAGGCACAGAATACCACCGCTCTGAAAATAGTTCTTACGTTTGCTTTTGTTGCTGCTGACGATTTCATCACCAAATCCTCCGCCACCAAATTTTGGTTAAAACAATATCTTCCTTCCGTCGGCCGCATCCTGATAAAAAATCGGGACGAAGCCGACACACTCACATCCTTGTGGGAGGGTATTTCTGACTTAGGGCCGATTTCGAATTACAATCCGACCCTGCTTTTCTAATCACCTACCCCGTCCTACGTCATCCATGTAATAAAAAAACCAATCCCGAAATAATCGGGACTGGTCTGTTGGCTTAATGATTTTGTTTGGGGGATGGTAACTAAAGATGTCGGTGCCTTAACAGAAAGACGGCGGGACACGCCCCGCGTCCTGCCGTGTGATTCCAAGCCCCGGCTATAAGGCCTGCTTTTCTTCACCAAACCTCCAAGCAATCCAATTACTTACAAAATAGCTTATTTTGCTAATTTTCGTATTATAGCAAAGAAATTCCCCCTGAGTCAAGGGAATTCTTGCCGAAAATCCTGATTTTTAGCTTACCAAAGTCCTTACGGCACTATTTTGCACTTAAGTAATTATAAAATCTGGAGTTGCGCCGTCAAAAACGAACAAGGTCTTTTTCATAAAGCAGAAAAACAAGATTTATAGGACGTGCGCGGAATCAGAAGAAAAAGGGCGGTTTTTAGAGGTCATAATTCAGGAGCCGCATAGACAAAAAATTATCAGCCGGTAATGACTTTCCAGCTCTGGTTGAGCTCTTCCATCAGCTTTATAACTTCACGAATGATACGCGGATCTTTTTTAGTGTTTGCCTCAGACAGCCGTTTAATCATAAAACAGTAGAGCCCCCGCAGATTTTCGGCCACCTCGCCGCCGGCGCCCATATCAAGCACGGCATTTAGCTCGTTGATTACGTCTTGCGCCTTGTTGATATGCTGACCTTTATCGGCGTAGTTTCCCTCCTCAATCTCCCTGGCAGCAAGATTGAGAAACCTGATTGCCCCCTCGTAGAGCATAACTATGAGACGGCCTTTGCTTTGGGTGGTGACGGTATGCTCTTTGTAAACATTGACTCCGTTCATCGGACGACTCCATAATGCCGGGTGTTGTTTTAACCGGGACACTTCCCACACCCACTTCGAAAACGGCCCGGATTTATCCTTAAAATACGGGGAGGCAACTGTTGCTTGTGGCTACAGTCACCTCCCCCCAATCAATTCAGCCGCGTTTGTCGCTCTGTATTAACCAAGGAGCGTCAATGCCATGCTCGGCATCACGTTGGCCTGGGCCAACATCGCAACGCCTGCCTGGGCAAGGACCTGGTTTCTGGTCATAGCAGCCATTTCGGTCGCAGCGTCAACGTCGGAAATACGCGACTCGGCTGCCTGAAGGTTCTCGGCCTGAATACCGAGCACCTCGACCGTCGTGGCAAGACGGTTCATCTTGGCACCGAAATCTGCACGGGCGGTTGTCGCCAGGCCGATTGCGGTGTCAAGAGTTGACAATGCCGCCTGGGCGCTGGCTGCTGTATCAATATTCAGGGTGTTAATGCTCAGCCCGGTGGCGGTCATATTCTTCATATCGACGGTGATTTGGTCGCTTGTGTCGCCGAAGTTCACTGCTACAGAGCCGGTCGCGCTGTTGAGTAAGCTGGTGCCGTTAAATTCGGCCGAACCGGATATACGAGTGATTTCAGCAGACAATTCATCAAATTCGCTGTCCATTATGGACCGCTGGGCAGATGAATACGTACCCGTTGAGGCCTGTTCGGCCAACTGTTTCATACGCACCAGAAGGTTATCTATGTTCTGCATACCACCCTCTGCTGTCTGCAGCAAGCTTATGCCGTCCTGGGCATTACGTGCACCCTGCTGCAATACTGCGATATCCGCACGCATCAATTCGCGCACGGCGAGGCCTGCTGCATCATCCTTAGCTGTATTGATGCGCAGACCGGACGACAACCTCTCGACCGACTGGGCCAAAGCGTCGTAGCTTGAGCCCAGGTGGCGAGCAGCGTTTCCCGCCATGATGTTGTTCTTAATCGCTAACATGTTCAACTCTCCTTAAAAGCTGTTTCACCAAATCCTCAGCTCTCCTCTATCGCTAATGCGAGCATCCTTTCGGCCTAATGCCTTTGCCGTGCAACGAGCACGTAGTGAGCTTACAACTCCCATTATCGATGAATCTACTGCTGACTTAAGGGGTTAGGCGATATGGGTAGGTTAGGCAAATTAAGGACCCGTAAAACCAGCGAAAGTCATACTGATATGCCGGTCAGAACGTCCGAAAACATAAGTTGCGAAAAAAAATAAAAAAATATTATAAGTGCTGTCTGAAAAATACAAAAATGAACAGACAAAGCTATCGGCAGACGATAACTCGCTGTTGCCCTTTGCTGTTATGGCCGGTATAAAGATGGGATGAAACCCGGCAGCAATAAGACAAAACAACAAAACCAAATCAGTGATAAAACCCTGCTTGTGTTCAACTGCCACGAACCGTGGGTCTATCAGCTCGGCTGTCTCGGCTGCAATCTCGATATCATAGTGGGGCTTAAAGGCAGATACCATTCGGGCTGGGATGAACAGATGAGGCCCCTGCCTGCGAACGGCCGGCTTATCAATCTGGAAGAAGCAGTTAAATCAAAAACCGATTACTACTGCATTATCACACACAATATAACCGACCTGCTGGACGTGAAAACCAGAAACGAGCCGAAAATCATAGTGCTCCACTCGATACTCGAAGGCAGGGTCGAGGAAGAAAAGGGAAAGATAACGCCGGCTGAATTGCGAGAAAAGCTGCACAAATACCTCGAGACAATCGGCGGGCACGCAGTCGTCACGTCAATAACGAAGGGCAAGTCGTGGGGATTCACCGATGACATCGTGGTATTCGGCTTCGACGCCGATGAGTATTATCCGCACACCGGCGAAGAGGCGTCAGGGCTGCGAATATGCAACTTCATAGACAGCAGGCGCAAGATTTTGATGTGGGACCTTCACGAAAAGGCGTTCGGCGGATTGCCTGTGCGATTAGTGGGGCATAATCCGGGCTGGCAGGGCGTGAAAGCGGCCGAGAGATGGGACGAGCTTAAGAAAATCCTGCAAACTCATCGCTTCTATATTCATACGGCTGATGCCCGTTATGAAGAGGGGTTCAATATGGCAACTGTCGAGGCAATGGCAGCAGGACTGCCCGTCTTAGGCAATAAGCACCCGACGTCGCCTGTGAAACACGGCGTAAGCGGCTTTTTAAGCGATGAGCCGAACGAGCTACGCAAGTACGCGACGATGCTTTTAGAGGACAGTAAGCTGGCGATATCAATGGGACAGGAGGCACGAAAAACGGCTGTCGAGCAATTCTCATTAGCGAGATTCAAACAGGCGTTTACGAAATCAATTGAAACGGCACGAGAGAAATGGCAGGGTAAACATTAAAGCTCGATACTGGATACTCGATGCTGGTTACTCGATTCCGCCAGAGGCGGGATTGTAAAGCAAAAAGTAAATGGCAAAAAGTAAAAATGTGGTATCCCAAGGGATGATTTTAAATTACGAAAAAGCTTGCCTGCCCCTGTAAGCCGTAGACAGGGGTTTTGGAGCAGGATTTGAGAATAGAATGATTTCATTATGGTCGGAAGATGTGGATAGGTATGAGTGTAATATTCCTCGATTTGTCACAAAAAAAGTATTCAATTTTGGTAAAATGCTTTATCCTACATTCTTAATACAATTTCTGATATCATTTTTTTGTTTTACGGCTTCTTCGTCGCTTATACAATGGATTTCCTTCATACGCTCTATAATAAGGTCGTATATCCTAAGAAGTTCAGTCCCCCAAGGATTGAGCAATCCCCTATAAACGAAAAAATCTAGGCTTCCGCTTTCTAAGTAATCTCCAGCAACATATTCCATCATCGAATAAACCTTCTGGCGTGGATTTATACCTTGTTCTTTAATCGCATTGATAAACTTTTCGGGATTTTCTAAAATGGCTGATTCGACTAACTCTCTTACTGATTGAAAAACAGAGGTACCGCACGAATACTCAAACTCATCAAGTACTCCTATCGCAGCCTTAATTTCCTTTGAAGCAAACAATCTTTTCATGAGCTTCATTTGTTTTTTCTTTCAAGTATTAGGTAATATTATTCTTGTTTCTGTTAAATATTGTTGGATGTATCTGCTCAACATCGACTTTCACTTTTATTATTTGAAACACTTTTCCGTCATCGATTTGATTGGCAGAATTAACGTCGAACAAGGCAAGATTGTTGCCTTTATAAAAAAGACTTCTATATTTTATTCCATCAAATCCGTTTGTTTTAAAGAATTCAGCTATTATTTGAGTTGGTTCGTAATTGGCAATTTTATCGTTACGTTCGACCGGCTCAGAAAAAGCCATATCAATCCATCGCCATATGGTTTTTATAGCCTCGTTGGGAGTTGGTTGTTTCAATTTCCAAAGCTTATCTAGATCGGCTGCCGTCTTAGCCATACAATTTATTTTGC
>CAZHVR010000012.1:0-50899 GCA_964536225.1 uncultured Pirellulales bacterium
TTATTTTTGTGTAACTTACATCTATTCCTTAAAATGTTAACGGGACAGTAGTGATCTATGAACAAAGTAAAAACCGAGTTAACCCCGAATACCCTCAAGGTGATGTTCGTTCCTTGCGCCACCGTGTTCATATCGAGCTTCTGCATTATGGTTTTAGAGCTTGTGGCGGGCCGAATTATTGCCCGCTTTCTCGGCTCATCGCTTTATACCTGGACGAGCGTCATAGGCGTCGTTCTCGCAGGTATTTCCATCGGCAACTACATCGGCGGACGCCTGGCCGACCGCTTCAGGCCCGCCAGGACGCTGGTCGTTCTGTTTGCCCTCTGTGCCGCGGCCTCTCTTATTACTGTTTTTGCCAACAACCTTATCGGTAATTTCACCTGGCTTTGGCGGTTCAGCTGGCCCGCAAGAATCCTCCTGCACGTCACCGTCGTGTTCCTGGTGCCTTCGGCGCTTCTGGGAACAATCAGCCCGGTGGTGGCAAAGATGGCGCTGGAAAAGGGATTGCCTGAGGGCAGGACCGTCGGCGACGTATATGCCTGGGGTGCGGCCGGAAGCATCTTCGGCACTTTTGTCACCGGTTATTATCTTATCGCCCTGATGGGGACCGTATCAATCGTTTATGGCGTCGCGGCTGTGATGATTGTGATGGCGCTATTCTACGGCGCGGGCCTCGGCAAAGGCAAAACACCGGGGATTGCTTAGCCGGATAAAAATTTCAACTCTGCAGTCACGCCGCCCCGCTGCCGTCTTAATCAACATTTACTATGCGCCTGGATTGCGATAGTTTAGACGGCTTTTCCCGAACAAACGTTATCCCCCTGCCGGTGATAATCTCGTTCTCCTCGCGCAGAAACTCTATATACTGCAGCAGCGCCCAGGCCGTATTGGACCAGCTCATCTGATAGCCGCGCTGATGCGCCTGTTTTTCCATATACAGCCGTCTTTGCTTGTTGAAAACCAGATAATCCAGCGCAGTCGCTATCTGCTCGACCGCCTCCTCGCCCGGGTCCACCAGAATCCCGCGAACATACCGCCCCATCACAAGCCCCTTTGGGCATTGCTTGTTGGAATAAATCAGCTCTCTTGCGTACCTGAATTTGGTAGCCACGGCGACCCTGCCCGAACCGAGCGTGTCGGCGAGCACCCCGCTGGATATCTGCTGCATATTCAGATAAGGCAGCAGCATCACGTTGGTCGCACCATACAGTTTCAACAGGAACCCCTCGTCGATATAACTCTCGAAAAACACAACGTCGTAATCGTCAAATTTTGTCCCCTGCAGCTGCTTGACCCGGCACCACCTGACCTTTGCATCTTCCAGTGCTTTGGCCAGAGAGTCCTGAAACCGTTTGTACCGAGCGCCTCCCTCGGCCTGCACGAAAACCGGGTGACATTCGCCTGCGATGAGGTAAACAATTTGTCTGCGCTGCTCGACAGTACACGACTCCTCAAGAAACCGCCCGTATCCGCGTATTCCGTATTCGACCCCTTTGTCCGGACCGAGCAGCCCCATCGTGGTTATCAGGAACCGGTTTTCCAGCCCGAATTCCTTCTTAATCGACAGCCGGTCGAAATGCGAAGGGTGCTGCATCCGTATCCCGTGGTCGATGTGCTTGAGCTTGTTGTGGTCAATGCGATAGATGTCCGATTCTAGTATATCAATTGCGCTTTCGGTGGTGACAATCACGCCGTCGCAAATCCCAGCGAGGTCCTGCACGACCGTTCTCTGGTGTTCATCGGGGTCATCCAGGACCGTATGAAGATATACCACGGCTGTCAGCCCGGCTGCCTTAAACGCCTTTGCCATTTCAACAAAATGAGTCCCTCGTCCGTCCCGGCCGTCTTTAGAAGGGTCAAGACCGTATTCGTGCTGCAGCAATACGACCGTAGGGTTCGGGCTTTCTTTGGCCCTGGTTATTATGTGTCCCGTCGTATCCAGCCATGACCGGGGATTATACTGGTCGATGATAAGGTCAACCGGGATGTTATACGGCCCGTTGCCGCTGTCAATCGCCGCTATCCGTATATGACCGACCTCGCCGGTAAACTGCGCCAACGCATTGGCCAGATTACGCGAAAACGTCGCTATCCCGCAGCGCCTCGGCACATAAGTGCTCACTATCCGAATATTGTATGGCATACACTTATGATTATAACAATCATAAGCTGTTTTGCTAAGGGATTACTTTTTCGACGTGCCTGTCCCGCCCCGGCGCCCTTCGGCGCGGGCCGAGGCGACGGGTTTTCTGCGGGACTTTTTCTTTTCTAAAATTTCGTCGGCCTGTTCGGCTGTTTCGGGGGGCCACTTGCCCTGCGACTTCAGCTTCAGCAATTCGTCCTTTTTCTTGATGCTGACTATCGTCCGGCACTTCGGGTACCTGTTGCACCCCAGAAAGGGGCCTTTTTTACTTTGCCTGACGACAAGCTCGCCTTGTTTACACTTGTAGCATTTCAACCCGGTCGGTTCCGGCGGCGGCTTCGGCGGAGCGATGTTGCCTTCCTTGTCCAGTTTAACTATCGTTTTACAGTTCGGATAATCGCTGCACCCCAGAAAAGCGCCGAACCGGCCCATCCTGTGAACAAGCGGCTTGCCGCAGTTCGGGCATTTATGCTCGCTTACCTTCTGCTCAATCATTTTCCCTTCCTTGTCACACGGCCAGGCGAATTTGCAGTTCGGATAAGCCGAACAGCTCAAAAACCTTCCCTTTTTACCGAAACGATAAACTAATTTTTCCCCGCAACGCGGACACTCGTATTCGCTTGGCGTCGTCTCGGCCTTTGCGTGTTTCATCTCCACCGTAGCGGTTTCGAGCCGCTCTTTGAACGGCCCGTAAAATTCATTCAAAACTTTCACCCAGTCGAGGTGGTTTTCCTCGATTTTATCGAGCTGCTCCTCCATATACCTCGTAAAGGACAGGTCCATTATCTTGGGGAAGTATTCTTCCAGCTTGTCGGTAACCACCTCGCCGAGGTCGGTTGCGTGAAGCTTCCTTTCTTTTTGCTCGACATAGCCCCTGTCCAGTATCGTGCTTATTATGCTGGCGTACGTGCTGGGCCTGCCAATGCCTTCTTTCTCCAGCGCCTTTACCAATGAGGCCTCGGTGAATCTCGCGGGCGGCTTTGTGAAATGCTGCTCGGCCTGAATATCCACTGCGGCAAGCTCCCGGCCGGTTTCAACATTTGGCAGCCGCTGCTCTGCGGACGTCACCGACCATACCCTGGTAAAGCCGTCGAAGACCAGCACACGCCCGCCCGCTTTGTACAGGCATTGGCCGATGGGGGTATCGGCGCCGATTTCGAGGTTCGTCACGTCCCATTTCGCAGGCGACATCTGGCAGGCGACGAAACGTCGCCATATCAAATCATAAAGCTTGTACTGCTGCTCGCTTACCAGCGGACGTATGTCATCGGGCGTCATATCGACGTCAGTGGGCCTGATGGCCTCGTGCGCGGCCTGCGCGCTTTTCTTCGCCGCGAAAACGTTCCACTTCGCGGGCACATATCCCTCGCCGAAGTGATTCTGAATGAATTTTCTCGCCTCGTTAATCGCCTCGGGCGATATGTGCGTGCTGTCCGTTCGCATATAGGTAATCAGGCCGAGTGACCCCATCTCCTCACCGAGGTCAACGCCCTCATACAACTGCTGTGCCACCGACATTGTGCGTTTGGTTGAAAATCCCAGCCGGTTCGACGCCGCCTGCTGCAAAGTCGATGTGATAAAAGGCGGACCGGGACGAGATGATGTCTCCTTCTTTTCGACCTTGGCGACGCTGAATTTCGCGTCCCTTACGGCCTCATATACGCGCTTCGCCTGCCCGGCGTCCGAGGCCTTGAATTTCTCTCCGCCCACCTGGTAAAGCTCGGCCTTAAAGGCGTTGTGTCCTGCAAGCCATTCGTTTTGCTCGTTAACATTCGGCCCTTTGTCTCCCGGCGCGCCGGGATTGCGAATAAAATCCCGCCACTGCTGTCCGTAGTCGCTCGCAAGGTCGGTAGTGAAAACAGCGGGTATAAGCCAGTATTCTTCCGGCTTGAAATCGCGTACTTCGCGCTCACGCCCGACGACAATTTTGACCGCCACCGACTGCACGCGCCCCGCCGATAAACCTCTGGCGACCTTTTTCCACAAAAGCGGGCTTATCTTGTAGCCGACGATACGGTCTAAAATGCGCCTCGCCTGCTGGGCCATTACCTTGTCGATATCGATTCGGCCGGGGTTGGCAAAGGCCTGCTTTATCGCCGACTGTGTTATCGCGTTGAATATCACGCGGTAAATCCTGTCTTCGGGAACGTCCAGGACCTGCGCAAGGTGCCACGCAATTGCCTCGCCCTCCCGGTCCAGGTCGGTCGCCAGATATACGTCTTTGCATCTCTTCGCCGCCGATTTTAATCCTGTCACCACCTTTGATTTGCCCGGCGTGACTATATAGGTCGGCTCGAAATCTTTTTCTATCTCTACGCCGAACTTCTTCGCGGGCAAATCGCGGATATGCCCCATCGACGCTTTCACTTCAAAGCCGGGACCTAAGTATTTGTTTATCGTCCGCGACTTGGCGGGCGATTCCACTATCACTAACGATTTGCCATTAGAACTCGTTTTCGCCATATATTGTTCCGCTAATATGCTCTTATCGAACCTATCGACAACTTACGCTTTACTACGACAGCAATTCTTTTGTGCTCCGCGAAACGGCAAAATATCGAAAAAAGCGACAAATACGAATACACCCCGCGATTGTCAAGAAAAACAATTCGACTCCCCCTGTCGGCCAATAAGTACGGGAGGGTTATTTCGCGATGCAAAAGCACGTCCGGTAAATCGAAATTCACATATTCGAGTTGCAAGCTTACAAACCGCTTTTGCATACTTACAAACCGTTTCTCGTTCGACGGGATTTAATCTGCAAAGACGGGATTCGATTTGTAAATTTACAGATGCTTTCTCCAAAGGCGGGATTTGATTTGTAAACTTACATTTTCCTTTTGTAGACCTGCAAACCGTTTCTGCACTGTGCGGATTAAGTTTGCATATTTACAAACCGCTTCTCGTTCGACGGGATTTAATCTGCAAAGACGGGATCTGGTTTGTAAGTTTACATATTGCTTTTGCATACTTACAAATCGTTTCTGCAGAGGCGGGATTCGGTTTGCAGGTTTACATTTTTAATTTGCATATTTACAAATTGCTTTTGTAATTGACCGAAACGCTGTTTTTACTTCAAAAAACGTTTTTTTGTATTCGAATCGTGTTTTCGGACAGTAATTTACCCCTCGCAATCGGATTTTTCGGGTCACTGACAGATTCTGACACTGACCTATCTTTTTTCTTGACGCACGACAAACGGACCCTATAGCTATCTATGAGAGAATGCACCCCCCTGCCTGTAACTTCGATTCATTAAAGACCGTGAGCCGGATTATGTCCGGCTTAAAACTTAATTTTTACACACTTTATTTTTTAGGAGGACACCCTTATGAAACGGTTCCTATTGGCTATTTCAATTATCATATCTTTCACTTCAATAACCTCCGGTTATTCCGGCGGAACGGGTGAACCAAACGACCCCTACCAGATCGCCGATGTTAACGACCTGCTAGAACTTGCTTCTGATGACCCTAACTATGATAAATGCTTCATCCTAACGGCTGATATAAATCTTGCCGGTAATACCTTCACAACTGCAGTTATCGCACACGATAGGAATGGAGCAATAATTGACTTCCAAGGAACAGCGTTTTCTGGAGTTTTTAAAGGCAATGAGCATAAGATTATGAATCTCACCATAGATACAAATGGAGCCGGAAATGATTATTTGGGGCTATTCGGTTACATTAATTATTCATCTGAAGTCAATAATATCATTCTCGAAAATGCCCGTATATCAACGGGGGACTCTTCAAATATAGGTGGTCTTATCGGGTTTAACGATACCGGCACTATAAGCGATTGTAACGTAACAGGTACAATTATAGGCAATTCTAATTCAAATTGTATCGGGGGGCTTACAGGATACAACCGAGGAGGTATTATTACTAACTGTTGCTCAACAGTCATTATTGAAGGCGCGATCTATTCAAGAACCATAGGTGGGCTAACAGGTTACAATGATGGCGGTATTATCACTTATTGCTTTTCATCAATAAATATCTCTCACGCAGGCGGATATACATCTGGTCCCGTTGGCGGGCTGGTTGGGGACAATCAGGGCATTATCAGCGATTGCAATTCATCGGGAACTATCAACACAAGTATTTACGAAAATTTCTCTTCTACCGGCACTGGTGGATTGGTAGGAGGAAATGGTATTGATTGTTTCATCATTAATTGCCATTCATCAATCAATCTCGCCGGCTATTCAGGAGGAGGTCTGGTTGGCAATAATTCTGGGACAATAAACTATTGTTTCTCAACTGGAGTCATTACAGGTGAATCTGGAACATATTATCTCGGAGGACTTGTAGGGCACAATACCTATTACGGCAATATTTCACGATGTTATTCTACGATCACCGTATCAAGTCCATATAGTTTCTGGTCAGGTGGTTTTGTAGGGTATAATGTCGGAGATATCAACCAGTGTTTTTCGACTGGCAATATATCTATGGGTACAGATTCATATGATATCGGCGGTTTAGTGGGATTTAATAATTGGGGTAACATTAAAAATTGCTTCTCCACTAGCGATGTTAATTGCGGTATTAATTCATATCATCTAGGCGGATTGATTGGAGAAACTAATCATGGAGATATCAACTCCTGCTATTCATCGGGAATAGTTAATGGAGATTATGAAATAGGCGGAATGTTGGGATATAATTATCTAGGAACAATCGCCTCTTGCTATTTTCTTGAAACAAGCGGGCCGGATAATGGTCTCGGGGTGCCGCTGGCGGATGCAAATATGAAACAGCAGGAAAGCTTCGTCGGCTGGGACTTCGTCAATGAAACCATAAACGGCACGGAAGATATATGGACAATCAAGGAAGATGTCAATTACCCTGTTCTTGTCTGGCCTTTAGTCAATCTCAAATGGTCCAAATTTCCCTTCGGATGGTATGAAGTCGATTTCTGCGATTTTGCGGTTATGGGCAACTGGTGGGGACGCATCGATTGCGCGGACAACAATGACTGCGGCGGGGCCGACTTCGACTTCTCAGGAAAAATGGACTTCTTCGACCTCGATATCTTCTGCAAATACTGGCTTGATGGAACGATTGACTAACTCATCGCAATATCAGGTTATCAGAAAGCGGGCTCAGGGGAAACAAATTATCCGGAAGTCCCGTCGAGCCGGGATTCTCCGGATTTCCCTTTTCCGCCCGATGCGTTTCTTATATCAGTCGGTCGGCTTTCTCAATAGTCACATCCCTTGCCGGGACAAGACGTCCAATCACTAGAAAGCATGCCCCATGTGGCTACATTAAACCACCGCAAATCACAATCACAGTTATCTATGGCATCTGGCCAGCCCGCTCCGCCCCAACCGTGTTCGGTGGCATCGATGGCATGTGGGTCTGTCCATTTCCTGTATTCGGAGTGATTATCGGCAAAAGAGAAAACCGTCCCCATCCCGTGCCTCGTCGGCGGAGGGTCATACCACTTCTGAGGGGTGGAAGTAGATCCTCCTGACTTAAAGGGGGTATAATATGCACCTCCTCCTCCTTTTACCAAACCCACATCCAGAAGAACAAACCTTTCAGCGGTTCTTTTAATCTGACTTTTACTCAGAATCATCGGGGCCCCTGGGCCTGGAGAATCAGGATGAGTGTGCATCGAATGGGACATATAGTTTGTCACATACGCGTTCTTTTCACCAACAGGACATCTGTAAACCTTGAAATCCTCGATATATTTCCAAAACTTTCCATCCGTTATACTATGATGCCAGTCCGCCTCAGAGGCATTATCAATGTTAATATAGGTGCTGCTTTTGGGGTCGCTTGGAAGATAACCTACCGTCTTCAAAGGACATATACCGCTGTCTGCCTTTGTGGAAATACTCCCGCTTGCTGCTATATCCATACTCCCGCCTGAGGCCGAAGCTAAAGAATTCCATGTGTGGGGATATTCAAACCAGGACCCTTGTTTTCCGCCGGCGCTGGAGGGGAAACCCCATGAGTATATAGTATCACCGGACACTATTTTATCTTCGTTGTCATCGGCATACAAACTCCACGCGATTTGCAACTGCTTTATTTGAATCATACAGACCGCCCGTTTGCCCTGCTCTCTCGCCTTGTTCAATGCCGGCAAAAGTATCGCCATCAATAGTGCGATGACCGCGATAACAACCAAAAGCTCAACTAACGTAAATCCTTTGTTTTGTTTGTTCATTTTTAAGTATCACCTCGGACAATCTTTCTTTTTTTAAGTATTTACTGCCATTTTATTTAATTATAACAGTTTTACCGGACTTACGCAAGGCCTTTTCACAGGTCAAAACAGGGCATTAAACATAAAACTCCCCAAATACGATTGGATAAAAAGTTTCGTTTATCGCGGCACAAAATCTCCACAAGAAGTTTTTATTGAGAGAAATCGAAAAAAACCGGCGTCTGCTCATAAGCACGTTAATCGATACCATAATTCACGTCCGGCCAATGTTTGCGCCGCCGGCATAAGTCCGTTAAGGTTTTTATTCGTCACAATGCTTCGAAGGATTATTGCAGGAATAACCGACAATACCCCAGGCACCTTTGCAAAGCCATCGCAAATCACAATCACAATCGTCAACCTTAGTCAAAGGAGGTTTCGGGTTCTGAGCGGCAAAACCATATTTGTTCGCGGGGTCCCAGTCAAGCGTGTGCAGGTCTGTCCACTTCCTGTATTCGGAGTGCCCGTCAAGAAAAGAATAATTCGTCCCCTTGCCGTGCCGCATAGCAGGCGCATCCATCCATTGGCCATGGTAATAATTAACCAGGTATGCCCCCTGACCGGACCTTCCTTCGTCAAGAAAGGCAATTCTTTCGCTTGTCCTTTTAATGGAATTTACATTGCTCATCACTTTTGTCTTGTCAACCCCGTCCACGTCCGGAAAAGCATTCATAGAATGAACCATTGTATATGTCACATATTCCCCCTTCATACCGACCGGGCAGCCGTAAACCTTGTAGTCCTCGATATATTTCCATAACGCTCCTTCGGCTATAGAGTGCTGCCAGTCATCTTTATCGCAGGTGCCACTTTCGACACAACCCCAGCTGCGCGCGTGGTCGTACATAACGCTCTTTCCGTCCGGTGTACAGGGCACTACGCGGGCATGCGGCCAGTCGTGAGGCCACTCGTACCAGCCGCGGCATTGGCTGGCCTTTGCACCAACTGAGGTAGTCGCCGCCCAATTATAGTAAATGTCAGAAGACGGCATCTTTCCGGCGTTAGTTTCGCAATACATATTCCAGGCAAGCTGCAATTGTTTGATTTGAATAAGACAGACCGCCCGTTTGCCCTGCTCCCTTGCCTTTGTCAATGCCGGCAAAAGTATCGCCATTAACAGCGCGATGACCGCAATAACAACCAGAAGCTCAACTAAGGTAAATCCATCTTCGTCCCGATGTCGTTTATCGGGGCTACGGCGGGCAGGTCCGGGTTGGTTATCTTGAAACGACCTTCGCATTTCAGCACATCTCCTTAACAAACCAAAAAATCCGGGGTGTGCACATCGTTATTGTATCAAAGGAGTTATGAGCGTTCAAGGCCAAACACCAAAACGCGCAGAAAAAAACACCATTTTTGACGCCCGACGCGAAAAAAACAGCGTGCAGGGCAGTATTTACCCATCCTGAGCAGCGTCTATAAAGCCCGCCAGTAAACGTTTTATAAGCGGTTTTAGCTTAAAAATTGCGTTGCCGCGGTGGGAGATAGCATTTTTTTGTTCAGAACCGAGCTGGGCGACCGTTTTTTCACACTTTTCAATCCAAAAGATGGGGTCGTAGCCGAATCCGTTCTCGCCCATCGGCTCGGTCAATATCTCACCCTCTAATATGCCTTCTGTCTCAACCAGGACTTTCTCGGGACTTGCCAGACACAGGCAGCACACAAAACGCGCCGTCCGTTTTTCCTTCGGAACACCCTCCAGCATTTCCAAAACCTTCTCGAAATTCTTATGGTCGATAATCTTCCTGTCTTTATCCTGCGCGCCGGCGAACCGCGCGCTTTTCACTCCCGGCTGTCCACCCAGCGCATCGACAACCAGCCCCGAATCATCCGCGAGCGTCCAAAGCCCGGTCGCCTTTGCGTAGCCAAGCGCCTTTTTTCGGGCGTTGGCGGCAAACGTTGCGCCGTCCTCTTCAATTTCAGTAATATTCGTAAAGTCGGACAGCCCCACCCAGTCAATGTCCCCTCCCAGCATCTGCCGTATCTCCCTCAGCTTGCCTGGATTGGTCGTAGCTACAAGTATTCTGCGTGACATTTGATTACTAAGCCGAAGGACTCATTAATTTCTTAACCAACGCCCGCTGGAAGTGAAGGCGGTTCTCGGACTGGTCAAAAATAATCGAATCGGGCGACTCGACGACGTCGTCGGTGATTTCGCAGCCGCGATACGCGGGCAGACAGTGCATAATCTTCGCGCCTTCGGGCGCCGATTTGAGCAGCTCTGAATTGACCTGAAAGCCCTTGAATTCTTTGATGCGCTTTTGCTTTTCGTCCTCCTGGCCCATACTTACCCAGGTATCCGTATAAACGACGTCCGCGCCGGCGACCGCCTTAACGGGGTTATTGGTAATCGAGACGCTGTCGGCTTTTATGCCGTTTGCCTTTTCGATTGTGCCCCAGTCAAGCTCGTAATTCTTCGGCGAGGCAACGGTCACCCTCATACCGAGCTTGGCCGCGACGAACGCCAGCGAGCGGGCGACGTTGTTACCGTCTCCTATGTATGCAATCTTGACGCCGGCGAGCCGGCCGAGGTGCTCCTTGATTGTAAGCACGTCGGCCATCACCTGGCAGGGGTGCGACCAGTCAGTAAGGGCGTTTATCACGGGCACAGTTGCGAACTTGGCAAGCTCAATAACTGTATCGTGCTCGAACGTCCGCGCCATTATGCCGTCAACATATCTGCTGAGCACCCGCGCCATATCCTTAATCGGCTCGCGTTTGCCTATGCCGCCGACATCCTCGGGGCGGATGAATATCGCCGAGCCGCCCAGGTCCGTCATCGCAACCTGAAAGCTGATTCTAGTCCGCAAGCTAGGCTTCTCAAAAACCATCGCCAGAACCTTGCCGCCTAAGCACACGTCCCGTCCGCCGCTCTTGTAGAGCTTCTTCAGCGAAACGCTCAAATCAAGCAGTTCATTGAGCTCTTCAGCCGAACATTCGCTTATACACAAAAAATGTTTCATTTTGTCTCGTCCATAGCGCTGTCGAGGATGTTTATCGCCTCATCAATCTGTTCTTTTGTAACAATCATCGCCGGCATAAAACGCAGCACGGTATTATTCGTGCAGTTGATGCGCAGGCCCTTTTCCAGGCACTTATCGACAATCTTACCGCCCGGGGCCGTTAACTGCACGCCAATCATAAGCCCAATCCCGCGGACAGAATCGATTATCGGGTGCTTTTCTTTGAGCTGCGTCAATTTCTGCTTTGCATACTCGCCCATCTCGACTGCGTTATCCAGCAGCTTGTCCTCTTCGATTGCCTCGACAACCGCGACGCCGGCCGCACAGGCGAGACAATTTCCGCCGAACGTCGATGCATGCTTGCCCGGCACTAATTTGGCTGCCACTTCCTCTTTTGCCATCATCGCGCCGATGGCCACTCCGCCTCCCAGCGCCTTGGCCATAGTCATAATGTCCGGCTCGATGTCATAATGCTGATACGCAAACCATTTGCCCGTCCGTCCCATACCGGTCTGCACCTCGTCTAAAATCATCACTGCACCGTTCTTGTCGCACAGCCGGCGAATGGTTTCCAGGTATTCTTTCGTCGCGACGTTGATGCCGCCCTCGCCCTGAATCGGCTCGACCATGACCGCACAGACCTCATCGCTGAACGCCGACTCAAGCGCCTTAATATCATTGAACGGCACATAAACAAAGCCCGGCAGCAAAGGCAGAAATCCCTCGTGGTATTTCGGCTGGGCCGTCGCCGTAACCGTCGCGAACGTCCGGCCGTGGAAGCTGCCCTCGGCGGTGATAAACTTGTATTTGCTCTCATCCGTCGCTAACCGTGCCAGCTTCAAAGCCGCCTCATTGGCTTCCGCCCCGCTGTTGCAGAAAAAGCATTTGCCCCCGAAGCCGCGCTCGCTCAGCAGCTTTGACAGCTCGCCCTGCTGCTCGGAATAAAAGGTGTTATCGATATGCAGAAGCTCGCCCGCCTGTTTGCGAATCGCCTCGACCACCTTCGGATGGCAATGGCCTATCCCGCTTACCGCCCAGCCGGGGAACATATCCAGTATTTTGTTGCCCTCGGCGTCGTAAAAATAACTGCCCTGGCCTTTGACAACGACACGCGGAAGCCGGGGGTAATTTGCGATTACATATTTATTGTAAAGCTCAATCGTTTCCTGCGTAGTCATCTTACTTTTAAATTCTCCATTCTAAATTTTTATCCACCTTCGGCGGACTTACTTCACAATTTCCGTTCCCACTCCTTTGTCCGTGTAAATTTCCAGCAGCAGCGAATGTTCAATCTGCCCGTCGATGATATGCGCCTTTTTCACACCGGCCGCAAGCCCTGTCAGGCACGCCTCGACCTTCGGGAACATCGCATCGGTGATAATTTTGGCATCTATCATTTCCTTAATCTGCTGCTCATTCAAGCTCGACACCCAGCTGTCGGGATCGTTAATGTCCCTGCGAATTCCGTGGGTATCGCTAACCATAACCAGTTTTTCGGCCTCGACCGCCGCGGCGACCTTGCCGGCCGCGCTATCGGCATTGACGTTTAGCGTCCCGCCGAACTGGTCCATCGCCACCGACGCAATCACAGGGATAGTGCCGTCAGCGCACAGGGTCTTTAAAAGCTGGGCATTGACGTCCGTGACTTTACCCACGAAACCCAAATCAATCTTGCGTGCGTCCGGGCCTTCGAGCCGCAATTGTTCGGCAAACAGCACGCAGCTGCTCAAGGTATGCAGCCCCATTGTCCGGCAACCCAGCTCGCCTAAGATTTTACACAGCGGCTCATTTACGCCGTGCACCAGCGTATGCTCGACGATTCGCAGCGTCCGTTCGTCGGTGTAGCGTCTGCCCTGAACCCAGACCGGCTGCAGGCCCGCCTCGTTCATCGCGCGGGTTATCGCCTTGCCCCCGCCGTGAACGATTATCGTCCGTATCCCGACCGTTGACATAAACGCCACGTCGGTCAAGAGCTTCCTCTGCAGACGCTCTTCGTCGAGGACGCTGCCGCCTAATTTCACCACCACTATCTTACCCCGGAACTTGCGAATATACGCCATCGCTTCAATTAGCCCCTGGGCCTTGTTTATAGCTCCTTCCACCGCAGTATCTCCCGAAAAATCAGGATAAGTAAAGTTGCAAGTTTATGATTGCGACAGGCACACGTCAATTCAATATTTCCAGGTGGAAAGCACGGCCTGAACTGGTAGAAATGCAATTATCTTAGGGAAATGGGACGAAGAAAAGATAAATTATTCCTCGCTGTCCGACTCTTCTTCAGGTTCGTCTTCACTCTCGTCGCCGGACTCTTCGTCGTCGTCGGGTTTGTCGTCGCCGCCGGCTTCGTAATCGGGTATCTCGCCGGTTTCTTCGACCTCGTTTTCAACGAGCTGGCCTTTCTCCTTCAATTCGGCGCACGTGACACAATACCTCGCCCAGGGAATCGCATTTAGCCGGGCCTTGGGGATGTTCTCCCCCTTGCCCTCGCAAACTCCATACGCGCCTTCTTCGATTCGCCTAAGCGCCTCGTTTATCTCGACAAGCAGTTTCTTTTCGCTGTCCATCAGGTCCAGCGCGAATTCCTGCTCGAAGTTGTCCGAGCCGGCGTCGGCCATATGAAAGGGCATACTCGACAGCTCGCTGCGCTCCTTCTTGAAGGTTTCGTCCTCCATAACGGTCACGTTGCCGAGTATCTCGCTGCGCTTGGCGAGTAAAAGCTGACGGAACTTTTCTATGTCCGCCGGCTTTAATCCGTTTCTACTGCCTTTTCGTTTTGCCTTTGCCATCGTTCTAAACCTGCCTGCCCCTGCGCGTATTCGGCAGGGATTTCAAATTTGTCAATCTCGTTGCCTGCTAACTAACCATATTAAACTCATCGAAGCCGAGTTCAACAATATATACGTAAAATTCGGCTGCAAGATTATAAGCTTCTGTTCGCCCGCCACAACTAAATTCTACCTGCGGCGAATAAATTCCGCCGGGCAAACCTGCCTGCGGCATGCAAACCCAACTACTTTCGACAAATACTCCGGCAAACTTTGATTAAAATAGCTGGTAACGCAGATTTTATATCTCCTCCTGATGAGCAAGGTCGAGCCGCTAAAATAAACGAGAGCTGTCCAAAAGAAATGTTACCGGCCCATCGTTGACACTTTTGACCTGCATATAAGCGCCAAAAACGCCTTTGGCGACTTTAACGCCCGCCTCGCTAATCAATTGCGCCGTTTTTTCATACAGCCGTTTTGCCGTTTCCGGTTCGGCCGCGGCGTCAAAACCGGGGCGACGCCCCCTGCGGCAGTCGCCGTGGAGCGTAAAATTGCTTATTAACAAAATCTCCCCCCCGACGTCCCGAATGCTGCGATTCATTTTTCCCGCTTCGTCGGCAAATATCCTCAATCCCACAAGCTTTTCGGCCATAAACCCGGCTTCCCCGTCGCTGTCGGCCCTGCCTACGCTCAAATACACCAGCAGCCCCCTGCCGATTCGGCCCACGATTCGCCCGTCAACCTCGACGCCCGCCGTTATTATTCTTTGTATCACAGCCCGCATACCGCTGATTTTAAACAAAAAACAGTGACGCGTGCTATTATTTTTCACATCACAAATTATCTGTCATCCCCCGCTGGCCGATATTTACGTGTAAAGTGTGAGAATTAAAAAATGTTTACTTTGACCTCTCCAATAAAGCCGAACCTCACCCGTAACGCTCCCGTCGAGCGTCTTTATGGTCTGCCTGTCGATACCACCGTTTTGTTTTCGGACCATAAAGGTATACACAGCAAAAAAATGGAGCAAAATCAGCGAAAGCTTCTTGCCAGGCTCGGCCCCATTGCCCCGTTTCTTGGACGAAGCGAAAAAATCCTGTTCATTTTCAACGGCTACTCTCACGCTTCCGCAGTCGAACAGGTGCTCACCGGCGCCTTTCTTCAGCCGCTAAAACGCTCTTTATTTGCTTTCACCGACAGACGCATCCTGCACATACCCACGATAGACCGCTCCTACCACTGCTCTATTGCACAAATTCTATATACCGATTGTCTTCGTCTTAGAATGTGGGGCTCTACGCTGACCGCAAAATATAAAAGCGGACGGACCGAAAAATTCCGCTGTATCGACTCTAAAAGCAAAAAGAAAATCAGGTCGCTGCTCAGCAATATGTCGCTCGAAGGCATGGCGAGTATAGCGCTCGAAAGGACGCCCCTGTGCCCGGTATGCACGAGGCCCCTGATAAAAAACTATTACACCTGCCCTCACTGCTCGCTGAGGTTCAAAAGAAAAGTATGGTCCGTGCTGTTTTCGATCATCTTTCCGGGCGGCGGCTATTTCTACACGAGGCATCCTTTCCTCGGCCTTGTGGATGCCGCTATGGAAATCATTTTTGCGACCCTGCTGGCTCTTATATCCGTTGCGTTCTTTATGAGCAGCGGGGCCGACAAGACGCTTCTCGGCCATACCATCTGGGTGTGCGCTTTTATTCTGGTTCTAAAAAAATTGTCTTCAATGCTGTTTTCAAGCAAATGCGTCGAAGAATTCATCCCTAAACCCCGGCACGTCAAAGTGATAACCGACAAGACACCCGGTCACGGCCCTGTGCCCGAACTTGAAGACGCACTGGCCACCGGCTGGCGCTCCCGCTGAACCGCAGCCCCCTGCCAGCTGACGGCACAAACTCGCCGCAAAAAAGCTGTTTTCAGTAAGACAACTGCCTTTTTGGGTCGATATACGGCAAACAATTAAGGAGTCCAAAAAATGTCTGCTCAAACACTCGAAATGAAACAAAACATCTGCCCACAGGCAGAAACGCAGCAAATACAAGGCCTGCCCGTCGATACTGCCGTTTTGTTTTCGGACCATAAAGGCAGATACAAAAAACGCCTTGAAAAACAACAGCGAAAACGTTTAGGCAAGCTCGGCTTCCTCTCGCCTTTTCTCGAACCGGGCGAAAAAATCCTTTTCATAACCTCCGGCTGCTCACCATTCTCGGCTATCGAGCAGCTGCTGACCGGGGCGTGGATTTACCTGCTCAAACGATGCCTGTTCGTCTTTACCGACAGGCGGGTGTTCCATATACCGACAAAATCCAACTTCGCCTACCGAAAATCAATCGCGCAAATTCTCTACGCGGATTGCTCATCGCTGCAAATCAAACGCTCGGCTCTTTCGGCCGGCTACAAAAACGGCAACCTGGAAAAATTCCAGGCAATCCCCGGCGCAGCAAGAAAGAAAATCGCAGCGATTCTTAAAAATATTACCTTAGAAGGCCGGCAAAGCCCGATGCTCGAACGGGCCCACCTGTGCCCGCGATGCACGAAACCGCTGGTTAAGGGTTATTATGCCTGCCCGCACTGCTCGCTCGAATTCAAAAACAAAGTCAAGGCCCGCCGATTGTCGGTCATCTTTCCGGGCGGCGGATATTTCTATACCCGCAACACTGCCCTTGGAATTATGGATGCCCTGGGTGAGTCGATTCTATCCATCGTCCTGCTGGTGGCTTTAATCAATACGATTCTTGGAGATCCTGAGGCCGCAGGCGCATTGGCTTTTGTCGCTGCTATACTCGCCCTCGAAAAACTCATTACAATTATGCATTCCAGCAGCTTTGTTGATGAGTTTATACCTATAGACCCGAATGTTTACCCCCAGCCGCAAGTTATACTCGCAAGCCAAACATCCGTCGAACCCTCCAAAACTATGACTTCACCGGAAAACGTTACTGCTGATTTGGTCCAGCCCAGCCCCGAGGATATTCTCCGCCCCGACTTACATCCTCGTTAAACTACCCAAATATCTTTTTAGCCCGTTTTCTCTGCTTGCACGCGTTTTTATAGGACGGCTTATATCCTCAACAAAAATATGGTATAAATATACCAAACAATAGTTATGTTTTCGTGGAGCAGAGAAAATCAAAATCACGGCTTACTCTTCTGTTCCACGTGAAACACCCCGCTGTCTAATAAAGCTCTACGCTCACCAGGACTGCCATCAAATCTCAATTGTTTTTTACGTTTTACAACACTTTACTGCTAAACAATAACATTAGGATTTGCCCGTAGCCATCGTAGCCGAACAACATTCTTAAAACTTGTTAAGTCCCGCTTTTAGAATTGACACGAGTACGCGAAATCCAGACAAACAAAAAAACCGAATGCTGATGAGCAATTGAGCTGTTTACAATTTTCCGGCGTCGACCACGTTAAACATTCGATGTCCGTCAAAGCAAATACCGCAAACACGCTGCTCCGCGTTCAAGACCAAGATAAGTTGGAGCGGCTATTCTCACAGCGCGCTTATCGCCTTTGCTTATCGCCAGAAAATTAACGGCCAAACCTTCCCTCGAATCGGAAGCTATTCAGGTCTGTGCTGAAAAGACCAGCTCATTACCCGCAACCAAGGAGCCGGTGTTTCACGTGAAACTTTTTATCGAAACCAAGATTTTTTACTTGCATCCGCTGTAGAGGTTTAGCTAAAAATACCGAAATATGGAAAAGGGCGTAATTAACTAAAAACAAGAAACTTTTGTGTCTTAGTGGTAAATCTTTTAATCAAAGGAGCGTAAAATGACGGAAAAAACGGAAAAACCCAGACATTTAGGCAGGGGCCTGGCATCTCTTCTAGGTCCTATAACCTCGCTGCCACAGGAAAAACCTCTTCCTATTCCGATAGCCGAAATAGACCCTAATGCTTTGTCGGATAAGAACTTAGGCATTTCCTTCCGTGAGATTAAAATCGATGAAATTAAGCCAAATCCTCAGCAAGTTCGTTTCCTTTGGAACGAACAAGAGCTTGCGGATTTGGCCCGGTCAATCAAGACAAACGGGGTAATTCAGCCGATTATTGTCAGGCCTGTAGGGAATTTTTATCAGCTAATCGCAGGCGAGAGACGCTGGCGGGCCGCGAAATTAGCAGGCCTGGAGAAGATTGCCGCTATCGTTCGCCCAGTCAGAGACGAGGAGCTGCTTGAGCTTGCTCTTATCGAAAATATTCATCGTGCGGATTTGAACCCGATTGAGCGGGCCAACGCATACCAAAGTTATTTGAATGGTCTTTCGCTTACTCAGGTCGAAGCCGCCAGCCGATTGGGCGAGGACAGGTCGGTGATAGCTAACTATTTACGATTGCTGGATTTACCTGCCGAAATCAGACAGATGCTTATTGACGGGCAGCTTACTATGGGCCATGCTCGCGCTATACTGGCTCTGCCGACGGATGAGCTGCGGCGCAAGCTTGCCAACCGTGCTATGGCAGGCCGGCTAAGCGTCCGGGAGGTCGAGCGTTTAGTGCGAAAATACACAACCGCCAACGACCCGAAAAAAAACGCCTCGCGCGCGAGACCGGCCCATATAACGGACCTCGAAAGTCGGCTGAGCAAAGAGCTCGGAACCAACGTAGCAATCGAGACCCGAAAGAACGGCAGGTGCGGCAGAATCGTCATTGAGTTTCATTCCCTCGAAGAATTTGATAGAATTATGGAAAGAATCGGCGTAGTAAACGCTGAAGAAGTATAAAACAACGAATCATTTTGTAATTTAGAGAGGCAATTAAATGAATTTTCAGAAAAACAAAGGGTTAACGCTGATTACAGTAATAATGTACCTCAGCTTGAATATCAAGCTTTACGCACAGGGGTCATTGCCAGAAACAACCGCCACAATGGGAATAGAACAGCAGCTCAGAGGCGGTGAAATCCTGCCCGGCACCAATGACGTAAAAAACGCCGGTCAGCAGCGGACAATTGCCGAATTTGATACCGTGGCACAAAAACTTTTAAGGTCGCTGCAAACAGGCCGTTTCGAACGTGATGATTTTTCGCCAATGTGGTTGGCCACGATCCCCGCAGGAACCGACTTTTCGACCGCTATTAACGCGCTATCCCGGCCCGCACTTGCGCAGTTCGGCAGGGCGGAAAAACTCGGCCCCGGCAAGATAATAGGCCCCAACAGGGCGACTTTCCCTGTGCAATTCAGCGGCGGAACACTGAATATGACATTCTCGCTCGATGAGCAGGGCAAAATAACCGAATGGACCCTGACGCCTCCGGCGGCCTCAACCAAGCCTGCCGGCGGCGAACTGACAGCAGAACCAGTCGAGACACCGACAGCGGCCCCGAAATTGCCGGAAGAGGCAAACGCCCCGGACATAACGGATTTCAACTCCTTCCAGCGGGAAATCAACCGTATGAACATCGAAACCAGAAGCGAGGAGCAGACATGGCTGGGGCAATCCACACAAAAAACGGAGCTTGCCCGGGCGATTGAAGAACTGGTCACCGCAGAACTTCTGTTCATCCGAAAGCTTGCGGAATCGGAAAACGCCGAGCAAACAGTCAAAGCGGTAACTCTCGTGCTTCAGCAAAGAAGGGAGCGTTTGGCGCAGCTCGAAGAAAAACTCAAAGACGAACGAATTGAGCTGCGCGACAGGACGAGAAGAGAACGGCCTGACCAGGCCGAGCGTGAACGGACCAGGGAACGCCCCACGAGGCGCTCCAGGGAGCCGGCTCCCGAGTAATAAACGAAATTCGCCCGCGGGCAGCCGTAAATTTCAATTTTTTGTTTTCTATTCGGCAGCCATCGGCTAATCTGTGAGACAAATTGCTGTGTATTAATCTGCCGCAGCGAGGTAAAATAGAAGATAATAAATAGTAAATGGAATTATGAGGACGTAAATGCCGGGAAGGAATCCAAAAGTTGTCGTGGTCGGCAGCGCTTATGTGGATATGGCCGCGAAGTGCTCGCAGGTTCCGGCGGCCGGACAAAGTTCGGCAGGCACCGCGTTATCATACACTGCGACGGGGCCGGGAGTTAATCAGGCCATCGAGGCGGCGCTATGCGGCTGTGACGTGCGATTAGTCGGCAAAATCGGCAATTGCCCGTTCGGAGAGACGATAAAAGCCGTCCTGCAGCAGTTCGGCGTAAATATCGATTACGTCTTCACCGCCAACGCAAAAAACACCGGTGTAATATTAACGCTTGTGGACACGAAGGGAGAAAACGCCTGCATACGATACGAGGGTGCAAATACCGCACTCGTTGCGCAGGACATAGAGGCGGCTGAACAGGTAATTGCCGAAGCGGATGCGTGCCTGATACACGCCCGGCTGCCCAGTGAGCCGGTTCTCAAGGCAATTACAATAGCCAAGCTCCACGGCAAAAAAGTTATACTTGACCCGGCCGGCGCGATAGGGGCGTCCGTCTCTGAAATACCCGAAGAGCAGAAGGAGCTGCAGGCAGAATTTTTCTCGGTGGATGTAATGATACCCAACCTTTACGAGGCGGCTTTAATCAGCGAGCGCTCCAGCACCAACATCCGTACCGCAAAGCTGGTCGGCTCCGACCTTGTCGCAAGGGGAGCGCAGGCCGCGGTGATAACGATGGGCAGACGCGGCTGTATGGTGGTCGATAGAAACGCCGCAGACCACATTCCCGCTTATAGAATCGACCTGGTTGACCACACAGGCACAGGCGACGCCTTTGCCGGGGCCCTGGCCGCTTCACTGGCCGTCGGGGACGACCTGCGAAAGGCCGTAAAGTTCGCCTCGGCAGCAGGGGCGCTGGCCTGTACGAAATTCGGCTCGGTGGACGCGATGCCCGCAAAAGCTGAAATCATCGAGCTGATGCAAAAACAGGAACCCTAATAACAACTCGTGGCTCGTTACTTGTGAAGTTTATACCTTTGCGGAGATGGATTTTGATTTGTCGGCGGGGGATTTGACTGTCTCTATCTTGTGCGACCGCAGAACCGCCGTCGGGTCGCTGCCTAATACCCTCAGCTTTTTATATCTGTTGTCCAGAAGGGTTTCGGCTTTTGTTCGCCTGAGGACCGCCAAGGTCCTGATGACGTATTGCTCCACGTTGTAAACGGTATCGTGGACGCTTCGATGAGCGCCTCCCAGCGGTTCGGCGATTATATCATCGATGAGTTTGAGCTTCATCAGGTCTTTGCTTGTGAGCTTCAGGGCCTCCGCCGCTTCGGGCGCCTGTGAGCCGTCCCGCCAGAGGATGCCGGCGCAACCTTCCGGGGAGATGACCGAGTAGTAGGCGAATTCGAGCATAGCCAGCCGGTCACCCACGCCTACACCGAGAGCACCGCCTGAGCCGCCCTCGCCGATACAGATACAGACTATCGGCACAGGCAGGCGCGACATCTCGAACAGATTGACCGCGATTGCCTGTGCCTGGCCGCGCTCTTCCGCACCGATACCGGGGTAAGCGCCGGGCGTATCGATAAGCGTAACAATCGGGATTCCGAATTTGGCGGCGAATTTCATCTTGGCAAGCGCCTTGCGATAACCCTCCGGGTTTGCGCAGCCGAAGTTGCACGCCGCTTTTTCTTTCAGGGACCGGCCCTTGTTCTGGCCTACAACCAAAACCTTCTCCCTCCCTATCCGGCCGAGGCCCGTGACGATGGCACCGTCGTCGCCGAAGCACCTGTCGCCGTGCAGTTCGCGAAAGTCCTTGACCATCGCGCCGATATAGTCCGGCAGCAGGGGTCTTTTCGGATGCCGGGCGACCTGCACCGTCTGCCAAGCAGTCAGGTTCGAATAAACCTGCTTAAGCTCGGCCACCTGCTGAACCTGGAGCCGGCGAATCTCGGCTGAATAGTCGATGCCCTTTTGGGAGCTCAGCCGGCGAAGTTCGTTTATTTGGCGATCGAAGTCAGCCACCTTATTCTCGAAATCGAGGTAATCGCCGTTCCCGATTTTATCGGGATTATTGTTAATTCTCAGTTTTGCCATTAGCTCTCAATCAACCAATTACACAGTCCCAGTGTACCGGAACTGATTAGTTTGCCCTTCGGTATCTACTTGGTATTTATCGAGTGAGCAACCATAATAGCATTAACAACACCGAATTGAAAGAAAAAAATTGACATCAATGCCATAAAGCCGCTATTCTCGTGGCACGGGATTGACGCCCGTGAAAGCACGGCCGGGACGGCCGTGTCACAATCAATAGCTTTCGTAAGGTCTTTGCTATGCGGCAGTTAAGGAAAGTGACTGTTATCGGAACGGGGCTTTTGGGCAGCTCAATTTGTCTGGCCGTATCGCGGGCGTTAACCGGCGTCAAAACCGCCGCCTTTACCCATCGGCCATCGACCAGAGCAAAGGCCCGCCAGCTCAAAGTCGCCGATGAGATATTCGATGATATGCGCGCCAGCGTCGCTGATGCCGATATCGTTATACTGGCAACTCCGATATCCACTTTCGAAGGCATATTCCGTCAAATTGCCGACGCCCTGCCCGCCGGAGCAATCGTTACCGACGTCGGCTCAACCAAAATCAGGCCCCATCAATGGGCGGCCAAACACCTTCCCGAAACCGTCAGCTACATCGGCTCACACCCCATAGCCGGCTCAGAGCAAAGAGGAATCGAGTTCGGCAGAGACGACCTGTTTTACAGGGCGCTGTGTGTCCTGACAACTACGAAAACAACCAATAAAAAATCGCTACGTTTACTCAAAGATTTCTGGTCTGCGCTGGGCTGCGTTGTCAAAGTTATGCCGCCGGCCGAACACGACCGAATCTTCGCAAATGTCAGCCACCTTCCGCATATCACGGCCGTCGCCTTAGTCAACGCCAGCAGCCCGGAAGAGCTTAAACTCGCCGGCAAGGGATTTATGGACAGCTCCCGCATCGCCTCAGGTCCGGCCAATATCTGGGCCGACGTCCTTTTGACAAACGAAAAAAATATCTCCCGCGGCATCGACCGGCTGACGGGCGAGTTTGCCAAACTTAAAAAAGCGATTCGCTCCGGCGACAGAAAAAAAATTGAAAAACTTCTCGAAGCCGCAAAAGCAAAACGCGGCAAACTGATTGAATACAAAATGAAAAGAAACGAAATAACGTAATATCTGCAAATATCACGTTTCTTGACGACCCAATCGCCCCGCATTAAAATTGGCTGAACTTTCAACCCCTGACATTTTGTGAGGAACCATTATTGTGAAGCAGTGGCGAATTGAGGTTTTCAACAGACCCGGCTTTGCCGACGTGCAGGGTGCGGGCGTCCTAAGCGACATAAAGGAATCAGGTATAAGCACCATCGAGGCAGTGCAGTTCGCACGGGTTTACCTTATCGAGGCGGACCTCGACGACAATTTCGCACAGCGACTTGCGAAGGAGCTGCTGGCAGACCCCGTGTGTGAGGATTTTTACATCGGCAGAAGCGGTGCGCCGGCGGGACTTGCAAAGGCGACGCTGCTCGAGGTGCACCTCAAAAGCGGCGTTACCGACCCGGTCGCCGAATCCGTGACAAACGCAATGAAGGACCTGGGCGCAACACCCGAAACCGTCCGCACGGCACGCAAATATGTTCTGCTCGGAGATCTCAATAATAAGCAGATAGATACGATTGCCAGAAAAATCTTAGCCAACGACTGCATCGAGGTCTGCGTTATCGGCAACGAGGCCGAGCCGCCAAGCCCGCATATAAAGCCATACGAGCTGAAGCTTGTGCACTGGCCGATACGAGAGCTTGACGACGAGGGGCTTGTTCGATTGAGCAAGGAAAAAGACCTGTTCCTCAACATCATCGAGATGAAGGCCATTCAGGATTATTACCGCCGGATTAAACGCGAGCCGACAGATATCGAGCTCGAATCAATCGCGCAGACCTGGAGCGAGCACTGCGTCCATAAAACGCTAAAAAGCGAAATCGATATGGATTTCAACGGGCAACAAATTCACTTTGACAACCTGCTCAAAGAAACCGTTTTCAAAGCAACCAAAGAGTTGAACAAGCCCTGGTGTATAAGCGTTTTTGCGGACAACGCCGGCGTCATCGAATTCGACGAGAAAAGTGCTGTTTGCTTTAAGGTCGAGACGCATAATCACCCTTCCGCGCTCGACCCCTACGGCGGCGCGGCAACAGGCATCGGCGGCGTGCTACGAGACCCGATGGGCACCGGATTAGGCGCAAGACCAATTGCAAACACCGATATATTCTGCTTCGGCGACCCGAATATGAAACTCGAAGACCTCCCCAAAGGCGTGCTGCACCCCAGACGAATTATGAAAGGCGTCGTCGAGGGTGTGCGGGACTACGGCAACAGGATGGGAATACCAACCGTCAATGGTGCGATATACTTCGACGACAGATACTTAGCCAATCCGCTGGTCTATTGCGGCAATATAGGCATAATGGACAAAAACAAGTGCTTCAAGCACCCCCAGGCGGGTAATCTCATCATCGTCGTCGGCGGCAGAACAGGCAGAGACGGAATTCACGGCGCGACGTTCTCATCGGGCGAGATGACGCACGAGCACGAGACGATTTTCTCGCACGCCGTGCAAATCGGAAACGCCATCACCGAGAAAAAAATGTTAGACGTCCTCGTTCAGGCCAACGAGCAGGGTCTGTATGACGCAATAACCGATTGCGGGGCAGGGGGGCTGTCCAGCGCGGTCGGCGAAATGGGACAACAGCTCGGCGCCGAGGTTGACCTCGAAAAGGTCCCGCTAAAATACGCTGGGCTTAACTACACCGAAATCTGGATAAGCGAGGCACAGGAGCGAATGGTGGTCGCCGTAAAACCGGAAAACTTAGACGCGATAATGAAGATTTTCGCCGGCGAAAACGTCGAGGCCACCGTCATCGGTAAATTCACGAACGATAAAAAGCTGCGCCTGCGATACGACGGGACACAGGTCGGCCAGCTCGATATGGAATTTCTGCACGACGGCGTACCGAAGTATTCCCGTAAAGCCGTATGGACATCCAGGAAGACGGAAGACACAGGACACAGAACGGAAGAAAAACAGAATTACAACGACGAATTATTGGCTATCCTGTCAAGTTATAACGTCGCGAGCAAGGAATGGGTAATTCGGCAGTATGACCACGAGGTGCAGGGCGCTTCGGTGATAAAACCGCTGACCGGCACAAGCAACGACGGACCTAGCGACGCGGCGGTCATCAGGCCCAAGTACGACTCGGACCGAGGTGTCGCAATCAGTTGCGGTATGAATCCATGCTATGGAGATCCTGACAAATCGGGAGACCCGTACCGGATGGCATTATCGGGAATAGACGAGGCAGTCAGAAACCTCGTATGCGTGGGCGCAAGGGCCGACCGCATCGCGCTATTGGACAACTTCTGCTGGGGCGATTGCACAAGGCCCGAAACCCTCGGCTCATTGGTGCGAGCGGCACAGGCCTGCTACGACGGGGCAATCGCATTCGACGCGCCTTTCATATCCGGCAAGGACTCTCTCAATAACGAATTCCGGCGGGACGATGGAACGCGAATATCGATTCCCTCGACGCTCTTGATAAGCGCGATTTCAATAGTCGATGACGTCGGCAAATGCGTAACAATGGACGTCAAACGGCCGGGCAATCTGCTTTTTATCGTGGGCCAGACAAAAAACGAGCTTGCCGGCTCGCACTACTCGTCGCTCGAAAAAAATGAGCCGCAAATAACGGGATGTGTTCCGACAGTTGACCTCAAAATGGCCCCGAAAATCGCACGCAAAATTTCTGAGTCGATAGCCAAAGGATTAGTCGCAAGCTGTCACGACTGTTCGGAAGGGGGGCTGGCGGTTGCACTGGCCGAGATGGCGTTTGCAGGCGGATTCGGTATCGAGACCGACCTGCGAGGCCTGCCCAAAACTAAGAACTGCGACCGAACAGATTCTCAATTGTTCAGCGAATCGAATTCACGATATATCGTCGAGGTCGAGCCGGAAAAATACGACGTTTTTGCCAAATTGATGCTGGATTTACCATTCGGACAACTCGGATGCGTAACCGATACCCAGTTATTAATAATAAAGGACCAAAAAGGCGAAAAAGTCATAGACGCAGAAATAAATTCGCTAAAAAAGGCCTGGCAAAAGACCTTCAACTGGTGATATCAGGAAAAAGGGGGCAGGAACCATTTCTAAACATTATTTTTACGCTCCTGGCAAGGGTTTCCTGACGCCGGGAAGCGAAAAAAAGCGTTCTTGCTGCTTTGTTAATTTTTTTATTATGGGGCCCGCGATTCGGCAGCGAAAAATACCCCGTCTGCCAGCGAACAAATGCCCCTGTTTTTCAGTATATTGACCGTTAATAACACGCTTGAAGGGGTATTTTTATCACCCTATGCTCTTAGATTTTGATGCCAGGGAGGGCATTTACAAAAGTTTAACTGCTGGACTTGAGGCGGGTTAAGCAGCTTACCTGTGAAGCCGATAATTTCAATCAGGGCTTGGTCTGTTTGCAGGTTTACCTGTGTTCTGATGAGCCAAAAGATTAAGGAAAAAGAGGGTCAGTAACTGCAACTGTGAGGATATGAAGAGAATACACAGAGCTGAGATTCGAAAAACACGGGTCATAATGAGCGCCGGCATATTGGTTATTCTGTGTATCGGCTCATTGGGCTGCGGAAGCAAATTCTGGGACCCGACCCAAGTAGGCAGATTCCGGCCGGTGCCTGCCGTCAACGTCATACTGGATTCCCTCGGCGTGGCAGAAGAGACGCCCCCGGCGTGGGAAACGGGAGAAGAGCCCACGCCTGCCGATGTCGTCGCCTATAAGACCGACTACGTTTTCGGACCCGGCGATGTCGTCCAGGTAAACATCTTCGAACTGTACAACCAGGGAATAATGTATTCAAACCAGTTCGTCATCACCGAAACAGGCAAGCTGTCGATTCCCGATATCGGTGTGATTGAAGCGGCGGGTCTTACGGAATCACAACTGGAACAGGAGATAAGCCAGATACTTTCGCCGACTATCCTTAAAGAACCTTCGGTAAGTGTTTCCCTGATACAGTCGCAGAGCCGGGTTTTTTCAATATTAGGCAACGGTGTTCCCAGGCCCGGCAGATATGCAATACCCAGGTATGACTATCGACTGGCCGATGCCCTTGCCACTGCAGGCGGTATAAGCCAGTTCAATATAAGCTACATATACGTGTCTCGGCCGATTACCGGTGAAGAGGCGCTGGCCCCATCGGAGCAAGTGCAGCCGGCAGAAAGTCCGGCAGAGAAGATTAAAAAAGAGGCACCCGTTAAAGAACCGCGAGACGAAATGCTGGAGATGCTCAAACCGTATGCGAAACACCGACAGAAGGTAAACAACAATCTGGTTCTTGCGTCAGCCGAGATGATTACGGATGAGGAGCTTTCCGAGCTTAACCGAATCGCCTCGCCCGAAAACATCTCACCCCCCGAAACCCGCCCCGCCCGAAAAACCGAACCCCGCAATCTCGGATTGGGCCAAAGTTCCACACAGAACACCTCTCAGCCGGAAAACGAGCAGCGAGGAACAAGTGACGAGTCACGAATAGAATGGATATTCCAAGACGGCCGGTGGGTTCCGGTTCAGATAGGTCCGCCTTCGGCACCCGGCCTCGAGGAAGGCAAAGTAGAGACCGGGCGTGCTCCAACCGAGCCGGCAGAAGAACAGCCGGTCGCCAGCTGGGGAGAAATCGGCCCCGGCAGCACACAGAGACGAGTAATAAGAGTGCCCTCGGACCGGCTGCTCAGCGGCGACCCCCACTACAACATCGTAGTTAAACCTGGGGATAATATCCACGTGCCGGTTGATATTATCGGTGAATTTTGTATTATGGGCAATGTTAACAGCCAGGGATTTATAAACATAACGGGCAGGCCAATGACTTTGAAAATGGCCATTGCCGCCGCGGGCGGGCTCGGGCCGCTGGCCTGGCCAAAGCGATGTGAAGTTGTAAGAAGAATAGGGAAAAAACGCGAAGAAATAGTAATGGTGGACCTGGACAAGATTGCAATGGGCGAGCAGCCCGATTTCTTTATCAAGCCAAACGACCTTATTAACGTCGGGACGCACCCCACCGCCAGGTTCCGCGCTGTATTGCGTAACGCATTCAGGGCAACTTACGGCTTCGGGTTCATTTATGACCGGAACTTTGCCGACCGCGATTACGGAACAGGCAGACCATTCGATTTCCTGTTTTAATGAAACCGTCGGCGACTGCTAATCGTAAAATCAGGCAGCAATCCCGGCCGGTCAGGACAAAAGGGGCTTTGGCGCCCGACTCAATGAGGCAGGCCGGTAAATGCCAGAAAACTGACGATTATGACAGATAACAGTAATCCAACCACAATATCATCGCAGCCGCCGACAGAACCAGCCGCCCTTGAGCAGTGGCGTCAGCTTGGCATTCACACGTATATCCGCATAGCGATTATAGGTGTGCTTCTTTACCTTCTGTTTCACAACGAGATAAGCGGCATAGTCGATCGCTGGTTCAACGACGCAAGCTGGTCCCACGGCGTACTGATACCGCTTTTCAGCTTATATTTTCTGAACCTCTCGAAGCAAGCAATACTTAACATTCGGCCCAAACCGAGCTATATCGGTCTGCTCCTTCTCGTTCTGTTGGTATTATTTTACGTATTCAACGTTGTAAGTCCGTCTGGATACGGCTATTTCAGGCAGCTAAGCGTAGTTGGCGTATTATTATCAGTAGTGCTGTATCTTGGCGGCTGGCGAATATTGCGATACACGTGGTTGCCCGTTTGCTTTCTGATATTCGCGATCCCTCTTCCCGATTACGTAATGAAGCCAATAACAATACCGATGCGTATATGGGCAGCGACGTCAGCGACGGCGATATTGAACGTAGTCCCGCATCTCGAGGCAGTAGCGAACGGCGTGGTGATAAGCGTCGTATACAAGGGGCAGACAATCGAGCCGGCATTGGATGTGGCGGAGGCATGCAGCGGAATACGGCTATTAACGACGTTTCTCGCATTGGGCGTGGCAATGGCATATTTGCATTACAGGCCTATATGGCAGCGCCTTGTTCTGCTGACCAGCACAATCCCAATAGCTATATTCTGCAATATCATCAGGGTCACTACAACCGGTTTAATTCATGTTTTTATAGGCCCGCAGTATGCCCAGGGGATTTATCACGACCTTCTGGGCATGGCAATGCTGCCGCTGGCGTTCGGACTTTACGGACTCCTGGCGTGGTTTATGTCAAATTTATTTGTGGAAACTACGGAAGTCAAACCTTCTGACGTCGTGGTCCGGCATCGCTAAATCGCCGCCCGATTCCGACGAAATCAGTCGGGCTGGGGAAAGCTTTGTCGAGCCGAAGTTGAAAAGGAAATTGAAAATAATGGCAGTGCCCGAAAACATACTGCAGACCATCAGGGCAAATTATTTTCGGCCGGCCTTTTTGATATGTGCCGGTGTGCTGGCGTTATCGGCCGGCGCTATGTCAGCAATGGTTAAGGTTGCCGGCATATATATGAAGAAAAAGCCGCTCGCGCTTAAAACCCCCCTTGACCAGATGGATATTTCAAAGCTGTTACCCTATAATGTGGCGTCGAAACAGGAAATCGAAAACCCGGACGTTCTGGAAACCCTGGGAACAGAGGATTACATCCAATGGATTTTGGAGGACACAAGCGTCCCGGCAGACAGCAAAACACGATTTTGCACGCTCTTTATAACATATTACGGCCAGCCGGACAAAGTGCCCCACGTTCCCGAGGAATGTTACATCGGAGGTGGTCTTCGACAGGCAAATTCTGAAGCGGTCACGTTTACAATCAAAGAAACGCAGCCGGAGATGATTAATGAACGGCAAATCAGCGCCCGCTACCTCGTATTTGCCGTGGCGTCGTCGGACCTCTGGGGCAGCGAAACGACTTTTCCCATCTTCTATACCTTCAGCGTCAACGGTGAATACGCGGGTGGAAGGGCAGAAACCCGGCTGATTATGAACAAGAATTTATTCGGCAAATATTCTTATTTTTCGAAGGTCGAATGGAAATTTTACAACAACAGTTTGGGACGGGTGGTTTATCCGGACAAACAAGAGGCAATCGCGGCCAGCGAAAAACTGCTGTCGGTAATCTTGCCGGTTCTCGAAAAGGAACACTGGCCCAGTGGGTTGTGGTAAATGGAAACCTGCACTGTGTCGGTGAGGGCCCCAGACAAAATAAGGAGTGAAATGAATGGCTAAAAAAAGATTAAACAAGAAAGTAGCGTTGATTGGCTCTGCGGTTTTCATTCTTGCTGCCGTCTTAATCATAGGAATGTTTTTATATTTGAGCCGGGACCCTCAAAAATTCATACAAGACGGCGACGCGGCGTTTGAAGCTGCGAGAAGTGTAACGGACACGAACCAGTTCGAAGAGCTTTACAAAGAGGCACAACGCAATTACGCAAAGGCATACGGGCTGGCGAAAACTGATGAGCTAAAAATTGAAACACTCTACAAAATGGCCGACCTTGGCATTGCCGCCGACAAATGGAGAGATACTCTCGGATGCTGGTCTCAAATCGTAAAAATCGACAAAAACCAACTCATTGCAAGATACAGACGACTCAAATACCTCTATCTGATTGCTCTCGAAAGCCCCGGGATGGTCTGGCAGGAGGTAGCGTCACAGGCCAACGACTTTATCGATATCATTCAAAAAAATGACTCGCAACAGGAACTGGCTAACACTGATACCGAAAAATGGGAACTCGATGCCTTAAAACAACAAAATGAGAAAACACACCGACTCGGGCCTTTTTTATACCTTATAAGGGGGACTGCTAACCTGATGAATGCGATGTTGGGCTCGGTCACTAACAAAGAGGATACCCTGCGAACGGCTGTCGATGACCTCAATAAAGCCAGACAATTACAGCCGGATAACGTGGAAGTGTATATGCGACTGGCTCAGGCTGATGCTCTAAGAGGGCAGATTGAAGAAGACAAAGGGGCTTTTGACGCCAAAGAAAACGGTCAAAATGAAGCCATAGATATACTAAAGAAAGGCGTGGAGGCCACAAACAACAGCTTGCAGGCCAGTATCAATCTTCTCAGTATGAAACACAGCTTCAGCATGGCTCAGGCAGATTCAGAACCTAACCAGCGGAAAAAACTTTTGGACATGGAGCCCGAATACCAGGCGATTGTCGCCAAATTCGAGTCGAAGCCCGAATCCTGGTCTGCACTTGCGGGTTTTTATTCGGATCCACGCCTCGGTCCAACCTATCTTGACAAGGCAATCGACTCTATCCAAAAGGCAATTGAGCTTGACAAGAATAACGTGGCTTACGCAACCGTAGCTGCGAACTTGTACACGAGGAGGTTCAATATTCACAGACAAAGACAGGACATCGACAAGGCAATTGACACGGCCAAAAAGGCGCTCTTGCTGCCTGACGCTCAGGAGACAACCGGACCACGGGCAATAACCGCCAGGATGCATCAAGTCCGTCTAAACAGCATCCTTGTAAACAACTGCGTGGACCTGATATTGGATTCAGCTGTGTCGAAAGGAGAGCCGGGATATCAAACCGCGATGGGATGGCTGGCCGAAGCAGAGAAGGCGGCTCGGCAGATTGAACAGATTTACGGCAGCGGAGACATCCCCCAGGTCATTGAATGGCAGGGGATGGTTGAGCTCGCAGCGGCCAAACTTGGGAAAGGCGACATTGGCGCCGCGACACGAAAATTGTATAAAGTGTACACACAACTAAAAGCATCAGGAACCTCCGACCCGCATCTTTCATACAAGCTCGCGAAGGTCTTTGCCAACAGCCCCGAAAGCGGTGCGGTCGCCGAGTTTCTCGGTAATGCGCTGCAGAACAGGATAGAAACGTCGCAGCCGCAGGCATGGTTAGATTACGCCGAGATTTTGAACAAGGCGGGGATGTGGAAGATGTCACAGGTCTATATCGATATCTTCGAGCAAAGATATGGCGTTACAGACAGAAGCCGGCTGCTGCAAATCCGCACACATACAGGCGCCGGCGAATTCGAGGAAGCAAATCGATATCTGGAGCAGATCCCCCGTCAGGACCCAAACTTTATCGCAATGAAAGTTGCTATCCTGGATGGCAAAACCAGGCAGATACGCGCCATCATCGAACGCAGAAAAGAAAAGCCGCAAACCGGCGCAGTGCTACAGGATATATTAAAACAGCCAAAGGCCCAAAAAGAAGTTGACCAGCGCTCGGATGAACAGCTTGCAGCAGAGATGAAAAGGAACCTCTCAGAATTTATCGACAATATGGGCAAAATACTCGAAGAAGACCCGAACTCGCTGGACGCCGCCACTGTAGCATCGATGTGCGGGAATGCGATAGCAACCGGAAATCTTGACCAGGCCAAATTAATAGTGGACAAAACCCTGCAATACCATCCTGACAATCCTATGGGGCTGCTCTACAAACGACTTCTGGCCGAGCCGGAGCCCACCAACCTTTCCGCTGAAAAAAGGGAACAGATTAGAGAAGAAGTTTTATCGGGAATAAGCGACCCTGTCTCCCGGGCGATGTCGCTGGGCATGTTTTACCAGACGAACGACGAGCCGAACAAGGCCGTGGAGTATTTCAAAAAGCTTGTATCGATATCGGGCACACCGCAACTTCAGGCGGATGAGGCAACACAGCGTCGTGCAGCGGGATACTTGTTTGACATAGCTTTGTTAAAAAAGGACTGGCAGACCACTGACAAGATTGTGCAAATTGCCCGGCGTGAGAATTTAGATGATTGTTCGGGAGAGTTTTTCGCCGCAAGGGCCGCGATGGCAAAACAGCAGTACGAAACCGCGCTGGCGAGCATAGACAACGCCCTGACGCAACGCCCGGTTTTCGGATACGGATATCTGCTCAGGTCCCGCATTAACGCCGAGCTTGGCAAAGAGACCGCCGCTCTGGCCGACATACAAACGGCGGCGAGCATCAACCCATTTGATAAAACCATCATGCGAGAGCTGGCCAATCGTCTTTACATACGCAACCGAAATCTCGGTGACACAGCTTCGTCGGTGCAATTGGCAGAGGCCAGGGCTGCTCTTGACCGGGCGATGGCACTGAATCCCGGCGACGTGGATTTGTTGAGCTTTTTCGCA
The DNA here is from genome assembly GCA_964536225.1 of uncultured Pirellulales bacterium. GTDB lineage: Bacteria > Planctomycetota > Phycisphaerae > Sedimentisphaerales > Anaerobacaceae > Fen-1362. The sequence goes on from CAZHVR010000012.1 coordinate 33,170, forward strand.
GAGTATATCAGCGACACCGAGCCACAACGCGCGCTGGCGCTGAGGCAGAGCTTGCAGGCAAATGCGCCGAGCTTACAGAATGCGCTGCTGCTGGCCCGTCTGGCTACTCGGCTCGCTACAGAAAACACCGACGAGCAGAAAAAACAGGCGCTGTTCGCAATGGCGGAATCTGCTCTTGAGCAGGCAAAGAGTTACGACCCGCAAAACCCCGCCGTTCTCGACAGTTATGCGGAATACTATCAGCTTACAGGCAAGCAGGAAAAAGCCAGCCAGATGCTGTCAACGGCTCCGCAATTGCTGTGGCGGCACTACATAAAAACCGGGCAGTATGACGCAGCACGGAAAGTGCTCGAAAAGTCGTATGAGACAAACCCAAAAGACGCGGACACTCTCAAGGGATTGCTTTACCTGGCACAGAGGAACAGGGACAAGGACGCCGTAATAAAATACGGCGGAGAATTATTGTCCGCCGAGCAAACAGCTGAAAACCAGCTCCTGCTGATTCAGACCTGTCTTGACGTCGGCCTTACCAAGGAAGCTGAGCAGAAGCTTGCAAGTTTTCAGGAAAGGTATCCGCAGAACAGCAAGGGGCTGCTGCTGACGGCCTGGCTCTCTATGAAACAGGGTCGGCTGAAAGAGGCGATGGAGATGATAAACAAATGTCTTGAGATTGACCAGACCGATGCAATCGCGTGGCGGCTGCGAGGACAGATTAACGATATGCTGGCGAAATACGAGCAGGCGATATCAGACCTGCAGCAAAGCAAGACCCTTATGGACTCATCTGTAACGCGGCTGGCGCTGGCAAAAGCATATTTAAAGGCAAAACGCACCGAGGATGCCATTACTGAACTCAAAGGCATCGCAGAAGACCCCCAGGCACCGGAAGAAGCAAGAACTCTGCTTGAGAGAATCTACACCAATTCCGACAGAAGAGAATCGCTAAGTAATTTTTACGCGACGATCCTGGAAAAAATGCCCGAAAGCGTTTACTGGCATAAACGGGCTGCCGGTTTTACAGGCGCGGCAGGTGATCTTGCCAAAGCAGAACAAATGTACAATACGGCTTTCCAAAAGAGCATCGAACAAGGCAAAAAAGACCCTGATGCTCTAAACGGCTATCTCAGGGCTATTCTCGAGCAAGGCCTAAATGACAAACTCACTCAAGAGGCAAACAAATATATCGACGGCGATTTGGCTTGCGTAGCGTATTACTGGCTCGCTCGGCAAAAACTCAATCTCGGTGACCGAAAAAATGCTGTTGACTACGCTTATAAGGCCCTAAAAAAAGCTCAGGGAAATATGGATTATGAAGATGAGATGATTCAAAGAACTTATTCACTTATCGGGAAAAATGACACCGAACGACTGTGCAAAAATCTTCTCGATGAAAATCCGAATTCTACTATGGCCAACTGGGCTATGTTTAACATCAAAAGTGTAAGTGGCGATTATAATGCGGCCCTGCCGTTTATCGACAAATGTATCGTTGATACCAATGACCAAAAAAGAGATTGGATTATCTACACCACAAGAAAGGCCACTACGCTGGTTCAGGCGTTTATGAAAACTTCCGATAATAACTATCTCCAGGATGCACTGATTGCGTACGAAAGTCTCCTGAAAAAAACGCCGAATAATACAAGCGTCCTGAACAACGTGGCGTTCATATTGGCAGATAATAATCAGGACCTTGATAAAGCGCTCGAATATGTAAAGCGGGCACACGAGGTGGTACCGGACGACCCGGAATATCTTGATACTTACGCCCTGGTGCTGCACAAAATGGGCAGGAATTCCGAGGCGGTCCAGTTCTCACAGGCGGCGATACAACAGTATGAAGCGCAACAGATCTCGACGCCCGCAGAAGTGTATGAGAACCTGGGTCTTATTCTTGAGCAGCTCGGCGAGGCACCTCAGGCACGTGCAGCTTACGAGCAGGCACTGGAGGCAGGCGGAGACAATATGCACCAAGCCGTCAGGCAGCGGATAACTGCTGAAATTGAACGACTTGGGCAGTAAAAAGACAACGAGAACAAGAAATGGATAAGCAGTTTGCTTAGCATTGGTTTGGAGCGTAAATGGCAGAAGCAGAACCAAGAGTTGTTATGGGCGGGCCTAAAGCAATGGTGCCGAGGCCAGTGATGGCTGCGCGCGGACAAGCGGTCGGAATGACGCCGAAAGAGGTCCTTGCTATACTGCACAGGCACTGGTTAATGATAGGGTTTCTCACGATATTCGGTTTTGGCTGCGGTGGTGTCAGCTGGTTTCTATTAAAGAGATACTATCCGCAATACACTGCACGCACTTTTATCAAAGTACTTCCACCCGTCGAAAAAGATCCCACCACAATACAGTCGCCCGTTGTGGCCAAGGACATACAATACGGTTACCGGTTGTCTATGTCTATGCAGCTGAAAAGTCAGAACACTCTTCAGCAGCTGGTGGACAGGGACAAGATTCAAGAAACCAAGTGGTTTCAAAACTTCGGAGATATAAAAGCGGACCGCATAAGAAAGGCGATAAAGGACCTCGACAAGCATCTTGGCGCATCGCCGCAAAGGGATGGCGACTCGATTGTGGTCTCGATGACCTGCGGGAGCAAGGAAGAATCGGCCTTGATAGTAAACGAGATGGTAACCCTGTTTGTCAGCAGCCAGGGAAGCTCCGAGAGAAAAGATGTGGCAGATAAGCTGTCACAGCTTCAATCCCGACAGGTAAGCGTCCAAAGAGACCTAGATTTGGCGGAGCAGGAGCTGGACAATGTGCGGCGAAGATATGGTTTTGCGGACCTCGAGGAGCACTCGTTCATGCCCGTTGTAGATTCGAAGCTGTCCCAGCTTGAGTCCGACCAGAGCCAGCTTATGATGGACATCAGCGAAATGCGAGCCAACATGGAACGTCTGGCCGCACAGGCACAGGGGCCGGTTCAGGTGCAGGTGGAAAGACAGGTAGAGACGGATCCCGTAATGACCACATTAGCACAACAGCAGGCACTTCAGGAATCGGCGCTTGCCAGCGCTCTTGCGAGATTCGGCGAGAACCACAGGGTTGTTCAGCAGGTTCGCAAGTATATCGACGCGATAAAGGAAGAAAGGGCAAAAAGAAAGGCGATCATTGCAGAACAAACCAGGCAATCGAACCTAAGAAACGCCCAGGACCAGATTATCACAATGGAGAAGCGTCTTGTGGAGCTCGAGAAGTTGCGTGAAGAAACCTCAAAACGCAAGTCGGAGATGGATTTAGCGCGCGCGCAGTATGAGCAGCGGTTGAAAATCAGGGACGAAAGACGAACGATACTTAATTCTATCAAGGAGCAGGCGGAAAAATTAAAAATACTTTACGACGACCCTGAAACGCCTAAGGTGCGATTTGTGGCCCGGGCCCCCGAACCGCTCGAGGCGAGCTTTCCGAGGTGGCAGATTTTCTTCCCCGGCGGAATGGTTCTGGGATTGCTGCTGGGCGTCGGGCTTGCATTCCTAGTCGAGCTGTTAAACGACCTTGTGCGGACACCAAAGGACGTGGCAACCCATCTGCACATCCCGCTTTTGGGGACGATACCGGACGCGGATGAAGATGATCTGCTCGAGGGCATTGAGCCCGTACTGGCAGCAAGACAGGCGCCAAATAGTATCGTAAGCGAATCATACCGACGTATGCGAACAAATCTTAAGCTGTCAGAGGCGGCCCAAAAGGCCAAAACGATACTGATTACCAGCGGAGGCGCCCGGGAAGGCAAGACCACCGTGGCAGTCAATCTCGCAACAACCCTAGTAGCCGACGGAAAGAAGATCCTGCTGATAGACGCCAATTTAAGGCGGCCGAGTTTGCATACGATTTTTGCCAAGCAGAACAATTCCGGCTCAGGTACCGGCGGATTGAGCACTCTGCTTGCAGGCCTGTGCAGCTTGCAGGAAGCGGTAAGGTCCAGCGGGACTGAGTGGCTGGAGATAATCGAATCCGGGCCGATGCCGGCCAATCCGGCAGAGGTGCTGGGAAACAAGGCGATGGAGCAGGTCATCGGGCAGCAGCGAGACAAATACGACTACGTGATAATCGACGGTCCGCCCGTGCTGCTGGTAAGTGAGGCAAAAATTCTGGCCAAGATCGTGGACGGAATTATCCTCGTGCTCAACGCGGCGTCAACCAGGCGCGGTGCGGCCGGACGAACTATTCGCGAGCTAAGACAGGTGGACGCTACAATACTCGGCTGTGTGCTGCTGGGCGCCAAGATACTGAAAGGCGGTTATTTCCGCGAGATGTTCAGGGCATACGAAGAATATCGGCCGCTTGAGCCGGCGAAAACATAGACACTGACTAACATGTACTGTGAACCACTAACCAACACATACTCTAAATAAGGATTTAGGATGGACAAGTTTCTGGTCACCGGCGGAGCCGGTTTCATTGGCTCGAACATCTGCAAAAAACTGGTCACACAGGATTGTTTCGTCAGGGTGGTTGATAATCTTCTTACCGGCAAAAAGAGGAATCTCTCGGCAATTTTCGACAAGATAGAATTCATCGAGGCCGATATGGGAGACCCCGACGTTGCCCGTCAGACGATGAAGGGTATTGACGTTGTGCTGCACCAGGGCGCTCTGCCGTCGGTGCCTCGCAGCGTGGATGACCCGGCCGCCACACATAAGCACTGCGTGGATGCAACTTTTACGCTGCTTCTGGCGGCAAGAGATGCGAAGGTGAAGCGTTTTGTCTTCGCCGCCAGCTCGTCGGCCTACGGGGACACGCCGACCTTGCCGAAGGTTGAGACGATGCCGGTCAATCCGCTCTCACCGTATGCCGCTGCAAAGCTTGTGGGAGAGTATTACTGTTCCGTTTTCAGCAAGGTATTCGGGCTGGAAACTGTCAGCTTGCGATACTTTAACGTTTTCGGCCCGCAACAGGACCCGACGAGCCAGTATGCCGCTGCGATACCGGCGTTTGTGACCTCTATTCTGAAAGACAAACCCCCGACCGTTTATGGTGACGGCGAACAAAGCCGGGATTTCACATACGTTGAAAACGTCGTAGAGGCGAACCTGCTTGCCGCAAAAGCAAAGAAAACAGCAGGCCAGGTTGTTAATATCGCCTGTGGAGAGGCAATAACGGTCAACGCAATAATAGAAATGATAAACGGCCTTGTCGGCAGGAAGATAAAGCCGATATATGCCCCATCCCGCAAAGGCGACGTCAAGCACTCGCTTGCGGACATCACTGCGGCCAAAAAGCTTATCGGCTACAAACCCGTTGTCCCGTTCAACGAAGGTCTGCAAAAAGCTATCGAGTGGTATGGCAACAATCTTCTTTGAGCCGGAGACAACTCATTGAAACCGCTGGGCGGCGTCAATCAGTTCCTGCCGGTTTATTTCTTTCTGCGGTTTGAGGTCAAACGACCATTCGTAGCTGTCGATGATTCGCCCCGGATACAAAATTTCCGCAAAGAAATCGAAGGGGAAATAGTCATACCAGGGAGACACTAATTTTCTATGGGTCTTGAGTGTCTCACAGCCCTGTTTTCGGATTGTGACGTTATAGTCGCCATACCAGTTGAACGGCACGGTCACCGGGGAAACGCCTATTTCTTCGTCGTTGAGCAGGACGACTGCGCCGGAGGGGTTGGTGTTAATGGTCAATTCGCGTTCGACACAGCCGCAAAGGCCCAAAAGAACACCGACAAAAATAAACAATGATACTCGACCTATATTCATACTGGCCGATATTATACGCTGAAATCTCTACGCAGGAAAGATATAAATCTCTGAAAGCATAAGGTCCCATAAACCGAAGGTCGTATACAAACAGCAGGATTGACCGGCAGAGATTTTGTATTTAGGATGGTCTGCTGGCCAGCACTACTTCCGAGCAGGAGTAGCTTGAGGTGATGCGAAGGCCGGCCTATAAACAGATAAACAAACACAGTTCAATGGTCGATATTCAAAAAAGGGCGGAATGATTAGAGGTCAACGACAGGTATGATAGGAACAGCAACAACCGGCTCAATTAAAAGAGTAGGCGATATAGGCCAGTTCGGCCGATTTGTCTGGCGGTCAACGGTAACCTCGCTGCACAGTATCACAAGGCCTGAAAACTACCCGTTAATCTGGGCACAGATGCTGCTGATAGGCGTGCGCAGCGTGCCTGTTATTATGATAACGGGCGCCTTTGTTGGTATGACCTTAGCTGTCCAGGCATACGACCAGTTAGCGGGAATGGGGCTGGAAGAGCACTTAGGCGTGCTGATAAACATCTCGGTCGTCAAAGAGCTTGGACCAGTTCTGTCGGCGGTGATGCTTGCCGGGCGCATCGGCGGGGCGCTGACGGCGGAACTGGGAACGATGAACGTCACCGAACAGATTGACGCGATAGAAAGCATGGGCACAGACCCGGTCAAATATCTGGTGACGCCGCGCGTGCTGGCGTGCCTGCTGCTGACGCCTGTCCTTATTATTTACGCGGACCTTCTCGGTATTACGGGCGGCTGGTTTGTCAGTGTGGTCCAGCTTAATATCAACGCAAAGGCCTACTGGAGCTTCAGCGCATCAGGCGTGGAGCTGTGGGACGTGGCATGCGGTGTCATAAAGGGCTTTTTCTTCGGCGGGGCGATTGCCGTAATAAGCTGCTACAAGGGTTTTCACTGCCGGGAGGGGGCCAGGGGCGTGGGGCAGGCCTGCACAGAGGCGTTTGTGCTGAGCTTCATATTGATATTAGTGCTTGACTTCGCACTGGTGGTGATTTTCAAATCGCTTTACAGTATATTCTGGCCTTTGCGAAGCTTGGTGTAATAACTAACATACGATTGATAATTAAAAATTTATGGAAACTCAAAAAGAACAGCCCGGGGTTAATACACAAAACCAGGCAAACGACATTAAAGCCGATTCCGGACTGATCGTTCTCAAAAACGTTACCAGAAAATTTCCTGGGGCAGCCGGGATTGTGCTCGACGATATAACGCTTTCGATAGAAAAGGGCAAGACAACCGTCGTAATCGGGCCAAGCGGCTGCGGCAAGACGGTCCTGCTCAAGCATATGATCGTCCTGCAGAGACCCACGTTGGGTGAGGTTTTCTTCAAAGGCCGGCGAATAGACAACCTTGACGAAGAAGAGCTGAACTCCGTGCGTGCCCATTTCGGATACCTGTTTCAGGGCGGCGCCTTGTTCGACAGCTTGAGCGTGGCGGAAAATATTATGTTTCCCGTCAAGCAGCACTGCCGGATAACCCGTTTCAGCGCAGTCGAAGAGTTAGTGCGCAACAAGCTTCGGATGGTGGGCCTGGACGGCCTTCAAAATTTTTATCCGGCCAACCTTTCAGGCGGACAGCGAAAACGCGTGGCGCTTGCCAGGGCGATAGCGCTGGATCCGGAAGTGATTCTGTATGACGAGCCGACCACCGGCCTTGACCCGATACGGTCGGACACCATAAACGAACTGATTTTGAAGCTCGAACGGGAATTAGGCGTAACCAGCATCGCGGTAACGCACGATATGAAAAGTGCCTATAAAATAGCAGACCGCATTGTGATGCTGCATAACGGCAAGATTATCGCCGACGGCAACGCCGATTACATTCACAACCATTCTGACCCGGTCGTTCAGCAGTTCATCAAAGGCGAAATCAGCAAAAAAGAACTCGAGCAACTTCAAAAAACAAGCGCCTCCAACTCCATCCACCTGCCCTGCGACACCAGAGATTGACTTAGAACCGTAAATTACCGATAATTGGGCAAGTGAGCAAACAAACAATCAATCACCAGATAGACGACCTGTCCGGTCTCGTTAAGGGAGAGGTTTTCTCGGACATCCTTCACCGTGCCGCATACAGCAACGATGCAAGTATCTACCAGATTGTTCCAAGCTGCATCGTCTGCCCTCGTGACGCCGAGGATATCGCAACGGTTGTCAGGTATGCCGGGGAAAAGCAGATACCGGTGGCGGCACGCGGGGCGGGCAGCGGCGTTGCGGGTGAGTCGCTGACAAACGGGATAATGCTGGACGTGACCCGCCATATGAACCGAATCATCGGCATCGAAAACGAAGGACAACTGGTAACCTGCGAGCCGGGCGTAGTCCTCGAAGAATTGAACAACTACCTGGCGCGATACGAACGAAAAATAGGGCCTGACCCGTCAACGGCCAACCGGGCGGTGGTGGGTGGCTGTGTGGCAAATAACGCAACGGGGGCACACTCGCTGCAATTCGGCTACATCGGTGACTACGTTGAAAAAATCGAGGCGGTACTCGCAGACGGCAGTATTGCGGAATTGACCAATAACTCAGAACCGCAGCAATTGAAAAACGATAACCTTAAACGAATCACAGCCGACTGCACAAAGCTTCTGGCAGACAAGGAGCAGGCAATCGCAAAGGCGCTTCCTGCGACCAAACGCAACCGCAGCGGCTACAATATCGCGGGCGTTTATCATAACGGCAAAATTGATTTGGCCCGGCTTCTGGCCGGCTCGGAGGGCACGCTCGCTATATTCACGAAAATTACCCTGCGAACCGTACCGCTTCCAAAACATAAGGGATTGCTGCAGCTTGAATTTGACTCGCTGGAAAAAATGGCCAAAGCGGTGCCGATTATTGTCGGGACCAGTGCATCGGCCTGCGAATTGATGGATAACCGGCTGATTTCGATGGCGATTGAGCATTTGCCGCAATACCGCGATGTTCTGCCCGCCGAAGCCGAAGCGGTGCTGCTGGTCGAGCACGTCGGCGAAACCGCCGGGGAGGTAAAAGACAAGATTGAGCGAACGAATTCTGCGGTCGTCAAACTGTCGAGCAACCGTACTATTGTCCTCGATGAACAGGCACAAAAACGGCTGTGGAAGGCGCGCAAGGACGCAGTGCCTTTATTAGAGACAGGCAGGGATAGAAAAAAACCTGTGCCGTTTATCGAGGACGTATCGGTGAAAAATGATAAGCTGGCAGAATATATCGCAGGACTCCGGAAGATAGGGGCCAAATTCAACCTTGCGATGAGCTATTACGGTCACGCCGGCGACGGCGAGCTGCACATCAGGCCATATCTGGATTTACGTGAGCAGGGCGATATAGAGAAAATGCAAAGGATAGCCGACGAGGTTTTTTCACTGGCCTGGTCATTAGGCGGAAGCATAAGCGGCGAACACGCCGTGGGACTGGTTAGAGCGGCGTTTCTAAGAAAACAATACGGTGACGAATTTTACAACCTGTTGTGCGGTATCAAAAAGATTTTCGACCCCGACGGCCTGCTCAACCCGGGAAAAATAATCAGCGATGATACGGATGTAATGACCAAAAACCTCAAGGCAGCCGCACGAATCCTGCCGGAACGGATGCTCGGACGAACGGGCGTGTTTTTCGAGGAGGATGAGGTCGCGCTGGAGCTTGAAAGATGCAACGGCTGCGGGCTTTGCCGCACCGGCGAGACGGAGCTGCGACTTTGTCCGGTTTTCAGGGCGACCGGCGAGGAGCTGGCAGCATCGCGGGCGAAAATGAACGTGCTGCGGTTCTGGGCGACGGGACAAATGAGCGATGAGGATTTCGAATCGCCGGAGTTTCGCAAGTTCCTCGATTTATGCGTCAACTGCAGGGCCTGTCTGCGAGAATGCCCTGCGGGTGTGGACGTATCGAAGGTCATGGCGGCGGCGAGGGCGGAATACGCAAGGCGAAAAGGACTGCCGTCAGCACAGCGCATTCTCGGGCACAATCGATATCTGAGTATGCTGGCAAGCGCCTTTGCCCCGATTTCCAACCTTGTGATGCGCCTTGGGATAACAAAACTGCTGCTCGAAAAAACAGCGGGAATCGATAGCAGACGACCGATGCCGAAATTCGCTTTCGGCACATTTCTTTTCGCGGGGCGCGCCTACCTGGCGACTCGCAGGCCTTCTGAGATGCCGATAGACAAGGTCGCATATTTTGTCGATACCTACGTGAATTTCAACGACCACGAGCTTGGCTTCGCCGTCATCGACGTTTTGAAGAACAACGATATCGAGGTAATTTTGCCTAAGCAAAGGCCCGCGCCGTTACCCGCGATTGTCTATGGGGACGTCAAAACAGCAAAACGGGACTTGTCCTACAGCGTGAAATACCTCGCAAGAGCTGCCAGAGACGGCTACAAAATTATCTGCTCCGAACCCAGCGCGGCAATGTGTCTCAAACAGGAGCTCAGGCATTACGTCGAAGGCGAAGATGCAAGTATAGTATCTGCAAATACTTATGAGCTTATGGAGTATCTGCTCGCTCCGCTTCGACAAGGCAAGCTGAACAAGCCGAACGTAGAAATCTCGCAGGAATATGCTTACCACACGCCTTGTCATTTGTTCGCGACAGACAGCTACGGTGCGAGTATCGAGATATTACAGAAGTTGTGCGGGATAAATGTGACTGACCTTAATGCGGGCTGCTGCGGCCTGGCAGGGACGTTCGGAATGCAGAAGAAAAATTACGAGCTGTCCGAACAGATTGCGCAATCGCTCAAGAAAGCTCTCGAAAAAACGCCTGCCCAATGCGTCCTGACCGAATGCGCTGCCTGCGCAATGCAGATTGAGCACATAAGCGGCAAACGAACCCTTCACCCGATAAAACTTTTAGCGGAATGCTACGGTTTTTAGTGGCAAGAAATATATGAGCAATGACAGCAGTTCAACTGAAAAACAACACAAATGGAAGATTCTGGCGAGATTCGTCAGATGTTTTCTTATAGCCGCAGTATTGGTATTTCTGATAATCGCCGGCATTTTGTATTTCAACGTTTATTTGCCGCAGGGCAAGGGCCCGGCCGGGCCGGATGTTCCCGCTGAGCCGTTCGGCCATACCTGGAGCGAGAAAAAATTTATGTTATTGGGAATAGGGGACAGTATTACCGACGGTTTTGGCGCGAGGAGCGGTTTTTCATATTTCGAACGGCTTGTAAAAAATCCCGTCGGCGACAGTCCCGACATGCTCGGCAAAAACCTATCAGCAGTGCTCCCAAATCTCACAACGAAAAATATAGCCAGCTCAGGAACAACCTCAATTAGGCACCGAGCAGAAATCAAAATGTTGCAACAATACCCTCAGGAGATATTCGGAATTGTTGTGATGACGACAGGAGACAACGACCTCATTCATAACTATGGTCGCAGGCCCCCGGAGGAAGGGGCAATGTATGGTGCAAGCTTCGAGCAGGCCAGGCCGTGGATAGATAACTTCCGAAAACGTCTTGATGAAATGGTGTCGCTGTTAAACAACTCATTCCCCGGCGGCTGTCACATATTTCTGGCCAATATCTACGACCCCAGCGACAGAACGGGCAATACAGCGGAACGGCTCACGGGGCTTCCTGCCTGGCCGGATGGGCTAAAAATTCTCGATGCTTACAACAAAATTATCGCCGAATGTGCCGACAACTATGAAAACGTTCATCTTGTTGATATATACACGCCTTTTCTCGGGCACGGCATACATTGCAGAAAGTTCTGGATTAAAAACTACCGCTGGAACGACCCTGCATACTGGTACTATTTGAACATCGAAGACCCGAGCGAACGCGGCTACGATGCAATACGGCGAGTATTCCTAATTGAGATTTCCGAAGTTTTTGCCGATGCGAACGCTATTTAGGTGATTGGTGAATGTACATAAATCTTTTATTGAAGGGATTCGGGGCGGGGCTTGTGGTGGCGATACCCATCGGGCCGGTAGGTTTGCTTTGCACGCAGAGAATATTAGCAAGCGGAAGAATGCACGGGCTGGTCTCCGGCCTCGGCGCGGCAACAGCCGATGTGATATACTGCTTCATCGTAGCTCTCGGGCTGACTATCGTTTCCGAGTTTCTCATCGGCAGTCAAATGTGGTTCCGGCTTTTCGCAGGGGTATTCTTTTGCCTGCTCGGCACAAGGGCGATTCTGACAAAGCACGCAAAAAAGGGGGCGATTGCCGACAAACTGTGCCACTTCAACAATTACATCTCGATACTGCTTCTTACGCTGGCCAACCCGATGCCGATTCTGATTTTTGCAGGCGTATTCGCCGGTTTTGGCATCGTCGGTTCAAATTCCGTATGGAGCGACGCCATCCCGCTTGTGGCGGGCGTGTTCCTCGGCTCGATGTTCTGGTGGGTTCTGCTGAGCGCGTCAGTCGGTGTGTTTCACAAAAAACTCAGCGAAAATACGCTTGTTTTAACATCTCGCGTATTTGGCGGAATTCTCACCGCTCTGGGAATCGCCGCGATTATAATCGCACTGGTATAGCTATTGAGTGCTCGTCTTTTCTTCGCCTTCCGGCTGCTTTTTTTCTTCGGCGGGCTGCTCGGCCGGTTTCTCTGCGGCCTCTTTAGCGGCCTGGCTTTGAGCGGCCTTGAACGCCTCGACGTCAGCACCCTCAGGTACGACGACAAGCGACACGGCGGCCTTCACCTCGTCTGCGAACCTCAAGGTGACTTTGTAAGTGCCGACCTGCTTTATATGCTCATCGAGCGCGACCACGTCATCAGGAACCTCGAAGCCCTGCGCCCGCAGGTTCTCGGCCACCTCGCGCTTGAAGACGGAGCCGAACAGGTGTCCCTGCTCGTTGGCGGCGGCGGCTATCACGGCCTCTGCGCCATCAACGGCCTGTGCGGCCCTTTCCAGCTGCTGGATTTCGAGACGGCGCTGCTCGGCTCGCTGCCCCTTTGCCTTGGCGATTGCCTTTATATTGGCATCGGTAGCGGGCTTTGCGAGCGCCTGAGGGAAAAGATAATTTCTGGCGTAGCCGTCGGCAACATCGACAACGTCGCCGAGCCAGCCCAGTTTGTTCACGTCATTAGTCAACAAAACCTTCATTTACATATCTCCACATAATATCATATCTCATGCCTCGGCCCTCGTGACTCGAACAACGGGGCGCGAGTGACGAGCAACGAGGACCTTTCTCCTATGCAGTAAACGGCAAAAGCGCCATAAATCTTGCGTATTTGATGGCCCTTTTGACCTTGCGCTGACAGCCAGCACAGTTGCCGCTGCGCTTGCGGGAGTATATCTTGCCGCGATGCGTCAGCAGCTTCTGCAGGGTCTCGATGTCTTTGTAATCGACGTACTTTTCACCGCGTCTGCAAAACCGGCACTGGGTCTGCTGCCCGGTGGCGATTCTGCGTGTTTTCATATCCCTGTCATTGTCCCGGCCCCGGCCGAAACCTTCGTCGGGACGCCTTCTTTGCTTGAATTCCGCCATATTTCACCTCTTTCCGTTTCTCGTCGCTCGTGTCTCGTGACTCGACCTATGTTCTTCGAGCAACGGGTCACGAGGGCCGAGTCACTATTCAGAATGGTATATCATCTTCTCCCGACTGCGCTCCTGACGGCCCGGCTTGCGATTCCGCCTGGCTGTCAGATACCTGCTCGCCACGGCCCGCGTCGGGTCCGCCGCCCGAACCTGCTCCCTGCGGGGCGCCGAGAAACTGAAAATTATCCACGTGGACTCTGTGTTTACTGCGCTTTGAGCCGTCCTGGGCCGTCCAGGTATCGTACACAAGCCGACCCTCGATAAAAATCGGCCTGCCCTTGCGCATATACTTGTTGATGTTTTCGGCAAGCCGACTAAAGGCACGACAGTCGATGAAGCAGGTATCTTCCCTGCTTTCGCCTTCTTTGCTGGTCCACTTGCGATTTACTGCTATGCCGAAATCGACGACAGGGGTCTGGCTGGGCAGATATGACAATTGCGGGTCGCGGGTGAGGTTGCCCATCAGAAGCACTTTATTAAAGTTGGCCATAAGTTATTCCTCCTTCTCTTCGCCGGTCGCCTGCGATTCGCCCGCTTCGGCCCTCGCCGAAGGCGAGGCCGGGGCGCCCGCGGCCTGAGGCGCTGGCTCCGATTCACCGGTCACCGTTTCTTCGGATTCAGCAGACTGCTCTTCCGACTGCCCGGTCTCGCCGGGCGAAGCCGGGGCGGGCACTTCGGCTGGACCGGCCGGGGCCTCTCTTCGCTTCTCGGCACGCGTAGCGGGGGTGTCTTTGGCGATTGCCTCCTCGGTAAGGTGGTCGGCCCTTAGAATCAGCACCCTGATGATGCGTTCCGAGAGCTGGACGTCGCGCTCGATTTCGTTAATCTTTTTGCCGTCGGACCTGAAATACGTGAGTATATAGGTCCCGCGGGTGCATTTTTTGATTGGGTAGGCAAGGGGCCGCTCATCCCACTTGCGGACTGATACGATTTCACAATCGCCCTTGGTCAAAATCCTGTTGATAAGCTCAATGACGGCGTCCCAGTCCCTTGCCGCCTCGGCCGAATCAATCAAAAACATTCCTTCGTAAAGTTTTTTGACAGCGGTTTCCAAATTAGTCACCTCCAGCAAATATCGCTAATAGTATTTTTATCACACGGTAAAATCACTTTTCCACGTCCCCGTCTCCGAGTCGTGCATTATATTTTGTCATGGTCGCCTCGATGCCTTCTGTAAGCCAGCACGTCGCGGCGTCTCTGGCCCTGCCGATACCCTCGTTTACCAATTTCGCTTCGCTGCTGTCCGGCTTGCCCAGCACGTAGTCAATCGAATCGTCCGCAGTAGAGCGGCCGATACCAATCCGCAGCCGGGGGACGTTTTCTGTCCCGAGTTTTTCGAGCACGTCGTTCAGGCCGTTATGCCCGCCGGCCGTTCCTGTGGCCCTTACCCTGATTTGTCCCGGCTCAAGCCACATATCGTCGAGCACCACGAGCACGTCGCACAAACGCAACTTGTAAAAACCGACCGCCTCGGCCACGGGCTGGCCGCTGCAATTCATATATTGCCAGGGTTTGAGCAGCAGGACCGGTTTGCCGGCAAACTCACCCTTGCCCAGCCGGGCGCCGAAGCTTCTTTTGCTTACCTGAACTCCGATGGTCTCGGCGAGCAAATCGACCGTCTTAAAGCCGACGTTGTGCCGCGTATCGGCATATTTCTCACCGGGATTACCAAGCCCAACTATCATCTGCATACCATTTACTCGTTATCCGCTTCTCAACGCTTAATAATACCGGCCACCGGGAATAATCGAGCGTCGAGCATTGAAAATTGAGTTTCTATTTCTTCTCCTTTTACTCTTTCTTCTCCTTCGGCGGTTTTTCCTTCGGCTGTTTGGCCCCACCGGCCTCTTCGCCCCCTTCGGCCTCTTCTTTAACCTCGGTTATAACTTCCGGCACCGCGGGCATTTCGGCTTCAAGCTCTTCGGTGGTCTTGGCCTCGACGACTTCGTGGCAGGTCACCATAAGCATCTCAGGCGGGCTTATCAGCTTGACGCCTTCGGGAAGCTGGATATCCTTCGCGTGCATAGCGTCTTCGAGGTCCATTTCCTTGACGGACACCGTTATTTTTTCGGGAATATCGGTGACCCGGCACTCAATTTCCAGCTGGTCGGCGTGAACCTCGACCATTCCGCCTTCGTGGGTGCCTTTCGCAGTGCCCTTAAACTCCACGGGGATGGTCACGGTGACCGTTTCGGTAACGTCCACCCTCATAAAATCCACGTGGATGATTTCCTTTCCGAGGTGGTCATACTGAACGTCCTTTATCAGCAGTGTTTCGGCGTCCTTGCCAATCTGAAAATCCATCAGCCGGTGTCCGTGATGGAGCTGTTCCAAAAAAGCGTGAGCGTCCAGAGAAATCGCGACGGGCTCCTTCTGATGTCCATAGACGACGGCCGGTATCCGCCCCCCCTTACGCAGACGGGCTGAATCGCCCGATCCCCGGTGCTGTCGAACTTCAGCTTCTAATTTTTGTGATTTAGCCATAATTTCCTCAGGTATTTACATACTTGTGAATAAACTGCTGACCGATTCGTTTCTGTGAATACGTTTAATCGCCTCGCCGAGCATTCCGGAGACCGACAGGACCTTTATTTTCCTGAAGTTTGCTGTCTCATTTGCCGGCGGAATAGTATCAGTAACAACAACTTCGTCGATGGGCGCTTTGCTTAATTTCTCGAAGGCGCCTGGCGCGAACACCCCATGGGTGGCGCCGACGTAGATATTTTTGGCCCCGCGCTGCTTGACCATACGGGCGGCGGTGCAGACCGTGCCGGCGGTGGTAATCATATCGTCGCACATCAGTATGTTCCTGCCCTCGACGTTGCCTATAAGCTCCTCGGCCAGCACCTCGCTTGCGCTGGTGCGCCTCTTGTGAACGATCGCCAAATCGCCGCCGAGATGCGATGCATAGCGGGAGGCAATCTTGATATTGCCCACGTCCGGCGAAACAACCGTAAGGTTCTCGACTTTTTTATCGCGGAAATACCTGCTCAAAACCAGCTCGCCCGTCAGGTGGTCCACGGGTATATCGAAGAAGCCCTGAAGCTGCGCGGCGTGCAAGTCAATGGCGAGAACCCGATCTGCGCCGGCGGCGGTAATGAGGTTGGCAACGAGCTTGGCGGTAATGGGCACCCGGCCTTCGTCCTTGCGGTCCTGGCGGGCGTAGCCGAAGTACGGGACAACGGCGGTCACCCGGCTGGCACTTGCGCGCTTGAGGCAGTCAAGGTAAATGAGCAGCTCGACAAGATTTTCATCGACGGGCCTGCAGGTGGACTGGACCACGAAGCAGTCCCTGCCCCGCACGTCGTCCTCGACGCGGATAATCTTTTCGCCATCGGGAAACCTCTCTATCCTTGCCCCGCCGAGCGGCACCTCAAGATATTTGCATACCGCCATCGTCAGCGGCTCATTGGAGCATCCGGAAAAAACCTTTATATGGTCGTTTAGAAACATCATTCACCTCCTTGTGCAAACCCGAATCCCGAACCGACACAGCGGTTGTCCTCTATTTCCGTGCCGTTTTGCAGGTGAGCAAACGGCCCGACGCGGCAGTTTTTGCCTATGACAACCCGGCCGTATATGCAGGTAAACGGCTCGATTACCGAATCCTGGCCGATTTGAGCACGGGCGTCTATCCAAGTATTGGGAGGGTCGATAATAGTTACCCCGTTTTCCATCAGCTGCTTCTGGATTCTCCGCTGCATAATTTTACCTGCGTCGCTTAATTGCTCCCGGCTGTTGACGCTCACCGCTTCTTCAGGGCGCACGGCGGTCACGGCAACGACCTTACGGCCTGCCGCGATTATCAGGGCGAGGGCGTCGGTCAGGTAGTATTCGCCTTTTACCTTGTCGAGCTCGACCTGCTCGGCCGCCTCAAACAGAATCTTGTTATTAAACAGATAATAGCTCGGATTGACCTCTCGGATTTTGAGCTGCTCAGGCGTGCAGTTGGCGTGCTCGACGATGCTCTCGATATTGCCGTACGCATCGCGGACGATTCGGCCGTAGCCGGTCGGGTCTTCGAGAACCGCGGTAGCCAAAGTCACGGCGGCTTTCTCGTGCTGGTGTTTTTCTATGAGTATCTTAAGCGTTTCTGCGCGAATCAGCGGGCCGTCGCCGCAAAGCACGAGCGTCTGGCCTGAAAAATCCTTCAACTGGTCTTTGCAGCACATAACCGCATGCGCCGTGCCTTTTTGTTCCGCCTGTGTTACCCAGACCAAATCGTCGGCGTCCGCGAACCGTTCCCTGACCGATTCTGCGCTGAAGCCGACCACAACGTACATCTTTTCAACGCCGACCTGTCGGCAGGCATCGATGACATACGCCAGCATAGGCCTTCCGCAGACCTCGTGGAGGACCTTGGCAAGCTTGGTATTCATCCGCTTGCTTATCCCGGCAGCCAGTATTATCGCAACACGCTGCATAAAAACTAAAACCTTAAACCAAATCACTACTGTCCCGTTATAAGTCGAACAAGGACAACTGGTTATGAAACTTGTT
>CAZHVR010000013.1:0-47016 GCA_964536225.1 uncultured Pirellulales bacterium
GAAATCGACGTTGTTATCGGCGTGCTTTCCGCCGTTGAGGATGTTCATCATCGGCACCGGCAGGATATTCGCACTGCACCCGCCTAAGTAACGATACAAAGGCAGGCCGCAGGACACCGCAGCCGCCTTGGCCGACGCCAGTGACACGCCAAGTATCGCGTTTGCGCCGAGTTTGCCCTTGTTGGGCGTGCCGTCAAGCTGTATCATCAGCCGGTCAATATCTTCCTGTGCAACGGCATCCATACCCAGAACTTCGGGGGCGATTTTTTCATTTACGTTTTTCACCGCGCCGGCCGTTCCCTTGCCCATATACCGTTTGGCCTTGCTATCACGAAGCTCGACCGCCTCGTGAACGCCCGTGCTTGCGCCTGAAGGGACCGCGGCACGTCCGAACGAACCGTCTTCGAGCAAAACGTCAACTTCAACAGTGGGATTTCCCCGACTGTCCAAAATCTCTCTGGCCTTTACGTCAACAATCGTCGTAAACATCTTACTTCCTTTCTATAAACCCGTATCGTTTCCAAGCATTCAGAAAGCTTATCAGGTTACCTGTTTTAACACTCTTAGTCAAGCCCGTAAACGGAACGGAAAAAGGGTTGCAATAACCCAAAGCCCCCGTTAACATTATACGCTAAACCCGTTGGTCAACTAATCCGCCGCACAGATGGCGAACAAGCAAACCAGATGCAATAAGAGAGGACTTGTTATGAACAACGAAACCCAAAAAATGCCGTTCAGGGAAAAAGCGTTTTACGGCTTCGGTGACCTCGCCTCGGTGCTCTACTGGCAGACATTTATGCTGTATTTCACCTTTTTCTACACGGACGTGTTTCTCATACCAGCCGCTGCCGCGGCCACGATGTTTCTCGTAAGCCGGCTTTGGGACGGTATCAATGACCCGGTCATGGGCATGATAGCCGACCGCACCAAAACCCGCTGGGGAAAATTCAGACCTTATTTACTCTGGCTTTGTGTGCCTTTCGCAGTTGTGGGCGCGCTGACATTTACCGTGCCGGATTTGGGGCCGATGGGAAAACTCGTCTGGGCTTATGTTACGTTTATCGTCATCATGATGCTTTATACGGGAATAAATATCCCCTACACGGCGCTGCTAGGCGTTATCTCGGCCGATTCAAAAGAACGAACAACCGTATCTTCGATGAAGTTTATCTTTGCCTTTGCCGCGGGAATCATCGTATCCGCTTCTTTGCTGCCAATGGTAAAATATTTCGGCAAAGGGGATGAGTCAATCATTAGCGCTAATATCAGCAATCAAACAGTTAACATTAACGAAGTCGGAAAAGGAAATGCGCGAATTATTTTAACTGCTCAGGACCCCGAGGGACTTTCCAGTAATTTGGAATTCAGGTTCAGAGTGCTTCCGACCAATAATAATTTTCCCATTCTTGTTCATCCAATAAGCGATGTTAAACTTGAGTCAGGTTTTGATACACATCAAATTGATATTTCCGGCGTCTTTAGTGGAAACGGCGAGAAACCCTTTGAATATACGGCTGTAAACCAAAATGAAGATGTAGTAGGCGTTGAACTCGAAGGGAAAACGCTGCTGATAAAAGAAAAAAGCGTTGGAAATGCGAAAATCTATTTAACGGCCACAGACGAGCTCTGGGGAAGCAGGACCACCGGCTTTTATATTAACGTGCTCGCCAAAGGCGACCACGAGCCGATTGTTAAGGATTCTAACGACCAGTTCAGATTCAAGACCGGCTTTGGAAAAGAAGAAATTGACTTATCCAGGTTCATCAGCGACCCCGACGGAGACGTTTTGACATTCAAGGCGGAAAGCAGTAATCCCAAAGTAATATCACCTGAAATCGACGGCAATAAACTTGCTTTTATAGAGTTAGGGACAGGTTTTGCCCGGGTTACTATTATCGCTGACGACGGCAAAGGAGGGCGTTTAGTCCGTTCGTTTAAATTCCTGGTTTTGGCACCCGGGGATAATCCTCCTTATGTCAATACTCCGATTGATAACATTATTGAGACCGCCGGATTTAAGGTATATAAACTTGACGCCTCCCGATTATTTGCTGACCCGGATGGTCAGCCTCTTAATTACAAGCTTGAAGTCATCAACGAAGCAACCGGGTGGCAGCATTCATTTATCGTTTACGGGATTGCGGCCGTCATCTTCTTCCTGATTGCGTTTAAGGGCACGCACGAGCGCGTCCAGCCGCCTAAAACGCAAAAATCCTCCGTCAAAAAAGACCTGTTCGAGCTGATAACCAACGGCCCCTGGCTCATCCTGCTGGCCACGACCATTACCTTTATTCTTTTCGTGGCCGTGCGAGGAAGCGTGACGGCACACTACTTCAAATACGTTGTCGGGCCGCAGGAAGTTTCTCTGCCGTTCCTGGCAACTAAAACATACAGCTTCGAGGCACTGGTCTCGGCATTCAATACAATCGGGCAATTATCCGCGTTAATCGGGGTTGTTATTGTGAACTGGTTTGCTAAAGTTGTCGGCAAGAAAAAGGCCTTCGTAATCTTTTTCCTGATTGCAATTGCAAGCACGGCTGCTTTTTATTTTCTCCGAGCCGAACAAATCGGCCTGATTTTCATCCTCCAGATTACCGGTTCAATAACCGGCGGGCCCTTAAGCGTTCTACTGTGGGCGATGTATGCCGACTCCGCCGACTACGCCGAGTGGAAGCGAGGAAGAAGGACAACGGGCCTGGTCTTTTCCGCCTCGACTATGTCACAGAAATTCGGGTGGGCCTTCGGCGCTTACCTCGCGCTTACTCTTATGTCCCAGGTCGGCTTCGAGCCGAATAAGGCGCAATCCCCGGAAAGCTTGAAAGGTCTGATTCTGCTGTTCAGCTTGATTCCAGCCGGACTCGGCGTTGTGTCGATTATTTTATCGCTTATATACCCGTTAGGAGATAAACGGGTCGCACAGATTGAAGCAGAGCTGATAGAAAGACGCAAGGCCAGCGGAGAAGAAACTCCAACGGCTTAATTTGTAGCACGGGCTTCAAGCCCGTGACACGATAAGAAAGGTTAATAAAAAATGAAAAAAAAGACAATCATCGGCGATTCGCTATCCAACATACCCTGGGAAAATAAGCCGAAGGGCTGCATCGATGTCCTGTGGAGATACAGCGGCAATCCCATACTCGACTGGAACCCGATACCAAAGGCGGCGCGTATTTTCAACAGTGCCGTCCTGCCTTATAAAAAGGAATTCGTCGGCGTCTTCAGGGCAGACCAGAAAAACGGACGGGCGACGCTGTTCTTCGGCAAAAGCAACAACGGCCTGAAATGGAAAATCGGACCAGACCCCATCGACTGGGTCGATGAAAAAGGAAAACCGAACCCGATTAGCTACGGCTACGACCCGAGATTCGTAAATATTGACGACGCCTACTACATCGTATGGTGCGACGATATGCACGGGGCTTCAATCGGATTAGGCAGGACCACGGATTTCAAAACATTCGTCCGTATGCCTAATCCCCTAATGCCTTTCAACAGAAACGGCGTCCTTTTCCCCAGAAAAATCAAGGGCAAATATATGCTGCTCAGCCGGCCAAGCGACAGCGCGCATACACCTTTCGGCGATATCTATTTGAGCGAAAGTCCCGACCTGATTTACTGGGGCAATCACAAATATGTTATGGGCAGAGGAGGAAAGGGCTGGTGGCAGGGCACGAAAATCGGCGCAGGCCCCATTCCGATTGAGACGACCGAGGGCTGGCTGTTGTTCTATCACGGTGTGTCCTTTACCTGTAACGGCTTCGTTTACAGCTTCGGGGCGGCAATACTCGATATCGAGAAGCCCTGGAAAGTACTGCACAGGACCAGTGACTATCTTCTCACGCCGGAAAAGCAATATGAGACCATCGGCTTCGTTGCCAACGTGGCATTCCCCTGCGCCAATATATACGACGCCGACACCGGCAGAATCGCCATTTATTATGGAGCAGCCGACACCTGCACCGCAATCGCGTTCACGCAGGTTGACGAATTAATCGACTATA
The DNA here is from genome assembly GCA_964536225.1 of uncultured Pirellulales bacterium. GTDB lineage: Bacteria > Planctomycetota > Phycisphaerae > Sedimentisphaerales > Anaerobacaceae > Fen-1362. Next base: position 4,002 of record CAZHVR010000013.1, read on the forward strand.
TAAAGAACAACTCGGAAGTATTTTAAGCCAATCCGAATTGAATCAATACAAAAACGCAATACGTTAACAAGAAGGACAGTGCTATGAGATTCGGTTATTTTGACGACAAGGCAAAAGAGTACGTAATCGAAAAACCCGATACGCCGCGGTCGTGGGCCAATTATCTCGGCTCAACCGAATACGGCGCGATAATCACCAACAACGCGGGCGGCTACAGCTTTTTTACCTCGGCCGCACAGGGGCGACTGACGCGTCTGCGTTTCGACGACGTCCCGCTTGACCAGCCGGGAAGATATATCTACATACGCGATAAAAATTCCGGCGACTACTGGTCAAACGCCTGGCAGCCCGTCGGAAAACCCCTGGACCAGTATAAAACCACCTGCCGGCACGGAACCGCTTATACAATCATCAATTCCCAATACTCGAAAATCGAAACTGAAACCACGTATTTTGTGCCCCTCGGCAAGCACTTCGAATGCTGGCTGCTGAAAGTCACGAATAAAGACAGCGTGAAAAGACGCTTGAGCTTATTTACTTTCGTCGAATACCCGGGCACCTGGCACTGCTTCAACGATTTCCTCAACCTGCAATACTCGCACGGCATAGTTTGTATGGACTTCGTTGACGGCATTATCGACTACGGCAGCAGCGTTCACGCGTTAGCCGGCAGAGAAAGTATCCTCGAAGGCGGCCGAAACAGACACTCCTTCCTCGCCTTCGTAGGCAGCGAAATCGTCGGTTTCGATGCCGACCGCGATGTTTTTATAGGGCCTTATAACGGCTACAGGAATCCTCGCGTCGTCGAAAGCGGTAAATGCACCGGCTCGAAGGCGGTCGGCGACGACGGCTGCGGCTCAATCCAAATCGATATCGAGCTCGAACCTGGCCGGTCGAAAGAGCTTGTCGTCCTGATGGGTATCGGCAAAGCGGCTGTCGAGGGCAAAAAGGTCGTCGGGCAGTTCGACAAAATCGCCAAAGTCAAAGATGAATTCGAAAAGCTGAAGAAATACTGGCATAACCGACTCAAAGGCCTCGACATCTGCACTCCCGACGCCGAGTTCAACAGTATGCTCAATATGTGGAGTCCGTTTAACTGCCTGATTACTTTTTCCTGGTCGCGAATGGCAAGCTTGATATACAGCGGCGAACGCGACGGGCTGGGCTACCGCGACACTGTCCAGGATTTTATGGGCGTTATGCACATCATCCCCGACGAGGCGAAGAAACGCCTCGAGCTTATGATTACCGGCCAGTGCTCCACCGGCGGCGCTATGCCGATTGTTATGGCCTTCACGCACAGGCCCGGCAAGGAAACTCCGCCGCAGGAAAACGAATACCGTTCCGACGACTGCCTGTGGCTTTTCAACGCCATACCCACATACGTCAAGGAAACCGGCGATATCGATTTCTACAAAAAGACCCTGCCTTACGCCGACAAAGGCAAGGCCACGGTATTGGGCCACCTGCGACGCGCGATTGAATTCAACCTTAAACATACAGGCAGACACGGCCTGCCCGCAGGACTTTACGCCGACTGGAACGATTGCCTGCGGCTCGATACGAAAGGCGAAACTATCTTCGTATCGCTGCAGGTCCGCTACGCGCTTAAAACCTACATCGAGATTTGCGAAATGCTCAAAAGACCGGCCGAGGTAAAATGGGCTAAAGAGAAGCTCGAAAAGATTGACAAAAAAATCGAAAAATTCGGCTGGGACGGCAAATGGTATTTACGGGCCTGGGCCGAAACAGGTGAAAAACTCGGCTCGAAGGACAATAAATACGGCTCAATTTATCTCAACCCGCAATCATGGGCAGTGCTCAGCGGCCACGCCGTAAATCAGCGTGCTGAACAGGTCATGGACCAGGTCAATAAACATCTCGCCACCGACTATGGTATTATGCTCTGCGCGCCGCCTTACGAAAATATTTACTGCGGCGTAATCCGCTCGATTCTCTTCAACAAGGGCTCCAAGGAAAACGTCAGAGTTTTCAACCATACGCAGGGCTGGGCCATTATGGCTGAAACAATCTTAGGCCACGGCGACAGGGCCTTCGAGTATTTCCGCAACTATATGCCCGCCTCTTTCAACGATAAGGCCGAGATTCGCGGTATCGAGCCGTACGTTTACTCGCAATATACACACAGCAAATACAGCCCTCGCTACGGCACATCACGCGTCCCCTGGCTGACCGGCGCCGCATCCTGGGCATATTATGCAGCAACGCAATACATCTTAGGCATCCGCCCCGATTACAAAGGCCTTCGTATCGACCCCTGCATCCCGACCTACTGGAAAGAGTTTGCCGTTGTCCGTCGATTCCGCAACAAAACTCTCAACATCAAGGTCATCAACACCTCCGGCGTTCAGAAAGGCGTTAAAAAAATTACTCTCAATGGCCAATCCATCGAAGGCAACCTCCTCCCCGCTTCCAAAATGAAAAAAGAAAACGATGTCGTTGTGGAAATGGGATAGGTGTGCAAATGAAGGTCTTATTCATCGGCGGGACGGGAATAATAAGTTCGGCTGTATCGAAACTGGCTGTCGAAAAAGGGATTGAGCTTTACCTTTTCAATCGAGGGCTGCACAGCGAATTTGTCCCGCAAGGCGCAAAAGTCATCACAGGCGATACCAAAGACAAATCGGCCCTTAAAGGCAAAACCTTCGACGTCGCTGTTGACTGGCGCGCATACGTTCCCAAAGACGTCCAGACCGATATCGAGCTTTTCAAAGGCCATATCGGCCAATACATATTTATCAGCTCCGCCTCGGCCTACCAGAAGCCGCCGACACACTGGCTTATCACCGAATCGACCCCGCTTGCAAATCCTTACTGGCAGTACTCGCGGGACAAAATCGCCTGCGAAGACCGCCTTATGACTGAATACCGCGACAACGGTTTTCCCGTCACAATCGTCAGGCCATCGCTGACCTACGGCATCACGATGATTCCAGCCGCGATGAACAGCTGGCAAAAACCCTGGACAATTGTTGACCGGATGCGCAAAGGCGAAAAAATCGTCATTCACGGCGACGGCACATCCCTTTGGACTATGACACACAACACTGATTTTGCAAAAGGGTTAGTCGGTCTCCTCGGTAACGTTCAGGCAATCGGCCACGCGTTTCACATAACCTCCGACGAGGTCCTTACCTGGAACCAGATATATCAGGCGATAGCCGACGCCGCAGGAGCAGAGCTGAAGCCCATCTACATCCCCTCTGATTTCATCGCCAAAATCGACCCCGAACACACCGGCACGCTCTTAGGCGACAAGTCCTGGTGTGCCGTCTTCGACAACAGCAAAATAAAACGCTTCGTCCCCGATTTCGTCGCCACCATCCCATTCGCACAGGGTATCAGGCGTTCTATCCAGTGGTTCGAGCAGGACCCTAAACGCTGCGAAATCGACGACGAACACAATAAATTCATAGACCGCCTCCTCGCTGCCCGGGGACTCTGATATTTCCTGTGCAGGTTAAATAACCTAAATCCCTTCGCGGCTGAGGACCCGCCTAAAAACAAGGTCGGCACGTTCTGGAAAGGCCTTGGCTATCTGCTCGGCGGTTGCAAGATTGAGCGTATAAGTGGTCTGCTGCTGCTCGATTACTTTCTTAACCGGCTCTGCGGTGTTGTTGTAATAAACCTGCTGCTGATAGCCGCTGCCGTCAAGCACTTCCAGTTTTAAGGAGTTGCTGTCCGGCCCGATTACTTTTTCGATATATACCGGCACAATATTACCCTCCGGTCTTACCACATCTATAATGATTTCCTGAGCACCGCTTTCCAACGCCTGTTTCAGGACCGGCTCAAGAATAATGTCCGGCACGGCCGCCTCTCCGAGCATATATTCTTTTCCTTTTCGGGCGATACCTGATTTACGAACCGTCAGAACCCCGGATTGAACAGACATCTCTATGCCGACGCGGCCGGTCCGAGGACTGTTCTGCCTGAACATCCACTCAAACTTCTCAAATGAAGTGCCGCCGTAATAATAACCGGCCTGCTCAACAGCCGACAAACCTCGCCTGTAAAAATAGCTCGCCGCCCTCAAGGCCTGCTCCTCGTTCGCCTGAATCTCCATCGAATCCATCGTAAAGCCAACTGCCTGCCCCTTGGAATCGGATAAAATGAAAAAAACCGGCTGGTTTACATCCCCAAATTCTTTAGCTCCCGCTTTTCTCACCTCTTCGACTACCTGCTCACCCGCCGGCAAAAAACCGTTGTCTTTATAACGAATGCTTTTCACAACCCGCTCGAAGATATTTCGGGCAAGGCCCGGCTGGTCCCCGGTTTGCAGCACGTCGATTTCGAGCCGTCTTCCGCCGGCAAGCTCACAAACGCCTGATACCATTTCAAGTCCGCCTTCTCCGGCTATCTTCGCCCAATCCACAACAAGTTTATCCACCTCGTTCCGGCCGGTTTCGACCACTCTACCGCCTATCGATGCCGCGTCCTCATTGAACCACTCCTCCGCTGTTCGATACTCCGAAGCCAGAACGTAACGGCACCTGGCATACGACCGGACCGAGCCGGCCCTGACCGCGAAGGTGCTGCTTACGGCATAACCGTCGTCGTCATAAGTCCATTTCCCGTCGCACCGCCAGCCGTTGCCCTGCGGCATCGATATCGACAGCCCCGAACGGCTTAGCTCGATAGGCGAGGTAAACCGGATAACACTCCTCAACTCCACTACCAGCCATGCCGCTCCCAATGAAACAACGAGAATCACCGCTAAAGCAATTCTTTCTTTTGTGCGCCGCTTTGATTTATCGCTCTCGAACATAAGCAAACCAATATAGTTAACACTCCCGCTTTGCACAAGCGCCGAGCCCGCCCGTTTCGGAAAGCCAGCAGGCGAAGCTGGAGTTGAGGTGAACTATCTCTCTAAAAGCGATGGCTTGATTATTCCGCAACTGCGGCCGGCGACCCGGCAGCTGCCCTGCGGCCCTTACGGATGACGCTGTAGTAAAACCACCTCAAAAAGCCGCTTGCCGCAAATCCGCAGAAAATCATTACAAATGCAACCTGCCGGCTCCAGATGACCAGCCCGAAAAAAAGCAATGCCCGGAGCAGATGCGCGAACGGCTTTTTGCCCCTCATATATTGGTTGATGACGTGCGAATATCGAATCCGGCTGACCATCAGCACCGCAAGGGCTATTGCAACCATCGGCAGAACGTATATCACCAAATCATCCAGCAGAAAATTCACCACTCCCGCCGTCCAGTCACGTCCGGGGTGGGTCAAAATGTCAGGCACCGCTTCCTGATGAAATATAACCAAGCTCGCGATGACTCCCGCCGCTGCGGGCGACGGTAATCCCACAAAGCTCATATGTGCCGATTCGTCCTCCTCGTTTTCCACGTTGAACCGTGCCAGGCGAATCGCCGCGCAACTGAAATATGCCGCGGCTGCCAGCCAGAAGAACCGCTCTAATAAGCTTATAAAAATCGTCGGTACGCCCGTCGCCTCGATTCCCGCCAGCTTCTGCTCGGCAATCTTGAGCATCAAGAAAGCCGGCGCCGCCCCGAAGCTGACTACATCGCACAAACTGTCTAATTGGCCGCCGAAACTCGAAGTGCTCTGGCTCATACGCGCCAGGCGCCCATCCAGCATATCCGCGAGCATCGCCAGAAGAATCATATACCCGGCCATCGCAAAATATGGAACCGTAAACCGATGATATGAAAACTCCCCCGCACCGGAGCTGGCCGCATAGCTGGCAAAGCTAATTGCGGCAAATCCGCACGCGCCGTTGATAATCGTCACCAGTGACGGCAGAATGGTGATGTATCTCAGCCGCTGTCTCCGCATCCGCCTAAGAAAGCTTTCCTTCGATGCCTCCGACCTTATCCGCATCGGCTCGCCCCTGCTCGTGGACAAATCGGGCTTACGGCTGCTGCCCTTGTTCGATTGTGATTCACTCATAAATACCTGATAATCGGCGTCAGTCCTGCCTTTACCTTATCACCTATGTTTATAATACACTTAACGTTCTCCCGCACAGGCACGTACAATTCCGTCCGTGAGCCGAATTTTATCATACCGAAACGCTGGCCGCTATCTAATTGTCCGCCCTCATTTACCCTGCAGACGATTCGCCGGGCTATTGCACCGCTAATCTGGCGAACAATCAGCTTATCACAAGGCGGCTCAAGCCGAATCATCCAGAGGTCGTTCGATTCGTTCACGCGGCCGGATTCGGGCTTCATCGCGTTGATAAAATCGCCTTGTTTGTATATTATCTTTTCAATACGAACCTTACAGGGGGCACGGTTGATATGAACGTCAAAAATACTCAAAAAAATCCCGATACGTATCGCTTTTTCGCCGATAAAGTCCTTTTCATCGACGGTCTCAATATCCGTCACTTTGCCGTCCGCAGGGGCAAGCAGGAGGTTTTTGTCCTGCGGAACAGCCCTTGCGGGGTCGCGGAAAAACGACAGCGACCATATAAAAACCGCCCCAAGCGCAATCTCGCCGTAGTGAACCACCCAGACCGGCGTCGTCGGATGTGCCCAAAACCAGAGCATAACCATAAAAAACAGCACCACCGCCGGATAAATCACCACCTGCGGCAACCCGTATTTCGTCAGCGGTATTCGCATAATTATAATTATGCTAACACTTTTGCGGCCCTTTGTCAGCGTCGTTAATTTAGACCTCCCGTAACTCAAGATACAACAAGGAGTTATGTAAAACATAATTTTTTTAAATTCCTAAAAAAATGCTTGACAGATTGGTTTTGATATATATAGTTAAGATATAAACTATTGTTAGCCGATGAAAGGATTGATATGGCTTTGAAGGAAGAACTCGGGCTCAAACGCGATTTCGATGATGCGGCGCACGAGGCGCTTCTGAACGTTTATTATACCGCCTCGATGATGAAAAAACGCGCCGATGTGTTCTTCGGCCAATTCGGCTTAACTGACGTGCAGTTTAACCTGATGACATTGCTGCATTACCAAAGCGGCAAAGAAGGCGGCCTCAGCCAAGCCCAAATCAGCGATATGATGCTTGTCAACCGTGCCAATATCACCTCGCTTGTTGACCGGATGGAAAAAGCAGGCCTTGTCAAACGCAACGCCCACTCAAAAGACCGCCGATTCAATATCATCAAACTGACGGCCAAAGGTGAAAAGCTTTTCACAAAGGTCGAGCCGCTTTATGTCGAACAGGTACGAGAGGCAATGTCGACCCTTAATCAGACCCAGATGAAAACGCTGATGGAAATGCTCGAGATGATAAGAAGCGCTCTTCATGTCTAAAAGTTAAAAACATAAATACAGGATTATTGAACATTTGTTACGGATAATTAGTTTATATGTAAATCATATATATGTCAAACTATTCTGAAAGGAGACAAGAACGCCAATGATTGAGATACTGGAGGACTTTTTCAGGACGGGCTTTAGAAGAATATTAACGAAAGAAAAGGATATTATACTCAAAGAAAATACCCTTTCGCCGGAGGAATTGGCGTTAAAGTTTCAAGATATTAAAGAGTTAGGGCTTTATCTTCACATTCCTTTTTGTGAGCAGATATGCCCTTATTGTCCTTATAATAAGGAAATTTATACTCCTCAAGCAGCGGAAAGATATGCAAAGGCCGTTAAAAGAGAAATAGACCTCTATTCAACAGTGATTGGTGACAGACCCATTACTTCCTTTTATATCGGAGGGGGAACTCCCACTACAATGCTCCATATCGGTCTTTCAGAGATGATTGAGCACATCTTTTCGATGTTCAATATGCAATGTGATATTCATATGGAAAGCCATCCGAATCATTTGACAATGGAAAACCTCAATAAGATTGCCGCTATGGGCATCAGACATCTTAGTGCCGGCGTAGAGGCCCTGCAGGAAAAACATTTAAGGACACTAAAAAGGCCTTATACAGCACAACAATCGCGGGCTGTCGTCGAACGTTCCGTCAACGTGGGCTTTAAATGTTTCAATGTGGACCTGATGTTTGCATTGCCAGGCCAGACCTTGAATGAGATTAAGGAAGTGGGGCAAACTTTAGTCAGAATGGGACTGGACCAGGTCGCAGCTTATCCTCTTTTCAGATTTCCATACACCAAAATGGGCGGGAACGGCAAAATTAACAACTCCGCCATTCCCCTTATCTTTAAAAGAAGAAGGATGCTTCGAATTTTAGAAGAGATATTTTATCGAAACGGATATGAACGAACATCCGTATGGGCATTCACTAAAAAGGGCGTTCCGAGGTATTGCTCCGTAACAGTGCCCCTTTATGTCGGGCTCGGTGCAAGCGGCGGCTCTTATTTAAAAGATGTTTTTTACCTTAACACCTTCAACGTTGCCGAATATTGTGCCGCCCTTGAAAATGGAAGAATGCCGATTGCTCTTTCCCTTAAACTGACCGAAACTATGCAAATGACCGGCTGGCTCTACTGGCGTATTTATGAAACAAGATTTAATAAAAACGGTTTCATGAGCAGATTCGATAAGGATTTTAATGAAGTATATGGTAAATATACCAAACTATTATCTTACTTCGGATTTATGAGTAATAACGGAGACCAGATAGCCCTTACAGACAGCGGCACTTACTGGCTGCATGCCTTTGAGGATTTATTCTCAATAAATTATATAAGTAAGTTATGGGGAACTTCAAAGCAAGCTCCGTGGCCTGAAAGGGTGACGTTATAAAATATGAAACAAATATACTTCGGAATTAGAGGGCAGGACTGGTTTTGCCGGCTTGCCGGATTGTGCAGCGGCCTGCTTTTAGGTATTCCTGCCATATATCCCTCTCTTGTGCCGCTTCAGCTTGTCGCTTTACTGCCCCTGTTCTATCTTACAGCAATGGAAAAAATTCGCAGTCGCGGGATGCTTGTCGCTGGCCTATATATGGGGCTGGCTTATACACTGCCGCAACTGCTCGTCCTGCGCTTGCCGGTGCCGATGAGCGTTCTTCTACTTGTCTGGCTGACAATGATAATGGTTATAATCGCCTGGGCCTCCGGAAAACTGCTCAAAAAGTCCGGCGTATCAGGTGCATTTGCAGCAGGCGCATTGTTCGTTTTGGCTGACTGTATAAATTTCACGGCGCTCCCTATATGGGGCACAGCACAATCGCTCGTCCGTCCCTGGTCGCATTATCCCGGTTTAATCCAGTTTGTTTCGCTGACGGGTATTACCGGCATTATTTTTGTGCTCGGTTCCCTGCAGGCGCTGGCCGTCAAATTCGTCATAAGTCCGACGCTACGGCGAAAATCGCTCGTCTTGATAATCACTATCGTGCTGATTATCTTTGCGGCCAACGTTGCCATCCGATTACAGAAACCGATAGGCCGGCTAAAAGTAGCTGCCGTCGGCTGGACAACCGACGACAGGGAACAATACGGTGAGGTTTATTCCGAGAATGGTTTTGAAACTCTTCTCGCCGGTCCCATAGCTGATGCGGCGGAAAAAGGGGCTCGCCTTATTGTATGCCCGGAAGGGACCCTTTGGTTTTCAGAAACTCAGCGGAAGGATTGGCTTGAAAAACTTGCCGCTATTACTCGAAAACACGATGTTTTTCTGGCAATCGGCTGCATAGATACTACAAACAACAAAAATAAAATGATGTTCATTTCACCTTCAGGCGATTGTTCAGGGGAATATACAAAAACACATCTGACTTACTTTGAAAATTTCATCAAAGGCGACGCTCGACCGACCCGAATCGACGTTGACAGCTACGCCGTTGGCGCGATGATTTGCCAAGACGATAACTTCACCGACCTCTCTCGTAAATATGGGCGAATGGGCGTCTCGCTTGTCGCCGTGCCCACCTGGGACTGGCTTCAGGTAAAAGACGCTCATTTACAGAATAGTATCTACCGCTCGATAGAGTCCCGCTATGCAATTGTCCGCGCCGGACTAAACGGCATTAGCGCTATTGTGTCGCCGGACAGCAGAATATTGGCCAAAAAAGACCACTTCAAACAAGGCCCCGGTTTCATAACGGCCGAAGTGCCCCTTTATTCAAGCCGCACACTATTCAGCCGTTTTGGCCACTGGCCGGCTATTCCGAGTGCTGTTTTTCTTGTGATTTACTCCTGTTTCAGGTACCGCCATTCGCAACGGTCGGTGTAAGTTTTGCTGCCGCGGGTTGCGATTGCCTCAATAGTATTGAGACCTTCCTTAAGCTGAACATCGCGCCATTTGAAAATGCAATCCTTTTCTGCTTTACTGCCCAAGCTTTGCCCGTTGACCTTCAATTCCACAACGCCGCAGTTGGAATAAACCTTCACAGGAGTATTCGGGTCTTTTCGCTCGACGTGTCGCCGGCTTGTAATATAAACAAACGGCTTATTAGTCCACTTGGCCTTGTAAAAATAAAAGGCGTCTTTCCGGGTCTTGCGGTCCGCTGTGACAAGCCCCTTATCATTCACCCCGGTCGTATCTCCTTCGCGGCGCCCGGCGCTTGCGAAATCGAACATAATCCAGACGTAAGTGCCCCAAAGATAATGCCTCGCCTCGATGCCAGCGTAATTCTCCTCATGGACAATCGCCTGCCATTCCTCCGGATGCCACGGCCCGCCGGCTCTCGGCTTGCTTTTCATATTCTGCTCGTGCTGGTGGATGCTCGCTCCGGCGCCGTATTCGCTGATGGCCACCGGCTTTTCGTTAGCATCGCGCTTGTAGTTGTCTATGAACTGGTTCATCCGAGGTGGGGTCCCATAATACCAGCCCGGATATGTATTCCACGCAATCAAATCCGCTATATTTCTCAGTCCGGGCCACCGGCTGCTCGGGTCATTGGAGGCGGCCGTGGTCAGCCGGGTCGAGTCCTCCTGTTTTGCAATCGCATTCAATTCGGTTATCAAGGAACGCGGGTCATCGCACTTGCCTGAATTGCCAAGCTCGTTATACAAGCTCCAGAAGAAAATCGACGGGTGGTTGCATCTCTGCCGTATAAGCTCGATTAACTGCTGCTTTGCGTTTTCCCTGAACTCAGGCGTATCGAATACCTGATTGACTAACGGCAGTTCCGCCCACACAACCAGGCCGTTTTTATCGCACAGTGAATAAAAATAATCCGAATGCGGGTAGTGCGCAAGCCGCAGGCAGGTCGCACCGATTTCCATAATTATATTGGCGTCCTCGTCCTGGTCGGCATAGCTGATTGCCCAGCCCTTGCCGATTCTATCCTGATGACGGTTTACGCCGTGCAGAGGATACGACTGGCCGTTTAGAAAGAACCCCTTATTGAGGTCAACGCTGAAATAGCGAAGCCCTATCGGCTGAGTTACTGAGTCAACTATCTCACCGTCGCATAAAAGTTCGACCTTCGCCTCATACAAATACGGGTCTTTACGGCCGTTCCACAAATGCGGCCCGGGTACCCCTAAATGACTGCTCACTCCGACCGTCTGACCCGCTGAAATCTCCGCTCTTTCTACGAGGGATAATGCCTTTTTAGAATTGTCCCCGATTAGTTTTATCCTCGATTCGACATTAACTGGCTTATCAAGTCCGTTTGAGACCCTAGTCAGAACAGATATCTCCGCAGTTTCTTTACTGACTTTGGTCTGCTTGAGATATACGCCCGGCGAGGCGTAATCGAGCGGCGTGATGCAGACGGGATTTTTGATAATCAGCCACGCGGACCGGTAAATACCGCCGAAAATATTGAAGTCGCCGCTGATAGGCGGAACATCGTCGAAAGGTGAATTGTCAACCCGAACAGCTAAAATATTGACGCCGTCCCATCGAATGTGTGGTGTTAGCTCGTAACAAAACGCAGTAAACGCCCCGCGATGCTGGCCTAAATGCACACCGTTAAAATATGCGTCGGCCACAATACTGGCCGCCTCGAAGCGGACAAAGACCCTTTTTTCTTTCGCCGATGCCGGTATGTCCATTTTCAGGCGATACCAGCTGGGGCCGCGATAATATCTGCCGCCTTTGATTGTATCCTTGTCGTTCCAGGTATGCGGCAAAGTAACAGCCGTCCAGGCCGAATCGTTAAAGTCAATCGTCTCTGCGTTATTTACATCTGCCCTGACGAACTTCCAGCCATTGTTAATCGCGGTCACATCTTGCTGCCCGCCGTTTGCCATTGTCGTGCATACCAAAATACATAAAAAAATCGCCTTTGCGCTCATCATATAACCTCTCAAGTAAAATTTATACAGATACTTAAGATATTACCCGCAAAATCGCAGATTCTCAAGGTTTGGCCGAAAAACTTGCCCAGCACTTATTTGTTTCGTCATTGCATAAGAAAAATTGTGCGTTAGAATGACTATACAAAAAAATCGTTATTAGCTGGATAAACAAGGCAAATAAGTGCTGAGAAGGCGCGATTATGCGAACGCGAAAACTGGGTAACAGCGACCTGAACCTGACCGCCGTCGGCTTAGGGACCTGGGCCATTGGCGGGCCGTGGCAGTTCGGCTGGGGGCCGCAGGATGACGACGAGGCCGTAGCCGCCATTCTCAAGGCCATTGACCTCGGCATAAACTGGATTGACACCGCCGCAATCTACGGCTGCGGACATTCCGAAGAGCTTGTCGGCAAGGCCCTCAAGCAGGCCAACACTAAACCTATCATTGCCACAAAATGCAGCTTGCTCTGGAACGAAAAGAAGGAAAAAGTCGGCTGCCTGAAGGCAGAAAGCATCCGCAAAGAATGCGAGGACAGTTTGAAACGCCTCGGTATCGAGGCAATCGACCTTTACCAGATGCACTGGCCGGACCCCCAAAGGGATATCGAAGAGGGCTGGGAAGAAATGGCCCGCCTCCAGAAGCAGGGTAAAGTCAGATACATCGGTGTGTGCAACTACAACACTAAACAACTCGACCGAATTCGTAAAATAGCCCCGGTAACATCGTTGCAGCCGCCATACAGTATGATTCGCCGGGACACCGAAAAAGAACTGCTCCCCTACTGCGCAGAGCACAATATCGGCGTCGTTGTTTACAGCCCTATGCAAAGAGGCCTGCTCACCGGCAAATTCAGCAAAAAACACCTCGCGACCCTCGCGCCGGACGACCATCGCTTGCGCAGCCCCGAATTTAAGGAGCCGCAGTTCCATATCAATCTCGAATTCGTCGAAAAGCTCAAACCAATCGCTGAAAAAAACGATAAAACCCTCGCCCAGCTCGCAATCGCCTGGACTCTTCGCAAACCCGCAGTCACAGCCGCAATCGTCGGCGCACGAAGGCCCTCCCAAATCGAGGAAACCGCTCCCGCTGGTGACCGGGTACTGTCTGAAAGCGACATCGCCGAAATCGAAAAACTGATAAACGAGCGCGAAACCAAACTAAAATAACAAAAGGAAAACAAATGCCCGACGATAAAAATATCTACACAAGCCCACTGGTTGAAAGAAACGCGTCTAAGGAAATGGCCGAGCTTTTCGGCCCGCAAAAGAAATTCAGCACCTGGCGGCGAATCTGGCTGGAGCTGGCAAAGGCACAAAGGAAACTGGGCCTGAAAATCAACCAAGCACAAATCAGCGAGATGGCCCGGCACTTGGACGATATCAATTTCAAAAAGGCCGCCGTTTACGAAAAGAAACTCCGCCACGATGTTATGGCGCATATTCACGCGTTCGCCGACGTCGCGCCAAAGGCCGCACCCATCATTCACCTTGGCGCGACAAGCTGTGACGTAGCCGACAACGCCGACTTGATTATTATCCGCGATGCACTGCAAATGACCGCAGGCAAACTCGCGGCCGTAATCAACCTGCTTGCCCAATTTGCCAAAAAATATAAAACGCTGCCGACGCTCGGTTTCACGCACTATCAGCCCGCGCAATTGACCACCGTCGGTAAACGCGCGACGATGTGGTGCTACGAATTCGCTATGGACTTAAAAGAGGTCGAGCATCGGCTGGACACGCTGCCCTTCAGAGGAATCAAAGGCACAACCGGCACACAGGCATCGTTTCTGGCGCTATTCGACGGCAACGGCAAAAAAACAGAACGCTTAGATAAAATGGTCGCCGCGGCCTTCGGCTTCAAAAATACCTGCGCCGTCACGGGCCAGACCTACCAGCGAAAAATAGATACGCTGGTCGTAAACACGCTTGCCTCAATCGCCCAGTCCGCCCAGAAGCTCTGCACCGACCTGCGATTGCTGGCGAACCTCAAGGAAATCGAAGAGCCGTTCGAAAAATCACAGGTGGGCTCCTCAGCTATGGCCTACAAGCGAAACCCGATGCGATGCGAAAGGGTAACTGCATTATCGAGGTTCGTCCTGTCGCTCGCCGTAAGCCCCCCGATGACCGCCTCGCAGCAATGGCTCGAACGCACATTGGACGATTCCGCCAATCGGCGACTGGTTATCCCCGAGGCCTTTCTGGCCGTTGACGGCATCCTCGAAATCCTCACCAATGTCCTCGATGGCCTTGTCGTTTATCCGAGGGTCATCGCTGCTCGCGTCGCCGCCGAGCTTCCCTTTATGGCAACTGAAAATATCCTTATGGCGGCGGTCAAAGCGGGCGGCCACAGACAGCAAATCCACGAGCAAATCCGCCGGCACTCACACGCGGCAGCGGCACAGGTAAAACAGTTCGGCAAACCAAACGATTTAATCAGCCGACTTAAAACCGACCCCGCGTTCGCTAAAGTCGATTTCGCAAAGGTCCTAAACCCGAAAGATTACGTCGGCCTGGCCCCTCAGCAGGTCGATAAATTCATAAAAGAAACCGTAACCTCGCTAATCCGAAAATACCGAACCCACCTCAACCGGAAAGTCAAACTGCACGTATAAAGGAATCACAAGGTGACAAGAGACGAACTAATCCGACGAATCAAGGAAACCGCGTATCTTGAAGGCGATTTTGTCTTAAGAAGCGGAAAACGAAGCAAATACTATCTCGACAAGTATCTCTTCGAAACCTGCCCGGATATACTCAAAGAGTTAGGCAAGGAATTCGCAAAACACGCAGGCGACGATGTGACACTTATAGCAGGGGCTGAATTAGGCGGAGTCGCGCTTGCGGCGGCGACCGCGATGGAAACAGGCAAAAACTGGGTGATTATACGAAACAGCAAAAAGGGCTACGGCACGGGAAAACTCATCGAAGGCAAATTAAATAAAGGCGACGTCGTCCTGCTCGTCGAAGATATCGCCACAACCGGAGGCCAGGTGCTCGAGGCCGCAAAAGTAATCACCGAATCGGGGGCAAAAGTTAAAAAAATCGTCGCGACAATCGACCGCAAACAAGGCGCCGGCGAAAACATAACAGCCGCCGGCTACAAATTTGAGTCGCTATTGACCAAAGATGATTTAGGCATCAAGGATTAAATCATAGCTATTAACCGCCGGGCGACCGTTCCTTTCGGTGCTCGCGCAATCTTCAACCATTTCCTGCCGGCCGTCTTTACTAAAACCTCGGCCCTTTCTGCGCCAACGGCAGCGGGCGTATTTGCGACTATCACATCGAGCTTTTTCTGACGCATCTTGCGCTCGGCATTTACTCGCACATTTTTATCTTCAAGGGCAAAACCGACCACAATCTGATTTGGCTTTTTATGCTCACCGGCCCATTTGAGAATGTCCGGCGTGGATTTTAGTTTCAGCGTAATTACCTTATTGCCCTTCTTTATTTTCGACCGCGCTGAACGAACCGGGGCATAATCAGAGACCGCTGCAGCCATAATCAGGTAATCGCACTTCCCAAAATACTTGCGAACCGCGGCAAACATCTCTGCCGAGGTTTCTACACCAACAACCTTTACGCCGACGGGCAAATCCAGGCCGCTCGGCCCCGTGATAAGTGTTACCTTGTGTCCGGCCGCAGCCGCCGCCCGCGCAAGCTCATATCCCATCCGCCCACTGCTGGCATTCGATATGAATCGCACCGGATCTATGTATTCGCGGGTCCCTCCGGCTGTTATCAGGAATTTGATTTGGCGTCCCCGTTTTCGAGAGTGCATTTTATTAGCGATTGTTATTTACTCTTGCGTTTTAATCCTGCGGCAATTTTGGCAATGGCCTCAAGGATTTCCTGCGGTTCGGCCATTCTGCCCACGCCTTCCATTCCGCAGGCAAGCCGGCCCCGCCCCGGCCCCACAAGCTCAGCGCCGGTCTTCTTAATGAACTTCACGTTCTCCTGTACGGCCGGGTTGGTCCACATCTTCACGTTCATCGCCGGCGCAAATAAAATCGGCTTTTCCCAGGAGGCGCAAAGCACCGTACTAAGCAAATCGTCGCAGATACCGTTGGCCGCCTTGCCGATGATATTTGCCGTCGCAGGTGCGACCACAACCACGTCCGCCCAGTCCGCCAGATTAATGTGCCCGATTTCGAACTGCTCGCCGCCCTCCCACATACTCGTATAAACCGGCCGGCCTGTCACCGCCTCGAAACTCTTCGCGCCGACCAGCCGCAGCGCGCTTTCCGTAATCACGGTCCGCACCTGCGCGCCTGCAGCCGTAAGCTTGCTGGCCAGGTCAACCGCTTTATACGCGGCAACGCCGCCCGCGACCCCCAGCACGACCTTTAGCCCGTCGAGTTTTACATTCTGTATCTCCATAATTACTCCGCTACTTACTGCCGGGCTTGTCGATGTCGCTTTGCTCGTAGTCGATTGTAATTTTGTCCCGCCTGATTTCCTCGATTACAATCTCAAGCTGGGTCTTGCCCTCGGTGTCCTCAATCAGGGGACGTCCTCCCTGCATCAGCTCCATCAATCGTTTCTGAATCAGCGCCGTCAGCTTGAACCGACCACCCACTTTTTCCACAAGCTCGGTACTCTTAAGTGCGTCAATCATTGCGTCCACTCCAATATACTAACTGTCTTTTTTTGCCTTCCTTGCCGCTTCGATTATTCCAATTACCTCATCGACCGCCTGCTGCAGATTATCATTTATGACCATATGCTTATAATCTCGCCAGCCGGCCGCTATCTCGATTCCCGCCTGGTCGAGCCGGTTCTTCTGCACCTGCTCTTCGTCCCTTGCCCTGCCCTGCAGCCGCTCTGCAAGCTCCTTTTGCGTCGGCGCCAGTATGAATATCATCACCGCATCGGGGTATTTCTCCTTCACCTGCCTGCCGCCCTGAACGTCTATTTCCAGTATGACCGCCTTTCCCTTTACAAGCGCCTCATCTACTTTGTCTTTCGGTGTCCCGTAAAAGTTGCCGAAAACCTCCGCGTATTCCAAAAGCTCACCCTGCTCTATTTTTCTTTGAAACTCCTCTTTGCTGACGAACCAGTAATCCTTTCCGTCAACTTCCTTGTCGCTTTTCGTACGCGTCGTAACCGATACGTTCAGATACGCATAATCCAGCCGCTTCACCACTTCCCTGCAAATCGTGCCTTTGCCCACGCCGCTGGGGCCGCTTATCACAGCAAGCACTCCATTGGCCGGGCGGTTCTGGGCCGATGCATTTCCGGAAAAAGAGTTTGTCGAAGTTTCGCTCATATGCAAATCGTCACTCAACGTTTTGGACCTGCTCCTTGATTCGGTCTATCCGGCATTTAATCTCCACCACCAAATGCACTATATTTGCGTCGCTCGCCTTGCTGCCGATGGTGTTGGCCTCTCTTAGCATCTCCTGGCAGATAAAATCGAGCTTTCGACCCGCCTGCCGGTTGCTTTTCAGGCCCTTCTCGAACTGCACAAGATGCGAATCAAGCCGAGCAACCTCTTCGGAAATGTCGGCCCTGTCGGCAAATATTGCCACCTCACGCGCCACTGTCTCGTCGTTGAGTTTCAGCTTCGCAGTTGCGAGCAGCTCATCGACTCTCTTCTTAAGCTTGTCGGCGTACTGCTTCGGGCCTGCCGCACTCTGCGCCTGTATCCGCTCAAGATATGTCTTTATCGCTTCACAATGCCGCTGAAGGTCCGCCGCCAGTGCCGCACCTTCGGCCGCACGCATCGCCTTTAGACGTTTCAATGCCTGATGCGTAACCTGCCGCACCTTTCGGTGAATCTTCCCGGCCAATTTCTCGCCCGGAACTGCGGGCGACAAAATCCCCGGTAACCCCAATAATCCACCCAAATCAAGCTCACGCTTCACGCCGCCCGCCGGTGTCAGCCGGCCCAACCGCTTCAGCAGCGTTCCCAGCGCCTTTTCGTTTATATCGAAAAGCGCCTCGGCCGACGCACCTTTCTGCCTCAGCACGTAGTTGACCGTCCCGCGGCTCAGCTCCCGGCGCAATTCTTTTTCGATGTCCCCCTCCAAAAATCCGAGTGTTTCAGGCAGCCGCAGCATCGACTTGAAATAACGGTTGTTCACAGTGCTGATTTCCACGGCGTATGTTACGCCGCTCAATCGCCCCTCCGCGCTTCCGTATCCGGTCATACTATTTATCATACAGGCCGAACCCTCGTGTCTGGTTTAACTCATTTTTATTATTCTTCCGGGGCAACCGGCTGCTCCGGCAGCGTCTGCCCGGCGGGTGCGGGCTGACCCGTATCATTACTCGTAATCGGGGCCTGTGTCTGCACGCTCTGACCGCTTACCGTGGGCCGCCACCACTTGTCCAGAACCAGCGCCGTTAGCAGAAAGAAACCCACCAGGCCTATCGTAATCCACGTCAGGACGTCGCCGGTCTTGCTGCCTAATATCCCGCTTGCCATACCGCCTGCAAATGCGCTCGATAGCCCCCCGCCTTTACCCTTCTGAACCAGCACCACCAGTATCAACACTATCGCGCTAAGCAGGAAAAAACCCGCAATAACACTCATCACCAGTCCCGCCGCCAGCAAAGGATTCAACGTCATAATTGTTCCCTCATCAACTCAAAATTAAAAACCCATAATTAAAAATGTTTTCAAACCGCGGCCTTCACAATCGCAACAAAGTCATCCGCCTTCAAACTTGCCCCGCCGACCAGCACTCCGTCAACGTCTTCTTTGCCCATAAGCTCGGCCGCATTGTCCGGCTTGACCGAACCGCCGTATTGTATGCGAATCTCCTGCGACAATTTCTTTCCGTACATCTCCGTCAACAGCCCTCTTATCATCGCGTGCACCTCCTGCGCCTGCTCGGGCGTGGCCGTCCTGCCCGTCCCTATCGCCCAGACCGGCTCGTATGCTATCGTAATCGCAGCGACCTTTTCCTCGCTGAAGCCCGCCAGGCCTCCCCTGAGCTGCCGCGATACTACATCGGCCGTCTCGTCCGCTTCGCGCTGCTCCAGTAATTCACCTACACATAGTATGGGCAGAAGTCCGCCGGCCAGTGCCGCCTTGACCTTCTTGTTTATCAATTCATCCGTCTCGCCGATAACGTGCCGCCTCTCCGAATGCCCGCATATCACATAAGCGCAGCCCGTGTCTTTAAGCATCGCTGCGCTAATCTCGCCGGTGAACGCCCCCTTCTGCTCGAAATAAACGTCCTGCGCACCCAGCGCAATATGCGATGAATGAAGCGCTTTGCCCACCTGCTGCAGGTAAACAAAGGGCGGACACACCGCAACATCGACCTTATGACCTGCCGTCTCTCCACAGCCCGAAACAACGCCCTCGGCAAGCTTGACCGCGCCGTGACTGTCAGTATTCATCTTCCAGTTGCCGGCAACAAATGGTTTTCGCATTCCAATTCTCCTAAAATGCTCTGTAAAAGCTATCATCTACAATGTCCGTTGAGGCCTTAACCTAACACCTCCGTGGCCCTGGGGAAACTGCCCAAAACCGAAAGCTGCAAACAGTGCTTGCGCGCCTCATCGAAGGCCTTTTGGACGTTTTCGTCGCTCCTGTGCCCCAGGAAATCAACGAAGAAATAATACTCCCACTGCCGTTTCCTGCTCGGCCTCGACTCGATGTTTGTCAGGTTAATGCCGTATTTTTTGAATACTTCAAGCACGTCCACAAGCGCACCGGCCTTGTGGGCCGTGCTGAATAAGGCCGCCGTCTTGGCTTCGGCCGTGGGCTTGGTGTCCTCGCGACCGACTACAAAAAACCTCGTCACGTTGTTGGGCGTGTCCTCGATATTCTCACAAACAATCTTCAGCCCGTACAGCTCCGCCGCTACGGCTGACCCGATGGCCGCTGATGTTTTCTCCTTCGCCGCCCTCTGGGCCGCCTTGGCAGTCGATGGCTCCGCAACGGTTTTTGCCTCCTTGAACGTCGCAGCCAGCCAGTTTCGGCACTGAGTAAAGACCTCCGGCTTGGAGTAAATCTTCTCGACCTGCTCTAATTTACAGTTGGCAAGCAGATTGTGATGGACCGCCATAAGAATCTCCGAGCAAACCTTCACGTCCGAATCCACCAGCGCATCCAGCGTCTCTACCACGCCTCCGCCTAAGGTGTTTTCTATCGGCACAACGCCCAAATCACAATGCCCCTTGCTTGTCTCGTCAAATATACTGCGAATATCCGCAAGCGGCTCATAATCTGCGCTTTGCCCGAATTTAAGCATCGCCGCGGTATGACTGAAGCTGCCGCCCGGCCCTAAGTAACCTATCCGCAAAGGCCTTTCCAGCACAAACGAACCGCTCATCAGCTCGCGCCATATCGCCTGAATGCATTTGTCCGGCAGCGGCCCTTTGTTTTCCCTGGCAACCTTTTCAAGCACCTCTTTCTCCCGGTCCGGCGCATAGACCGGCGCGCCCGTCCGGTTCTTGAGCTTGCCTATATCTACTACAACGCCGGCCCGCTCATTGAGCAGCTTGATGAGCTGACTGTCAATTTCGTCTATACGCTTTCTCAGGTCATCCAAAGACGACATATCCACCACCGCGCTTCGAGCGCAAAGCTTACCGCGAGCATAAGTTTATAAAACCAACATATTTAACAGAATCCTGCTCTTGCGTCAATGACTTTACTCTGCTATAAATCATTTTTGATTTTAATGGGGCCGGTTATGGCTGAATCCACAAAATACACGATTTTCAAAACCAAATGGGGCTATTTCGGCTTGTCTGCAAATAAAAACGGCCTTCTCCGCGCCGTTTTGCCCTGCCCGACCCGAAAAATCGCCAAAAAACGCCTCTTAACCGGCCTTGATAACCCTGAATTTGACAAAAATCTGCTTAAATCCCTGCAGGACAAAATAATCGCCTATTTTGAAGGAAATCCGGCGAAATTCGATGCTACTGTTACCCTCGACGACCTGCCGCCCTTCATCAGAAAAGTGCTGACCGCCTGCAGAAAAATCCCATCCGGTAAAACCGTGTCTTATTCACAATTGGCCCGTATTGTCGGCAAACCAAAAGCCGGCCGGGCAGTTGGAAACGCGCTGGCAAAAAATCCCGTCCCCCTGATTATCCCCTGCCATCGCGTAATCCGCCGCAACGGCTCTATAGGCAATTTCAGCGCCCTTGGTGGAACCAATACCAAGAGAAAATTAATCGGTCTTGAAAGAACACGCTAAGCTTACGGCTTATTCGGCTCGGCCGGTTTGTTCGGTTCGGCCGGCTCTTCCGGTCCCAGTAACCTGACGTTGTCGAAATAGAAACTGCCTGCGGTAGTCACGCCGTCATAATTAGTTATTATCATAATCCTGCCGTGCGTTAGTTCAGGCGGCGTTTGAGCGGGAACATCAAAGGTAACCGTAAAAGTTTGGTCGCTCGAACCATTCCAGGTAACAGATTCAACAGGGTCAACCTGCTGCCAGTCACCCATATCGCTCTGTATGACGATGCTTTCTATCGGCTTGACCCAGCCGGTGCCGACGGTCCACTCGCCTGCTATCAGAGTTATGTCAATTTTAATCCGTGCGGCGATTCCGAGGTCCCACAGCAAATCCGGGTCGCTCGACATATCCAGCGCAATCGTCTTCTGCCAGCCGGAAGGCACGGATACCTTCAAGCTGTAATCGCCCAGCGTCGCGTTGCCTTTATAGGGCTGCATAGTTGTGCCCTCGGGGGCCTCGGCATCCAGCTCCCAGCCGTCGTTGCTGTCCTCCCAGTTGCCCACCACCTGAGGAAGCGCTGCGTAGCTTACATTGGCCAACCCAAAACACACAAAACCAATCACCAAAACGTTCATCAACCCTCTGTTCATAATTCCACTGCCTTTCTTTCTAAACCCGTATGAGAGCCCTGTTTATAACAATATAACCCCTTATAGCTTAACGCTCGAAATGCAAAATGTAAAGAAATTCCACCTGGTGCTTATTTTGTCAATGACTTTATGATTTCGATTTCCTTCTCGTCGAATGGCGTGCCGTCTTTGCGGAAGATATCGTGATGCCAGACGTTCGGCTCAGGGGCGTTGAGAGGCGAGCCCCAGGGAAAAATCGTCTGCGTCTTGCCGTAAACAAGCCCCCAGTTTATCGCCCCGACGTTTTGCGCTTTTAACAAAGGCAGGTGCGTCTCGAATCGGCTTCCCGCGCCTCTGGCCAGATATTCCGTGCAGATAACGGGCCTGCCCTGAGCGGAGTCGAAGGGCCTGCCGTATGACTTATATCTCTCGATGTCCTTTTTCATAACATCGAAGCTGGAGTAGTTATGGAAGCTGATTACGTCGCTGTTATTTAGCTGAAATTCGTTTAGACCGGCATAATTCGGGTCCCACTTCCAGACGCCCATTGTCATCGGCTGTGACGGGCCGGCATTCCTTGCCCATTCGACAACCTTTTTCAGGAAAGGAAAAATCGCATCGGGCTTATGGCTTGCCCCCGGCTCGTTATACAAATCCCAAACAATCACCCTCTCGTCTTTGCCGAAAGACCGAAGTAAATCAACGACGTATTTTTCAAACACGGGATACTTCGACAAGTCATTGACCTCGTTAAAACGGGGACATTGCACCCAGCCGGAATTATGCACCCCCGGTTTCGGCTTCGGCTGCTTGCCAAGTTTCGCGTTGCCGTTCCAGCAGTCATCGAACAATACGAACATCACCCTGATTTTATGTTTCGCGCAGATACCGAGAAAATCATCCACCCTGTCTTTGAATCCGTTAGGGTCTTGCTGCCATACCAAATAATGCAGATAAACCCTGACGGTGTTAAAACCGATATCCTGTGCCCAGCCAAGCTCGCGGTCGATTGTATTGGGGTCGTATGTCTCTTTTTGCCACATCTCAAGCTGGTTTATCGCCGTGCTCGGTATGAAATTGCACCCCACCGGCCAGCCAACTTTAGCATACCAGGCATTGGCCTGTTCCTTTGACATCGGCTGTCCAGCGGCAAAACAGGGAAACGAAAATAAAACGCTTACACAGATAGCAAATACAGTTTTCATAATTTATTCACCATTATGTTATTTGAAGTGGTTGTTGTCCACCGTTATCCGCAAGTAACGGGGCACGAGGCACGAGCGATGAATCATTATTCCATATGGATGACGTTTGTTCTGCGGTCGGCCGATAAGCTGGCCTTCTTGATTGCGTCGTAAAGCTCGCGGGAGCTACTAACTTTTTCAAACGTAAACTCCGGATGGCTCTTGTCTGTCGTCGTTAAAAACACCGTCCCCACCCCGACAATACAATCGAGAACGCTCCTGCGAAGCTTCAAATCCACCACGCGGAACATATCGAGATTGTCAACTCTGCGGTCGAATATCCCCCTGCCGAATTCAATCCGCTCAGTGCTGACCTCGTAATACGTCATTTTCAATTGCAGCGCCTTGTAAAACAGGACCATAACAACAATCAGGCCAATCCCCAGACCTAAAAGCAGCCGATACCTGCCAAAAACAATTTCCTGCTCGGCCGACAGTTTCAGCCAGGCCATTCGCTCGATGTGCCAGACCGCCAGCGATATTGCCAGGGCGAGAACTATCACGCCTTTGACAAATGTCCCCGTAATCGCCCACAAAGACGGCTGACCGCTGAAAAGCAGCTCGCCGATTTCTGCCTGCGACTCATCCTCTTCGCCGACGCTTCGCACAAGGGCCTTCGCCTGCTCGGTATTGAGAAACTCCCCGCAGAACCGGCATTTAACCGCCGCGGCCAGTATCGTCTCGGCACAAAACGGACACTGTCTTGTCTGTGACGTCGCAATCTGCATATATTGTCAGTAATTCACCGCGTCAGGAAAACAGGCGAACAGAAAGAACCGCTCTTCCTGATACCTTGTTACCCTAATAACCTGCACTCTGTTGTTCTGTTACACTGATAACCTCTTCTTAAATATATCGGACAACGCCCCCCAAGCCGCCCAATACTAAATTTTGTTGTCATCGCATTAGCTAACCTACGCTACCTCAATAAGTTACGAATATTAAAAAAATTGCGAAAAAATGTAAAATCTCCTTGACATAACGTAAAGAATACATTACATTATGTTCGATATATGTTACATTGATAAGGAGAGTTAAGGTTATGAACAGAATACAAAAAATGTCGTGGTGGTTACTAATTTGGATTTCGGCTGCGGTCATTCTTGCAGCAACTGCGATAGTAATTTTACACTTCATCAATGGTCAACCCTGGTCAATGGCAAGGGCAGGACTGAAATTTTTGGGTATAGCCGTGTTTGGCGGGCTGGGACCTCTGATTTTCAAAAAGGACCCCGACAAAGCAACCTGTGATGAGCGGGAGCGGTTAATTTATATAAAGTCACTTTTGGCTGGCTTCGTTGCGGCCTTTTTAACAACAGGCCTCGGATGTTTGTTGCCATTTTTCATAATGGGCCCTGATGCAAAGATATCCGTTGGCTGGCTTCCGGATATCTTTCTGGCCGCGACCTTTACAACTTTCTTTACTCAATCTGTTGCAATACTTGTTCAATACGGCAGAGGAGGTAGCCAAAATGAATAGAACTCAAAAAACCGTACTGTGCAATCTGGTGATAGTATTATTAACTCTCACAATGCTTGCCTACGTGATTTTCCAATTTTTCATCTTAAAGAAGACACCCGAAGGTTTTACTGGTCGGTTCTTGCCGCCGATAGTTTTGATTCTGCTGGGAGGTTCATTACTTGTCTGGGCGTTAAAGCGACAAAGCCCCAAGGAAGTCGAGGCCGATGAACGCGACAAACTGATTACAAACAGGGCCGCAATGGCCTTCTTGGTCTCGGCCTGGGTGGTGTTCCCTCTTGCCAGCGCTAGCCCGAGATTTATTCTCGGAGATGATGGCTGCGTCCCCGCCTGGTCGCTGCCGCTTATCATCATCGGCACTCTTGTTATCGTTACGATGGTCTACTCAATTGCGATTCTGGTTCAATACGGCAAAGGGTCAAAAGGAGAAAAATTATGAATCGATTGGAAAAAATGGCGTGGGGCAATATCGGCGGAGTGATATTGTGTGTGATTATAACGGGGCCGGGTATCTGGTGGATGGTCGGCAATAACACAAAAGGCCTCGTTGTGCTGATACCTTTCCTGGTGAGCGGGCTTATTGGCGGGCTTATATCATACTTAAAAAATATGAAACGCTGGGCCAAATTCGATGAACGCGAGCAGAAAATCGCCGCTAAGGCCCGTATGCTGTCAGGCAGCGTCTTTACTATCTTCCTGTGGTGCGCTACGTTTACTATTTTCTTTATAGTCGGGGCAAACAATCCCGTCCCCGCCTGGCTGCTGCCCGCGCTTTTTCTCTCCGGGATATTCCTAATGGTATTCGTTCAGTCAGCCGTGATTCTGGCCCAATTCGCAAAGGAGCGTTTCAATGACTAACGGCCGGCTCAGCAACCAGATTCGCCGATTGCGTTTTGAAAAAGGCGAGATGACCCAGCAGCAACTGGCCGACCTCGTCGGCGTAACTCGCCAGACCATAATCGCGATGGAGCAGGGAAAATACGCCCCTTCCCTGCCTCTGGCCTTCCGTATCGCCCGCGCCTTCGGCGTCCCCCTCGAATCGGTCTTCCAATACGAATCTGTCTCGCCTTAACGGCAACCCTTCATAATTTCTGCTTTTGATGATATAATGAAGGGCTATGGCATTACCTGTAGTTGCAATAATCGGCAGACCCAACGTCGGCAAATCCAGCTTGTTCAACGCCCTGGCGGGCAGGATGATAAGCGTCGTCGAGGCCGTACCCGGCGTCACACGTGACCGCGTCAGCGCCGTCATCGGGAGAAACGACCGTTATCTCGAGCTTGTCGATACCGGCGGCTACGGCATCGTCGATGCAGACCACCTCGAAAGCCACGTCCACCAGCAAATCCAGCGAGCCATCGACTCGGCAGACCTCGTCCTGTTTATGGTCGATATCCGCGAGGGAATTACCCCCCTCGACCAGACAATAGCAGCGCATCTTCGCAAAAACGACCTGGCCTGTGTAGGTGTCGCCAATAAGGCCGATACCTCTAAATTATTTCCGGAAGCAGGCATTTTCTACAAGCTGGGCCTCGGCGAATTTCTCTGCGTCTCGGCAAAAAACAATGTCAACCGAACGTTGCTTTTAGACATGATTTTTGACCGGCTGAAAAACCTCGAATCCACAAAACCGGCCGAGCCGGTCATGAAAATTGCCGTCGTCGGCAAACGAAACGCCGGCAAAAGCTCCCTTGTCAACGCAATCGTCGGCGAGACCAGGGTTATCGTCAGTGAAACGCCCGGCACCACGCGCGACGCCGTCGATGTCCGGTTCGAAAAAGACGGCCGGACAATCGTCGTTATCGACACCCCCGGCGTGAGAAAAAAAAGCAAGCTCGCCGACAGCATCGAATTTTACAGCTTCGTCCGCGCAACAAGCTCCGTTCGCAGGGCAGACGTCGTTTTGATGATGATTGACGCGACGACCCCCGTCTCCAAGCCCGACAAAAGATTGGCCCGGCTGATTGCCGATGAAAACAAGGCGGCTATCATAGTCGTAAATAAATGGGACCTCGCAAAGGAATCGGCTGTGACGGGCCAATATGAAGAATATCTGACAAAAGTCTTGCCGGGGTTAAGCTTTGCGCCAATCGCCTTCACCACGGCCACAAGGGCAAAAAATATAAAAAGCGTGCTCGATTTGGCGGCCGAGCTTTTCAAACAGGCCACAACCTGGATATCCACGCCAAAACTAAACAAGGCCTTTGAAATTATCAGAGAGCAGCAGCCCGGCTCAAAAAAAACAGGCAGGCCCAAAATATATTATGCAACCCAGGTCGCGGTAAATCCTGTTACAATACTTATGTTTGTAAATAAACCCGAACTTTTCGACGAAAATTACAGACGATTTATTGTGGGACGGCTCAGCTCGCTTTTGCCGGCAGCCGAAGTCCCGATTCGCCTTTTTGTCCGCCGAAGAAGAGAAGCCGACGTTGAAAGAGGCGCTCATAGCGCGGCAAAACGCACGTCCCGCAAAATCAAAACCGCAAAATAAGGAGCTGTTATCATGCTGGCTTTCATTCTGCTGCTCGGCCTGACGGCGTTTCTCCTCGCCTACATTTTTTACGGCAGGTTCCTCAACAGGCGATTCGAAATTGACGACTCACGCCCCACGCCCAGCCATTCCGATTACGACGGCATAGACCGCGTCCCCGCACAAAAAGGCGTATTGCTGGGTCACCATTTTTCCTCAATCGCCGGGGCCGGGCCCATAGTTGGGCCGGTCATCGCGACCATTGCCTTCGGGTGGGCGCCTGCTCTTGCCTGGATAATTATCGGCTCCATTTTTGTCGGCGGCGTCCACGATTACTCCTCGCTTGTCGCCTCCATCCGACACAAAGCACGCTCAATCGCCGAAATCGCAAAACAATATATGTCCCCCTTAGCGTGGAAACTGTTCCTCGCCTTCGCCTGGCTTGCGCTGATTTACGTGCTCACCGTCTTTCTGGACCTCACCGCCGCCACCTTCGTCGAAAGCGGCGGAGTTGCCACGTCCTCCCTTCTGTTCATCGTCCTGGCAGTCGGCTTCGGCCTGTCCATTTATAGATTAAAAATGTCGCTGTTGACCTCTTCGTTAATCTTCGTGCCGCTTGTCTTCGCCGCCGTCTGGCTCGGGCAGCAAATTCCTATCCCGGCCGACAAAATCCCCGTGATTGTCGCGGGCAGTCCCGCAAAGACCTGGTGCTTGATTCTTCTTGTTTACTGCTTTATCGCGTCAACCACACCTGTCTGGATTCTTCTTCAGCCCAGGGACTATCTGTCCAGCTTTCTGCTGTATGCCAGCGTCCTGGGCGGCGTCCTGGGAATCCTGATAGGCGGCTTCAAAATCGAATACCCGGCCTTGAAGGCCTGGTCAGACCCGCAACTCGGAACACTGTTTCCAATGCTTTTTATCGCGGTCGCCTGCGGGGCCTGCTCCGGCTTTCATTCTCTGGTCGCATCGGGCACAAGCTCCAAGCAAATCAACAAGGAATCCGACGCCAAGCTCGTCGGCTACGGCGCAATGCTCGTCGAAGGGGTCGTTGCCATTATCGCACTTGCTGCGGTAGCGATAGTTGCACAAAACGCTGATTTGGCCAAAACCCCGCCCCAGCTAATCTTCGCGGACGGCCTGGGAAAATTTTTCTCAGCAATAGGCATACCCACAGCCCTCGGGCGGTCCTTCGCGCTGCTGGCGCTTTCGGCTTTCATACTCACGACCCTCGACACCGCCACCCGGCTGAGCCGATATATCTTCGAAGAATTCTTCGGACTGAAAAATACCGCGTCTCGATATCCGGCAACGCTGGCCACACTGATACTGCCGACAATCCTCGTGCTCATAACGCTCAGGGACGCCGCAGGAAATCCCCTCCCCGCCTGGAAGGCAATCTGGCCCGTCTTCGGTGCGACAAACCAACTTTTGGCAGGACTGGTCCTTCTCATAGTCGCCGTATGGTTTAAAAAAACCGGCAGAAAGACCCTTTTCATACTCCTGCCGATGATATTTATGAATGTAACCACGCTGACCGCCCTGGTTATGCTTTTAAGACAATACAAGTTCTCCGCTGTAGGCGTTATCGCAGGTGTACTGCTGTTATTGGGACTGGTTCTTGTCTTCGAGGCGATCAGGACTGTCTGGCGGACAAGCTCCTGGAGCTCTGCAGGCGAAGAGGCAGCAGTTTAATTCTGAACAGCCGGTACCTCCGGTGTAGATTCCGATGCGCCCGCCGAACCTTCACCCGTCAGGGGAACCAGCTTGAATCTGGCCTGTACGGGCGGCTGATTCAGCATTATATCGTCGGTGCGGACATACTCTTCAGGGAAATTATAGAAAAGCTGTCTTCGTATCTCCGCCCCCTGTGCGTCCCTGTCGCTGTCATCAATCTCAAGAATCACCTGATACCGCATATTATCATAGGCGCGTTTGGCTTCGGGGGTCGCCCTGATAGCAACAGTCCCCAATACCGCTTCGGGATTAATAAGCTCTACCCTGTATTTGCCCTGCAGATTCGAACTTAGAGAAAATCCTAGCCGAACGCTGGTTATCAGGTATTCCTGCAGGCGCTGCTGCTCCTTGGGTAAAGTGATCTTGACGCTGCTCATTGCCTCTCTGGTCTGGCCCGGGGCCAGTTCCACAAAAGGCGTTTTCTCCACCGCAACCACTCTGGCCTGCTCGATTTCTCTCCTGCCGAGCACCACCCTGGCCTCCAGCGCCGCCCCTTCCCGGCCGGCAGGCACATACGCCTCTACCTGCGCCGGGTCGATACTGGCCGCCTTCAAAGGATTCTGGTTATCGTCATAGCACTTGACGGCCAATTGTTTTTTCTGCAGCTCGACGATCCTCACGGTCAGCCGGTTCGGGTCCGCGGCGACAACGGTAAGACCGAGCGGCTGTGTCTTGTCTGTGCCGTTGAGAAACGTCACTACGTTGAGCAGGTGCTCTCCCGGTGCGGCCATCCTCTCGTGCTCCGGGTCAAAATAAAACTCAGGGACAAATCTGCCCTGGTTTATCTGCTGGCGGGCGTCAGATACCTTGCGGGCCGAACCCTTAAAAACCACCTTCTCCAGTGAAACACCGGGCCTGCCGTCAAACGTCACCCAAAGAGACGGATTTATGGATTTGGCCAGGACAATTCTCGCGTTTGAGATGGTGAACTCCTCGTCCAGCGCAAGGTCCGCCCAGACCCATATCAGTAAAGTCAGGACAACGGTCACGATAACTTTGCTGATTTTGAATCGCTGCATCATAAGTTATATCTCAACTCAGGTTACCAGTGTAACCGGCCAACAGGGACTGCCGGATTCCCTGATCTTTTTTATACCCTGTGCTTTCGGAACCTGTCAACCATGCTGACCAGCGCCGGCGTGCTGAATCCGGGCCCTTCCTTGATGGTCTGCGTCAGTCGGTTTCTCAGCGTCTCGGCGGATATTTCCCGTGTTAACCTGCCTTCGCTGGCCAGAGAAATTATGCCCGTCTCCTCGCTTACAACAACGCATACAGCGTCGGAGCCGGCTGTAATTCCTATGGCCGCACGATGCCGGGAGCCAAGCTGCACGCCGTCAACGGCACCTGGCTCAGCCAGCGGCAGTTGCACGCCCGCGGCCACAATCCTGTCGCCTCTTATCACTACCGCCATATCGTGCAGGGCCGTGCCGGGATAAAACAGGGTCTTGAGCAGCTCGGCCGAAACATTCGAGTCCAGCCGGACCCCCGTCTCTATAAATTCTCCCAGGGCCACCCTCCTCTCGACAACAATAATGGCACCCACCTTGGCCGCTGACAATTCCATCACCGCGCTGACTATCTCCTCAACCGTCCGGACAATCTGACGAGACGAGCCCACCAGAAAAGTGGGCTGCCCCAGCCGCATCAGCGCACGCCTGATTTCGGGCTGAAACGCAGCAACCGCGATGATGAGTACCGCGACAAGAAAACCCTTGTAGAGATACTCCAGCCGTTCAAAACGATAGCGTTCTGAAACAAGATTGAGGATTAGCACTCCGGCGATGAGGATGTATATGATGCCCCGGAACAGACGCTCGCCACGGGTCCCCTCGAGAAAATCCACCGCCCAGTAAACAACTATCCCGATAAGCAACAGCTCTATGGCTACGACCCACCAGTCGTAACTGGCAACGCGGCGGAAATAATCGATGAGTGTCTGCATAACTCGAATCCTTTCCGACTACGGCCCGATGTTTCTGTTCCTTCCGCGACCAAAGAGCTGTTCGACGTATAAATTTCCTGTTAGGTCTTTATACCGCCTTCGCCGAGACCAGTCAAATCTGAAGATACCCGATTCCTGAGGTTGGTTCAAGTGTCGAGCTTGTGATTTTTTATGGCAGCTGCATCTCGCTGAGCATGCTGGGCCTGTCTAATCCGAGCACCCGGTCGATGTCCCGCATCATCTGCTGATTGTTGACGCGAAGTATCCGCAGGTGCTCTCTGTTTACTTCCTGGGCCGTCATACCGGGCTGGTTGAAAAACCCGCAGCCTGTCGAAAATACGGCTATCGCCAGAAGCAGGATTGTCAATACAACTTGTGTCTTCATCACGCTTTCCTCGTCGTTAAGATGGCTTATGCCGCCGGTCACGGGATAGGTGCTGTACGGGCTTAAAGCAGAACCTGCTGTTTCACCCCTTAACCGTGCAAATTCATTTTTATTATACTTTTTTGTGCCCTCTTTGTCAATGCCCTATACGCTTTTTGGAACAAAAAACCCGGCAATTCTTTCCTTATATCGCAAAAAAGGCCTTTTTTTAGCACAGGATTGACTTGCACCGGCCGGGTCGTTATACTTACGGCGTAAAAGGCGACGGAAATGGAGGATAAACTATGAAATCCGGCGATTCTAAAAGCTTATCGCCCCGGCCGAAGCCGGCGGTCAGGGTCGGCAGGGTCATCCAGATTTTGACTACGCTTGCCTCCGGCAGAAGCTATACCGCCGTCGAGCTTATGAAAATGTTCGGTGTCAGCAGGCGCACGCTCTTCCGCGACCTAAAAGAACTCCAGAACATCGGTATCAGGCCGAAGTGCACCCCCCTTCACCCCGGCCCGAAAGCCGCCATAGAACAGCACTGCTATACTGTGTCCCAAGAACAGTTCCTGCCCCCTGTAAACCTTAAACTTCAAGAGGCCCTTGGCTTGCTTATGCTTGTGCATAAGATGGGAAGACAGATCCAGCTGCCTTTCAAAAACTCCGCTTTGCTGGCCGCGATGAAAATCGAAAGCAACTTGCCTCCGCGAATAAGACGCTACTGCGAGTACGCCCTTGCCAGGATATCAGCCAGGGCCTGCCCGCAGGCGCCGGCGGCTAAATGACCCGGCCTCGATAACATCTTCACCGCAATCCAGTCCGCTATTGCGCAGCGACTTAAGGTACATATCAGATACGATTCTTTTTTCGACGCCCGCCTCATCGAGTGCGACCTTTGCCCTTATCATCTATTCTACAACCAGCGGGCTTGGTACATCGTGGGACATTCGTCTATACACAGAAGCGTCCGCACATTCAAGCTCAACCGTGTCAAAAACGCAGAGCTGCTCGATGAAAAATTCAAAGGCGGCGATAACTTCGACCTTGCCGATTACATCGGCCGCGCCTGGTCTATGATACCGGAGGGCCGAATACACAACGTCCGCCTGCGATTTACCCCGAAGGTCGCCGGTAATGTAGCCGAAGTTCTCTGGCACGGGACACAAAAAGTGACCCGAAACCCCGACGGTTCGGCAACACTTGATTTCCGCGTTGACGGCCTCGGTGAGATAACCTGGTGGATACTTGGCTACGGTGATCAGGTCGAAGTGTTGGCTCCGGCCGACCTGAGAAGGAGAGTTGCTGACATCGCACAGAAAATGACTGAAATTAACAACGGCAGTGCCATGGCCTGTTAAATTCGTTAAAAAACCGGAGTAATTACTGCGTACAGGCGGTTCTGTTTCTACCATCGTGCTTCTGTATCTATCTAACAACGCGGGAATTGCTACAAATATAACAGGTTATCCACAACCCATGGATGTTTGCTGGCAGGCGCATCTGCAACAATAGCAAGCGCTAATAAACGTCTCCCTGTAGAGCCCTAACAATATCACGCTCCTTACGGTGAATTCTACTAAGTAAATTCTATTCAATAAGAGTATTAGTCCTTACCGCAGGTGTCTAATCATCGTGTTTTTTATGTTTTATTTTAATATTTGGCAATTGATTTTAATGACACTTTTCTGTAATCTACTGGGAAGATTATAGTGATTATTATTGACGGTTATCTGTAAGGAGTCTATAGGACAAGGGAGAAAAAATGAAGGTACAATTCAATAGAGAGGGGCTAAGCCAGGCCCTCGCGTTGCTGACTTCCATCGTTCCGGACCGGACGCCTAAGCCGATCCTTAGATGTGTCAAAATAGATGCAGCCAAGGACGGCGTGCGTATATATGGGACAGATTTGGAGGTTGGTGTTAATTACCTGCTGCCTGCCGTCGATGTCAAGGAGCCGGGCCAGGTAGTAGTGCCCGCAGCGCGCTTGGCTGCCGTAGTGAGAGAGAGTGCCGATGAGACGCTGCTGATTCAGGCCGACGAAGGGCTTTGTGAGGTCAGGGGAGCCGACAGCCTCTTCAAGATTTACGGGCAGGAGCCGTCGCAATACCCGCCAGTGCCGGAATTTTCCGGCTCTGCTGACGTGGAGCTTCTCCTTAATAATCTGCGGACGGGAACGTCACAGGTCCTTTTTGCGACCGCAAAAGAGAGCACTCGCTATGCGATAAACGGCGTGTTGTGGGAGATAAAGGGCAAGAAGCTTACCTTAGTTGCAACCGATGGCCGCCGGCTGGCACGAACGCGTGTTAACCTCTTAGCCAGCCCCGGCGAGAAGGCCGCTGCTTTGAAGCCGATTGTCCCGGCCAAGACAATGTCATTACTGGAAAAGCTGGCCGGAAGCGAAAAAGACAAGGTCGCTGTTCGGCTTGTTGACAGCCAGATTATGTTCGCCTGCGGTAACGTGGTCATCTGTTCCAACCTCGTGGAGGGCAATTTCCCCAAATACGAGGACATAATACCGGCTGATTATCAGAAAAAATTGACGCTGCCGACCGAGGTCGCCCTCAGCGCAGTTAAAAGGGCGGCGCTGCTGACCAGCGAGGAATCAAGAGGCATAAAGCTGACAGTGAGCAAAAGCAAGCTCGTCTTCTCAGGCAAATCCCCCGAGACAGGCGACGCCGAGGTGGATGTTGCAATCGAATATGCCGGCGAGCCGATTGAAATCGGCTTCAATCCCCAGTTCCTGGCCGATGCCATCCGTGTGATAACCGAGCCGCAATTTGAGCTGGAGCTGGGCCAGGCGGACACGCCGGGCGTTATTAAGGCGGGGGCTAATTTCCTTTACGTCCTTATGCCGATAAATCTATCGTAATTTCTGTTACAGGAATATTAAAAATGGAACGGGCAGCACAGTTTAAAAACCTGCAACGGCCCGCCTCACTTCGCAGACGAAGGGAGCCGGCCCTGCTGGCCGATGCCCTGGTAAGTTTGATGGGGGCAGGTCAGGCCGGGGTCGCGAAGCGTTACGAAATGGTCGGCACGCTAAGCGAGGTATGGGCACAGTTGCTGCCGACCGAGCTGGAGCAGCATTGCCGGGTAATTGACCTGTCGGCTGGCCGCCTGACGGTCGAGGCCGATTCTCCGTCATATTTGTATGAATTAC
This sequence comes from uncultured Pirellulales bacterium, assembly GCA_964536225.1. Classification (GTDB taxonomy): domain Bacteria; phylum Planctomycetota; class Phycisphaerae; order Sedimentisphaerales; family Anaerobacaceae; genus Fen-1362. Next base: position 38,320 of record CAZHVR010000013.1, read on the forward strand.
GTTTAAGCAACCGTCAGCTTGTCGAGCATCTCCGCCAGAATTGTCCCGCTGCAAAAGTCAGGACATTAAGAGTTGTGCTCGCCCGCTAACAGGAAAAGAAAGCCGCGAAAGAACACTGAATATGCAGGACCACAAATACGACGCAAGTAAAATCAAGATATTAGGCGGCCTCGAGGCCGTCCGCAAACGCCCGGATATGTACATAGGCGACCGCGGAGTCGGCGGCCTGCACCATTTGGTTTATGAAGTCCTCGATAATTCAATCGACGAGTCACTGGCCGGATACTGCGATAAAATACTCGTCGAAATCAGCGCTGACGGAAGCTGCTCCGTCGAGGACAACGGCAGGGGCATCCCTGTGGAACAGCACAAAGAGGCCAAAAAAAGCGCGCTGGAGGTCGTCCTGTGCACGCTGCATGCCGGCGGCAAGTTCGACAAAGACAGCTACAAGGTCGCCGGCGGCCTGCACGGCGTCGGCGTCAGCGTCGTCAACGCCCTTAGCGAGTGGCTCGAAGCCGACGTTTACAGAGAGGGCAAGCACTATCACTTCGAATGCCGGAAAGGCCTTGCCAAAGGCGGCGTTCGCGAGGTCGGCCCGACCACCAAGCAGGGGACGCGCATCTCCTTTATGCCCGACGAGGAGATCTTCGGCGACGCCGAATTTCAGCTCGAGACGTTAATGAAGCGCATCCGCGAGATGGCCTATCTCAACGCCGGCCTGCAGATAACCTTCAAGGACGAAAGGGCCGGCAAAAAAGAGCTATTCAAGTTCGACGAAGGTATCCGCGCATTCGTAAAGCATCTCAACGAAGGAAAGGAAGTCCTGCATAAGGATATCGTCTATCTGGCAAAAGAGGACCAGGAGGCGATGATAAGCTGCGAGGCGGCGCTGCAGTATAATACCGGATACGCCGAGAACGTTCTTGTTTTCGCAAATAATATCCGCAACATCGACGGCGGCACGCACCTGTCCGGATTCAAGACCGCCCTGACAAGGACGATGAACTATTACGCAAGGGCCAACAATTTATTGAAAGAGGGCCAATCCGCATCAGGCGAGGATTTCAGGGAGGGCCTTACCGCTATAGTGGCCGTCAAGCTGGCCGACCCGCACTTCGAGGCCCAGACAAAGGTCCGCCTTACAAACCCGGAGGTGGGCAGCTTCGTCGAAACGGTGGTCAACGAGCAATTGGGCCATTATCTCGAAGAGCACCCCGCAGAGTCGAAGCGGATTCTCAATAAAGCCATACAGGCGGCCGCGGCAAGAGAGGCGGCGAGAAAGGCAAGAGAGCTTACCCGGCGAAAAGGGGCCTTAGGCAGCTCGAGTTTGCCCGGCAAGCTCTGGGACTGCGCCAGCAGGGAGAAGAAGGGCACCGAGATATTCATCGTGGAAGGGGATTCCGCGGGCGGCTCTGCAAAGGCCGGCAGAGACAAAAATATCCAGGCGATTTTGCCCATCAAGGGCAAAATCATTAACGTCGAAAAGGCCCGCCTCGAAAAAGTCCTTGCCCACGAGGAAATCCGGACGCTCATAAGCGCTTTGGGCACGGGTATCGGCGCAGATGAGTTCGACGCCGAAAAGTGCAGATACGATAAAGTCGTTCTTATGACCGACGCCGACATAGACGGCGCCCACATTCGCACGCTGCTGCTGACGTTCTTTTTTAGACAGATGCCGGACCTTTTCGCCCGGCAGAAGGTTTTCATCGCCCAGCCGCCGCTCTACGAAGTCCGCGCGAAGGGCCAGAAAAAGTCGGAATACATCCTTACCGAGGCGGCTATGAATAAACGCCTGATAAACCGGGGACTTTCCGGCACAGAGCTTGCGATAAGGGACGGCGCCGGAAAAAAAGGCGCTAAAGAGCAGAAAATAACCGGGGAACGGCTCGCAGAGCTGGTTAAAATCCTGGCAGATGCGGAGCGGTGCATAGCGGTCCTCGGCCGGCGGGGCATACAGTTCAGGGAATTTTTGCGGCAGTATTACGACGGCAAAGAGCTGCCTATGTTCCGCGTTCACTTCGAAGGCCGGGACGAGATTTTCCAGGACAAGGAGGATTTCGAAAAACGCATCGACGAGCTTTCCATCAAGGACCGCGACAAGACCCAGACGGGCGCAGAGCCCGAAGAGGCCGTGGTTGCCGAGGAGCTGCACGAGGTCGGCAGGATTAACGAGCTGGCGAAGAAACTCAAAAAGGGCTTCGGTCTCGACCTTAAGGATTACCTGCTTAAAGCGGAAAAAACGGTCAGCGGCGAGGCGGTGGCCACAAAGTTCAACCTTGCCAATGAGGCCGACAGCTTCGACGTGGCTTCGCTTGGGGAAATCTGCTCCAGCGTGAGGAAAATAGGCGGCAAAGGCGTCGAGATAAAGCGTTTCAAGGGCCTGGGCGAGATGAACGCCGATCAGCTTTGGGAAACGACGATGAATCCGGCCAGCCGGACGCTTTTGAGCGTCCAGCTCGACGACGCAGGCGAGGCGGACCGGCTTTTCAGCATCCTTATGGGTGAGGACGTCGAGCAGCGCCGAAACTTTATTCGCGACCACGCGCTCGAAGTCCAGTTCCTCGACGTTTAATAAAATCGCGAAGAAACGAAGTTATTTTTTATAAAAGAAAAAATTTCCTCTTGCAAAGATGCCGGAATAAATTAAAAATAGAAAATCATAAATAAGAAATAAAGATGGAGGCGCAAGATGAGAGCTGGAATGCGAACGATAGTTAGTGCAGTTGCACTGAGCGCACTGCTTATCGCCGGCTGTCAGCCAACCAATCCCGTGAGCGTTGACCAGAAAGCGAGGGTTGCCACCGACATCCGCAAGGCCGAGCTTAACCAGGAGCTTGCCAAAAAATGGGAGAATCCGCAGGCACACTATCAACTGGGCCGGGTGTATCAGTCCGAGGGCGACTGGTCGAAGGCGGAATGGCACTACAATCTCGCCATCGGCTTTGACCCCGCTTACCGTGACGCGCAGGCGGCCCTTGTAAAGCTTCAGTTCGACAGGGGCGACAGAGAGAAAGGTCAATGGGCTGCCAATAATTATATGACGCAGGTCGCGTCGTCGCCGGAGCAGACGCTGGCGCTGGGAGCTGCATTCGAAAAGCAGGGGCTGGATGACCTCGCTTTTAAGTGCTACAGCGACGCACTAAAGCTTGCGCCCAACTCTCCGGCAGTGAACCGCCAGCTCGGATACTACTACCTGGCTAAAAACAGACAGGACCTCGCAAAGGACTACTTCATTCGCAGTTTTCAGCTTAATCCCGGTCAGCCGGACGTCGCCAACGAGCTTGGCAAACTGGGAGTGGCGGTCAGGATTCCCCAGGCCCCATCGTCGCCGGCCAATCAACCGTAACCGGAATTCGCTTTCAGCGAGAGACGAATATTTACGCCCTGTGGCGAACGGATGTGCCGCGGGGCTTTTTTATTTCTCACCGCAAATACACAAAGAAAAATAAAAAGAAAAACTTTGTGTCCTGATGGTAATGATAAGTCAATCCTCTTGCCGATAAATCAATAAGTTGTTTTCCTGTGTGGTGGTCTGTTTTCATAAACATTGTTTTTTATAGGACGTTATTGCGGTGAGCCGTTTAAAGGACAGGCGTGCGAAAACAAAGGCCCTGCAGTGTTTGATTGTGGCGGCGCTGCTGGTGCTGTTCTGCAGTTGTTTGAGTTTCGACATAGGCGACTGGCCAAGCAGGTTCGTATATCCTCACAACAAGCCCGCCGCCAACTGGTGCGGGGCGGCCGGCGCAATGTTCGCTTATTATCTGCTTTATTACGTCGGCCCGGGTATTTTTGTTGTGCTCGTTTCCTGCCTGTATTTTATGATTGCCAAAATCACGGACGCCGAGGTCAAAGAGCCGATTTTACGATGTCTCGGCCTTGCCTTGGTAACTGCCGCGGTATCGACGACGTTCTATAGCTTTTTCCCGCACAGCATTTTCGATTTCCCGATAGGTTCAGGCGGCGTCCTGGGCGTCGCCGCGGCACAGTTTCTGCGCGGCCATTTCGCGGCCCTGGGTACGTGGCTTCTGTTAGGCGCTACTTGGGTTGTCGGGATGATTCTTCTGGCAGACCAGATGGTTACAGTCATGTTCGGCTGGGTCGGTTTTGTTCTTCGCAGGGCGCTGGGGCTGGCTGCGCCGAGATGGCTGACCACGGGAGAACATTCGAAGATGCTCGGCCAGATTTGGCGCCGGCTAAGCGCCAGGCAAAAGGCGTCCGCTGCCGGCAATCCGTCACCGGTTATGGCTTCATCGGCAGGAGATGAGGGACGAAAAGCCGGGCTGGCCAATGCCGTTTCGCCGCCCGTGCAGATGAAATTTCAAATGCCGGCTGCTCGAAAAGCCGAGCAGCCCTATGAGCCGCCCAGCTACGATGATTACTCGCTGCCGACCATAGACCTTCTCGATGAGCCGACGTACACGTTTGCCTCGGTGCAGGAAAAGGTCGTCAAGGCCAAAGCAGTCGCACTGGAAGGGCTGCTTAACGAGTTCGACGTTTCTGCGCGCGTCGTTGCGGCTGAGACGGGGCCGGTAGTAACGATGTTCGAGTTGCAACTTGCCGCAGGCGTCAAGGTCAGCCAGGTAAGCTCCTTAGCCAACGATATCGCCCGCGCGCTGGGCGTCGGCGCCGTCCGCATTGTGGCGCCTCTGCCCGGAAAGCACACCATAGGCGTTGAGGTTCCCAACAGTGAGAAAGAGCGCGTGCGGATGAAGGACATACTGCGACTGGCGGGAAGCAGACCCAGTGGAATGGCGATACCGCTGTTTTTAGGCAAGGATTCGTCGGGCGAGGCGCTGGTTGAGGACCTCACGGCTATGCCGCATCTGCTCATAGCAGGCACCACCGGCTCAGGAAAAAGCGTCTGTATCAACAGCGTCATCGCCGGCACGCTTCTGACACGCAGGCCCGACGAGGTGAAAATGATTCTCATCGACCCCAAGATGGTCGAGATGACCGCTTTTAATACGATACCGCACCTGATGACGCCGATTGTCACCGAGACGCGCCGGGCCGTGCAGATTCTTGAATGGGCCACGATAAAGATGGACGAGCGATATGCGCTGCTGGCAGAGGCCCGTGTGAAAAATATCGGCGAGTTCAATGCGCTGGGGACCGAGGAAGTGATAAGGCGATTCGAGCCGACCAACCCTGACGAGGAGGCAAAGATTCCCAAAAAACTGCCGTACATCGTGATAATCATAGATGAATTAGCGGATTTGATGATGACCGCGGCCAAGGAAATCGAGGCGCACATAGTGCGCCTCGCGCAGAAGAGCCGGGCGGTCGGTATCCACATCGTCCTTGCGACCCAGAGGCCCCAGGCGACGGTCGTAACCGGACTGATAAAGGCCAATATGCCCACGCGCATCGGCTTTCGGGTCGCCGCTAGGATGGACAGCCGGATTATCCTCGACCAGAACGGCGCCGAGACGCTGCTGGGCCAGGGTGATATGCTCTTCCTGAAACCCGGCACGAGCGACTTAGTGCGCGCACAGGGCACATTTGTCAGCGAGGAAGAAGTGAGGCGAATCGTCAAGCATCTCAAGGATAGCCCCCCGCAGTTCCACCCCGAGCTTGCGCAATTAGGACAGCCCGACACTTCGGAATTCATAGAAGACGAGCTTTTCGACGACGCCGTGCGGGTAGTGCTGGAAAGCAAACGGGGAAGCGTGTCGCTGTTGCAGCGCCGGCTCAGCGTCGGCTATGCCCGTGCATCTCGAATGATAGAGCAGATGGCGGCATTAGGAGTTTTGGGTGAGTACAAGGGTAGCCAGGCCAGAGAGGTGATGATGGCCCTCGAGGACTGGGAAGAATTGCGCGAGCAGATGACCGTCCGCAATATGCAGTCGGCACAGTCCGAAGCGGCCGATGCCGAGCCGGTCTATGTCAATGAGGGCCAGCAGGGCTACGCCGCCGTCGATAAGGAAGAGGAATAATTCCACAGTGTATTAATTTCAAGAAGTGAGCCGCTTGCCGTTTTTCTCGAATGAACCAAAACCGCCGATTTTTGGTAAAATACCATTGTGGACAAGGACCTTAAATCTAAGACGTATGACGGCCTCGAGCGGCTGGTTGAAGGCCTGGGCGAAAAGAAATATCTGGCGGGCTATATTTTCAGCTTCATTCATAACCAGGGCGTCCGTGATGTTTCTGAAATCACGCCGCTAAGCAAGCCCTTTCGCAGCCGGCTGGCGAGTGAGGGTTATTTCGTTTCGTCATTAAAGATAATTGATAAACTTACCGACCCCGACGGGACGGTCAAATACGTTTTTGGTTTGCCTGATGGCAGCCGAATCGAATCGGTCTTGTTATTTGACGATGGGAGGCGGACCCTGTGCGTTTCGACGCAGGCGGGCTGCGCAATGAATTGTGTTTTCTGCGCGACGGGCCGGCTGGGCCCGGGCCGAAACCTCACGACCGCCCAAATCGTTGACCAGGTCAATCTCGTCGCTCGTGATTGCCCCGAGGGACGAGTGACGAATGTCGTATTTATGGGTATGGGCGAGCCGTTGGCCAATTACGATGCTGTCCTGGACGCCGTCCGTATTCTCAATCATCCAAAGGGTAAACCCCGGCGCGCCGGGATCGGTATTCGTCATCTGACCATCAGCACCTGCGGGCTTGTCGAAGAGATAGAACGGCTTGCCGGCGAGGATATACGCCCGCGTTTGGCCGTTTCGCTTAACGCGCCCACCGATGCAATTCGCCGCCGGCTTATGCCGATTGCGAAAAAATATCCTCTTGACCGTCTCCTGAAGTCGGTAAGGGTCTATCAGCGAAAGACACACAATCGTGTTACTTTTGAGTATTGTTTGATAAAGGGCGTAAATGATACGGCCCTGCACGCCGCGCTGCTGGTCAAACGTTTGCGGGGCCTTCTGTGCAATGTGAATCTGATAGAGTATAATCCGTATCCCGGCTCCTCTCTGGAAACCAGCGACTCGAAGACGGTAGAACGGTTCGCAGCAGTATTGAAGAAGGCGGGGCTGGAGACAACTGTCCGGCAAAAGTTCGGCTTGGGAATAAAAGCCGCCTGCGGACAGCTTGGCGCAGGCCGGGTAATTGATGATTGATAATTAAGGTAAAGCGAAATGTATCGATATATTGGTTGCGTGGTTCGTCTGTCGGTTGTGCTGCTCGTTTTCCCGATGAGTCGGGGTTTAACGCAACCGTTACGGGTCGCGCAACCGCAGCCGTCAGACGCAACCGGCCGGACAGAGGAAAAGTTGTGTTTTAAATTCAAGCCGGGGGACAAATTTTCTCTCGTTTCGGTCACAAAAACAAGCAAGACCCGGTCTTTCTCGACGGATGCAAATCAAAACGGCCTCGCTGCTGATACGAACTCCACTAAACAGACGGTTCGCATCACCAGTGACCTGGATATTGACGAGGTCGAGGCAGACGGCAGTGCCTGGGCAAAATATACTTACAGGCAGGTGGCTTTGAAAATTGAGGCCAAAGACATGAAAATCGATTTCGACTCGTCTGCCTTTGGCGAGACCTCACCCCCGGCCGGGGATGAAAGCCGGTCTCATCCCGATAAAATCGGGACAGTCGTAACTCCTTTGCGCAGACCGGAAAGGCGTATCGAGATACCTCTTCTGGCCCTTCCCTGGGTATCTGTCATTGGTGAGGATTTCTACTTGAAGATAACTCCGCAGGGCCGGGTAACGAATATTAACGGCCTCAACGCCGTAGTGGGTAACGCGAAGAGTAAGATTCCAAACATCCCAATGAGAGACCAGCTTATCGCGGCCACCGAGCAGCAGTTTTCAGAGGAAAGCATTAAGCGTTCACTGGCCAACCAGCTTGCGGTCTTTCCCGATGTCAATGCGGGCCCGGCCCGCACGGGAGATACCTGGAGCCGCATACAAGCGACTGAGCAAGGCACAGTTACAATCGATTGGAATTACCGGCTAAAGGAAATTCGTCCCGATGGAATCGGGATTGTGGATGTCAATGTTATTGTCGCTTCTGATACCAACGCCGGCCCCGTTTTTGTAAGGGGAATGAAAGCCGAACGCGAATTTTCAGGCGGTGGAGCGGGCCAAATCGAAATAGAGCCCCGATATAAATCGGGGTCAGGGTGTATTATCAATAGCGAGACCACTCAGGATATGGTTGAAAAAATCAGGTTTTTGCCCGAGGAGGCCTTTCGCCGGCCTCCGCCCTCTCCGGCGCCGGCCCGAACGCATATTGTAACGACCTTTCAGATGTTTAGACGTTTACCCGCTGAAGGGGGCGATTCAGACCAATTACCCGCCTTGTCTGAGGTTAACCAGCCATCGTTTCCTGATTTTTAAAAAATTACTTGCCGGGCCCTTCGGGAGGAGGTATATTTGTGCGAACTTGAAGCTTCGCCGTAAGGGGTAATGCACCCCACTGCTTCGCTTTGCGAAGCAAAGCGTGGGGGCGTGTGGGTCAGCAGTATCACGGCATAGTTGATTCACGCCTCCGGTGAAGCCCAGTCGGGCTTTGAAAGGCCTCCGTGACAGCTTGGATTGATTATGTATTACCCGGTGGTGTAATCGGTAACACAGGAGTTTTTGGTACTCCCATTCCAGGTTCGAGTCCTGGCCGGGTAGATAAGAACGAAAAGCGTAAAGTTCAAAGCGCAAAAGTTTTTAGTTTTGAGATTTGGTTTCACTACTGTCCCGTTAACATTTTAAGGAATAGATGTAAGTTACACAAAAATAA
>CAZHVR010000014.1:0-44861 GCA_964536225.1 uncultured Pirellulales bacterium
TTAACAAGTTTCATAACCAGTTGTCCTTGTTCGACTTATAACGGGACAGTAGTGTTCATAGATAAACCTTAAACTCAGCTAACAGTTACTTTGCCGGATATATGGCTGAACGGAACATTATACATAATCCGGCGTTTTTGGGGAAACCCAAAAACTAAAGGCCGGTTTTGAGCAGCTCGCCTCGCCCGACGAAGCGGGCATTGCAAAGGAAGGCTTATTGTGTTATAAAGCTTTGTTTTGGCAAGGGATTTGTGATTTATGGAAGTTGCACAGTTAAAAAGCAGCATTGCTCAAACCAAGGCCCGGGTGGAAAACATCCGGGACTGGCTTTGACGTGGAGAATAAAAAGGCCGAGCTTGCGCAGCTTCAGGACAGGATGAGCTCACCCGGTTTCTGGGACAACCAGGAGGCGGCACAGGGAGTTGTTTCCCGGCTAAGCGCCCTTAAGTCGATAGTTGAGCCGGCAGAAGAGATTACCCGTGAAGTTCAGGATTTGGCGGAGCTGTTCGAGCTGGCGGTCGAGTCCGACCCCGATGAGCTTAGCCAGCTTGAAAACGACCTGGCGGTCCTTGTCAATCGCTGCGAGAAGATAGAGCTGACGGGTCTTCTCAGCGGGCCCAACGATACGAAGAATTGCTTTTTCAGCATTCACGCCGGGGCAGGCGGTACTGAAAGCTGCGACTGGGTGAGTATGCTTCTGCGAATGTACGCACGCTACTTTGACAGGAACAAATACCAGTACAGCGAGCTTGATATCACACCCGGCGAAGAGGCGGGAATACGCTCGATTACCCTGCGGGTCAGCGGGCCTTTCGCGTATGGGAAGCTGTCGTGCGAAGTTGGCGTGCACCGGCTCGTGCGGATAAGCCCGTTCGACGCCAATAAAAGAAGGCATACGAGCTTTGCGGCCGTGGATTGCATCCCGGAGTTCGATGATGACATTAACGTTGAAATAAATGAAGAAGACCTCAAGATTGATTTTTACCGGGCAGGCGGCGCAGGCGGCCAGCACGTCAACAAGACAAGCTCGGCGGTCCGGATTCTGCACAAACCTACCGGCATCGTAGTTCAGTGCCAGAACGAGCGAAGCCAGCACAAAAACAGGGCCTCGGCGATGAAGGTGCTGAAAGCGCGCCTCTATATGCTCGAACAGCAAAAACGCGACGCCGAGCTTGCCAAGCAGTACGGCGCAAAAGGTGAAATAGCCTGGGGAAACCAGATTCGAAGCTACGTTTTGCAGCCGTATCAGATGGTAAAAGACCATCGAACCGACTTTCAAACGGGCAACGTCGATGCCGTGCTCGACGGGCAAATCGATGATTTTATCGAGGCGTATTTGCGGCATCGAGCAAAGAGACCCGATGAAGAAGAGAAAAAGTAAAGGGCGGGAATTATGAAAAAGATAATAGAGGTTGAATTGAGGGCAAACACCGTTGATTTTGTTGAGTGCAAAACGCAGATGCTTGTTGTAGGTCATTTTTCAGATTCAGAAGACCTTGATGCGGCAAACAGCAAATTGGACGGTCGGCTCGACGGTGCGATTAAGAAAATTTTAAAGCTCGGGGATTTCAAGGGCAAAGAAGGCACAAGCGCATTGATTTACAGCAATGGCCAGATAGGAGCCGAGCGTGTTCTTTTAGTTGGTCTGGGCAAGAAGAAAAAAGCCGAGATTAATACCATCAGAAAAGCTGCGGAGCTTTCGGCCAACAAGGCAGTGGGAATGAAAATAAAAACGATGGCCTTGGCGATTCACAGGGCCTTCGGTGCGAAATTCGATACCGGGCTTGTGGCGAAGGCGATTGCCGAGGGTGTGCATTACGGAAGTTTCCGCTATGACGAATACCTCACATCAGACGAAAACGGCAGGGCGGATACGCTTTCGGTTGAGATGATTGACGACAACGCGGCGAAGGTAAAGCAGCTCAGGGAAGGATTGGCCAGTGGAGGTATCATCGGCAGGGCACAAAGTTACGGCCGGATGCTCGCCAACAGGCCGGGCAACGTTATAAATCCGCCGGCGCTTGCGCAGGAGGCGAAAAAGCTTGCCCGAAGCACGACGGGATTAAGTTGCTCGGTGCTCGACGAAAAGCAAATGGCGAAGCTGGGTATGGGTGGTGTTTTGGCCGTGGGCAGCGGGTCGAAGACGCCGCCGCGGTTTATCGTCGTGCGGTATTCGCCGAGAAACAAGCCGGCGGCGAAGCTGCCGACGGTCGCGCTTGTCGGCAAGGCCGTAACGTTCGATTCGGGCGGGATAAGCATCAAGCCGGCACAAAGTATGGAGCAGATGAAGCTCGATAAGACCGGGGGTATCGTGGTGCTGTCGGCAATAAAAGCAGCAGCGGAGATGAAGCTGCCCGTTAATATTTACGCGATAGTGCCCTCGGCGGAAAATATGCCAAGCGGCGCGAGCTACCGGCCCGACGACATAGTTACCACCTACAGCAAAAAGACCGTCGAGATTGCGAACACCGACGCCGAAGGAAGAATGATACTCTGCGACGCGCTGCACTACGCGGTCAGGCAGAAATGCGATGTGATAATCGACGTGGCAACACTGACGGGCGCCTGTATAGTCGCGCTGGGCAAGCACAAGGCGGGGCTGATGAGCAACGATGACCGGCTGAGGGCTGATTTGGAAAAGGCGGCCGAAACAAGCGGAGAAAGCGTTTGGGCGCTACCCTGCGGAGATGAATATGCGGAGGATATGAAAAGCAAGATAGCGGACCTGAAGAATTCCGGCGGCAGGTGGGGCGGTGCGTGCACGGCGGCGGCGTTTTTGAGGCAATTCGTCGCGGACAAAAAATGGGCGCATCTCGATATCGCCGGTATGGACCATTTCGATAAGGCAACGGAATGGACAACGGTCGGTGCGACCGCTTTCGGCGTGCGGCTGCTGGTGACGTATCTGGTAAATCTGGTAAATAAAAAAGACAGGAAGTGATTTTTGCGAGCAGGTATGACTACGAAAAGAAAAAAAATGGACGAAGTTAAGATTGAGAAGGCCGTCAGAGAAATCCTTTCGGCGGTAGGCGAGGACCTTGGCCGGGATGGTTTGAAAGATACTCCCAGCCGCGTGGCGAGGATGTACGGCGAACTTCTGGCCGGTATGCGGGAAGACCCGAACAAGCATCTTGTCAGCGTTTTTAATGAAAACTACGACGAGATTGTGTTGCTCCGCGACATCCCTTTTTACAGTGTCTGCGAGCATCATTTGATGCCTTTTATCGGTTCTGCACATGTGGCGTACCTGCCCGCCGGGCGGATACTGGGCGTCAGCAAGCTGGCACGGATTGTGGATTGTTTCGCACGGCGACTGCAGACGCAGGAACGGCTGACTTACCAGATAGCCGATTTTCTTATGAATAACCTCAAGCCCCTGGGCGTCGCGGTTGTGATGGAGGCCTCCCATAGCTGTATGACAATCCGTGGAATAAAAAAACCCGGCTCGACGATGGTCACAAGCGCCGTTCGCGGGATATTCAGAAAAGACCCCCGAAGCAGAAATGAGATAATGAGTTTGATATACCACGGCGGCAGATAACAGGCAAAACACAGGAGTCAGCGCGTGAGTTATGCATAAATTGTGCCGCTACGTTCGATTCTCGGTAAATCCTTTTTTGCCCGCTGACGAGCCGGGATTCAATTCATTTGCGTCGAAGCCGGCGGGCGAAGGATTGTCGGTGTTCTTCGAGCTTGGTATCGAGCTGGCCGGCACCGTTGACTTGGCGACGGGGCTGATAGTAAACGTCAGCGACATAGATGAAAAGGTGCGGAATTGTGCCGTTCCCGTTTTTGCCGAAGGCATAAGGGCGAAGTTCCGGGCAGCCGGCCACATTGGTTGGTATGAGTTGGCTGATATGCTGAAATCCGCCTGGTCAAAGCTGGCCGGCAAGTTCGGCGGGGCTGAGTTAATTAAAATGAGTTTGAGGGTGAATCCTTTCAGAACCCTGGCAATCGATAAGCCGGAGGGCAATATGGTTTATTTCAGTGAAAAATTTGAGTTTGCCGCGGCGCATAAGCTGTGGAATGAGCAGTTCAGTGAACAGAAAAATATCGAGGTTTTCGGCAGATGCGCCAACCCGGCCGGACACGGGCATAATTATATTGTCGAGGTGACGGTCAGGTATCCGGCTGGCGGGGAGTTGCAAATAGGCCATTTTGAGAAAGTTGTCAGTGAGGAGCTGATAGAAACCGTTGACCATAAATATCTCAATGAAGATGTTCCGGAATTTCAACAAGTAACACCCACCGTTGAAAATATAGCCGTATTCGCGTGGAATAAGCTCGTCGGCAGGTTCGGCACGACGACGCTGTATTGCGTTACCGTCTGGGAGACCGACAAGACCTGCAGCTCTTATTGTGGGTAGCCGGTATTGTTTTTTGCCCGGCAAGCCCTATAAAAACGGCCTTTTCAATAGCAAAAAAGGCGATTTAGCTTACAGTTGCCTATAAATGGTAAGCCGGTGAAATTCTGAACTAAGAACGTGGTTTTTGCGTATTAGAAACGGCTTTGAAGAGGGTTTTGGTTTTTCATCACACTAAAGCTATCTTCTTTATACGCCGATAGTTATGAATATAGAAGCGTAACTTAATTCATGCAGGGATGCTGCGGCTGTGTTTGCGCGCTCTTTATGTCTTGTGTACGGGGTGTTTGCTAAAAGAATTGCGCAGCCGACGGGGACGGAGTCCGCTTAAAATCGATGATTTATTTATTATTCTCTCGCTTATCTCAGGAGCCGATGCCGGAGTGATATGAAAGCATTAATTACCGGCGGCGCCGGCTTTATCGGTTCTCATCTCGCAGAACGTCTTATCGAAGATGGCAATAGTGTAGTTGTCGTCGATAATCTCAGCACCGGCCGCTTAGAGAATGTCGGGCATATCAGGGCCCGGCGCGGCTTCGAATTCGTTGAAGGCGATATTAAAGATGCCGGACTGCTGGAATCGCTGGCGGGCCGCTGTGAAGTAATTTTTCACTTGGCCGCGGCAGTCGGCGTTCAATTGATAGCCGATGACCCCGTGCACACCGTAGAGACGAATATCGCCGGCACGCAGGTCGTTCTCGAAGCTGCCAACAAGTTCAAACGCAGGATTTTGTTAGCTTCGACAAGCGAGGTTTACGGCAAAAGCGAGCAGGTGCCCTTCCGCGAGGAGGACGATATCGTGTTAGGCAGCACGAGTATGCCGCGATGGGCTTACGCGTGCAGCAAGGCGGTGGACGAGTTTCTCGGCTTCGCGTTCCATCAGCAGTACGGCCTCGAGGTGATTATCGCGAGGTTCTTTAATACCATAGGCCCGAGGCAAACAGGCAGATACGGGATGGTGGTGCCTCGTTTCGTGTGGGCGGCGTTGCAAGGCGAACCGCTGCGGATTTACGGCAGCGGCAAACAAACCCGCTGCTTCTGTTACGTCGAAGACGTGGTTGACGCGGTTGTTCGGCTGACGAATTGCAGCGAGGCGGTCGGCAGGGCGTTTAATATCGGCTCGGATGAAGAGGTCACCATCGAGGCCCTTGCCGACAAAATCATCGAAATTACCGGAAGTTCCAGCCAAAAGGAATTTGTCCCTTATGAAATCGCGTACGGCAGGCCAATCGAGGATATGATGCGCCGCGTGCCGTGTCTCGAACGCATAAAAAAGGCCGTCGGCTGGCAGCCGAAGGCAAATCTGGACCGAACGATAAAATTAATCATTGAAGACCCCGGCGCCCGCGTTTAGCATTATTGGGCAGGGTTTTGCAAATGAAGCGATTCGCGATTATAGGTGTTGGCGGCTACATTGCCCCGCGTCATCTGAAGGCCATAAAAGACACGGGCAATGTTGTCGTCGCCGCGCTGGACAAGAACGATTCCGTGGGAGTAATCGACTCATATTTTCCTGAAGCGGATTTTTTCACTGAGTTCGAGAGATTCGACCGCCACCTTGAATTACTTCGCCGGGAGGGAAAAGAAAAGGTCGATTATGTTTCGATATGTTCGCCGAATTATCTGCATGATGCCCACGTAAGGTTCGCGATGCGAATCGGCGCAGATGCAATCTGCGAGAAGCCGCTGGTCCTGAATCCCTGGAACGTTTCCGCGCTTGAGGAGATGGAGCGGGAGACGGGACATCGAATCAACACAATTTTACAGTTGCGTCTGCATCCCGCTGTTGTTGCGCTTAAACAGCGAATAGACCGTGAGCCGAAGGGTAAAATTTACGATGTGGACCTTACGTATATTACCTCGAGGGGACACTGGTATCACGTTTCCTGGAAGGGGGACATCAATAAATCGGGCGGCGTTGCCACAAATATCGGCGTTCATTTTTTCGATATGCTGACCTGGGTTTTCGGAGACGTCAAGACAAACACCGTGAACCTGCATCTGCATACGAAGGCATCGGGCGTGCTTGAGCTTGAGCGTGCCCGTGTAAGATGGTTCCTGTCGCTGGACCGGGAAGACCTGCCTGAGGAGGCCAGGGCACAGAAGGCCAAGACCTATCGCTCCATAAAAATGGACGGGCAGGAAATAGAGATGTCGGAAGGTTTCGATGACCTGCACACGAAAAGCTATGAGCATATTCTCGATGGTCAGGGTTTCACGACAAAAGATATTCTGCCTTCCATCAGAATTGTTTCTGAAATACGAAATGCCAAAGAAATCGGCCAGCAGGGCGACTGCCACCCGATGCTCAGACAAACCAAAATTTTAGTCCCCAGGATTTCGGATTAGATTAACATAAACAACGGCATAAGTGATTCAGATGCCCCATCGGAAATCAATAAAAAAAGAATCTCGCGGGTCGGCCGATTACTTCGTGCACGAAACGAGCATAGTTGACGAAGGCGCCCGTATAGGCGCGGGGACAAAAATATGGCATTTCTGCCACGTTATGCCCAACGCTCAAATCGGCCGAAATTGTATTTTAGGTCAAAACGTCTTCGTTGCCGAAGGCGTTGTGATAGGCAGCAACGTCAAAATTCAAAACAATGTTTCGATATATACGGGGACCGTGATAGAGGACGACGTTTTTCTTGGCCCTTCCTGTGTGCTGACGAATGTTACCAATCCTCGTTCACAGATAGTGCGTCACAATCTTTACGAGAGGACTTTAATAAGGCGTGGTGCAACGATAGGGGCCAATGCGACCATTGTGTGCGGAATTGAGCTTGGCCTGTATTGTTTTATAGCCGCCGGCGTGGTTGTTGTGAAAGATGTTCCGGATTATGCGCTGATGACGGGAGTACCGGCCCGGCAGAATGGATGGATGAGCAGGCACGGCATTCGCCTGGGTGAGCCCAACGCAGATGGGGTTATGATTTGCTCTGAAAGCGGCTATCGCTACAAGGAGGTCGAGCCGGGTATCCTGAAGTGCCTCGACTTGGATGAGGAAATGCCGCTGCCCGCTGATAAAGCGAAAGGTCTTATCTCATACGGCGACATCAGAAAAAAGGCCGGAAAATGAGTACGTTTTTATAAACCTTGAATTGATTGGGATGTGAAATGCAAATTCCTCTGCTCGATTTGAAGGCGCAGTATGTGAAGATAAAAAAAGAAGTGATGGCGGCCGTCTCGGAGGTGCTTGAGTCGCAGCGGTGCATAGGCGGGCCGAAGGTCGTCGAGCTGGAGGAAAAGATTGCGGCGATAAGCGACTGCAAGTTCGCGGTCGGAGTTTCGAGCGGAACGGACGCGATTTTGAACTGCCTGATGAGTTTGGATATTGGGGCGGGAGACGAGGTAATCACCTCTCCTTTTACATTTTTCGCTACGGCCGGATGCATCGCCCGCGTCGGCGCAAAACCGGTGTTTGTAGATATTGACCCGCAAACCTACAACATCAATCCCAAGCTTATCGCCAAAGCAGTCACCAAAAAGACCAGAGCCATAATGCCGGTTCATCTTTTCGGCCAGATGGCGGATATGGATCCGATTATGGAAGTTGCCGGGAAACACGGTCTGGCGGTAATTGAGGACGCCGCACAATCAATTACCAGCACTTATAAAGGCAGAAAAGCGGGCAGTATAGGAACGGCGGGGTGTTTCAGTTTCTTTCCGAGCAAAAACTTAGGCGGCATCGGCGACGGCGGTATGGTCGTAACCAGTGACCAGAAGCTTTACGACCGGCTGGCTATGATGCGCAATCACGGGATGAGCCCTAAGTATTATCACAAATACATCGGGGGCAATTTCCGGCTCGACCCCATCCAGGCCGCTGCGCTGCTTGTTAAATTGCCCTACCTGGATGAATGGTCGCAGGCCCGGAGGCACAACGCCGAATACTACAATATGAAATTTGCCGGGACGGTTGTGAAGACGCCATACGTCAGCCCGGATTGTGTGAGCATTTATAACCAGTATGTCATAAGGGTCCCGAAAAGAGACGAGCTGGTAAAAATACTGAAAGATAAAAACATCGGCTGTGAGATATATTATCCTGTGCCGCTTCATTTGCAGGAGTGCTTCAAATATCTCGGCTATAAGCAAGGCGATTTCCCCGAAGCCGAAAAGGCCGCCAACGAAGTTCTGGCCCTTCCTGTTTACCCCGAACTAACCGACGAAATGAAGGATTTTGTGGTCGAGTCGATTTTGTCTATTTTGGGTTGATTGTCGGTATAGATTTGTGAGACATTAAAGTGGCAATGAAAATTATATGTGTGTGTGGTGCCCGTCCGAACTTTATGAAAATAGCGCCTTTGATGCGGGCATTCGAGGCAAAAGGCGGGTTCGATACCCTGCTGGTTCATACTGGGCAGCACTATGATGAAAATATGAGCCGGCTGTTTTTCGATGAGCTTAACATACCTAAACCGGATATAAACCTCGAAGTCGGCTCAGGCAGCCATGCTTGTCAAACCGCCGAAATTATGAAGCGATTTGAGCCGGTTATTCTGGAGCACAAGCCGGATTATGTCCTCGTTGTGGGGGATGTCAACAGTACGATTGCCTGTGGTCTTGTTGCAGTCAAGCTCGGTGTCAAGCTTATACACGTCGAGGCAGGCCTGCGAAGTTTTGACTTGACGATGCCGGAAGAGATAAACCGGATGCTGACCGACAGGATAAGCGATTTGCTGTTCGTGACCGAACAGTCCGGCGTCGATAATCTGCTTAAAGAGGGAATAAACTCTGACAAGGTGCATTTTGTCGGTAACGTAATGATAGACACGCTGCTGGCTAATAAGGCAAAAGCAGAAAAGTCCGATGTGCTGAAACGACTTGGGCTTTCGAAAGGACAATACGCGGCCGTTACGCTGCACAGGCCGAGCAATGTCGATGATATGACAAGGTTCACGGAGATTGTTAAAGCGTTTGAGATAATCGAGAAGGAGATGAAACTGGTTTTCCCCATTCATCCTCGAACACGAAATAATATCAAGGGTGCCCGTCTTGAAGAACGCATTAATGCGATGAAAAACCTGATATTGCTCGAACCTGTCGGCTATCTGGACTTTTTGTGTCTTATGAGTAACGCTGCACTTGTGATGACCGACTCCGGCGGCATACAGGAGGAGACCACAATACTCGGCGTGCCGTGTATGACTTTACGCGACAACACCGAGCGCCCCGTAACGATAATCGAAGGCACGAACCGTCTTGTTCGTGTAACGGCCGAGGATATTCTGAATAGTTATCGCGATATAACCACTAACAAGGCCTCTTTCGCCGCTCGAACGCCCAGATTCTGGGATGGGAAAGCGGCTGAAAGGATAGCGGAAATTCTTGTTAAGGATGTGAAATAAATTGATGAAGATTAATTTGAAATATTCTGCCTATCTACTCAAAAGCGTATTGTTTTTGGCATTTACCTGCTTGCCTGTCGCAAATGCTGCCGAATATCTTGTCAATGTTGTTCGTTTTGGAGCTGTTGCCGATGCGAGGAAAATAGATGGTGTATGGCAGGGAACTGATAACGCATCGGCTTTTAATAAATGTGCGGAGTATTGCAGGACAAAAGGTCTTACGATGTTTATCCCAAAGGGTAATTACGGTGTGGCATCTACAATATGGCTTTGTAATCCTGCATTGGATGGCCGTAAGCAGGCGTCAATAGCGGTAATAGGATCGAACCGCGGTGCCTATTGGGATCAGGGTAATTGTGCAAAGATATGCGTTTTGGCAAATTTCAAGCCGGGGAAGTGGGTCGAGGTTAGAAAAAATGACGGCACAGCCAAAGAACCTAATATTGTACCTGTTATAGCAATCAACAACGGCAGACAAGTGAGCATAGAAGGAGTTAGTATAGAAGGCAATAATTTCACAGATTTGATTTGCGGCGTAGCCATAGGCAATGTCAGCCAGATTACGTCATTGAAGAACTGCAGTATATTTTTTGTTTATGCCGGTTTTGTTTATCCTGGCTTTCGGTCGTCTTTGAACGAAAGTGTAATTGAGGGAAATAATGATTTGCTCGTGGTAGAACAGTGCACACTGGATAATACCTATAACATTGTATGCGCAGGCACTCAGCCATTTGCGTGTGAATATCGGAATAATAGTTTTCATTGCTTAAGGTCGGTTTTTACAGGCACACTGATTACTAATTTTTATAGACTGACCAGGGGTGGCCATAAATTCAGTTCTAATATTTTCAGCACACGTTGCGATTCTAAAATGGAAGACACCGTATATTTTGATTTGATGTTCAATGAGATGACTATTGACAGTTGTCACTTCGAAACTAACTGTTTGGATAAACCTATACCCGAAGTTTTATTACGGGCATACCCAAATGGAGGGACTCCGTTTCTACCGATGAGGCTGGCATTTACAAACAATGTTGTGAATTTTATGTTCGTTAATAAAAATCCCACTAAATACAGGCCATTGATTGATACAATGGTAGGCAACAGAATGATTATTTCGGGAAATGTCTTTGCGATTTCTACGGCATTAAGGGTAAAAGCATACGGTGCGATATTTATGGGAAATATATTCCGGCTGGCTGGGCCTTATAATGTTGATGTAGTAGATGACGTGCATCAACTCAAGGGTACTGCAGGCAATATCTTCGATGGCTTATATGACTTTAATCACCTCATAAGAAAAGATTCGTCCGTAGCCGTACATATTCCGGACGGAAATAGTTTAAAGGAAGGAATTGATTACGAAGTTGTAACAAAAGAGAACGCGTTCAGAATAACAAAACAGGGGAAGGCGAAAATAGACGATGCCAAAGCGACAAAACTTTTTATTAGTTATAAGGCCAATGATGCGGCCGACGTACGTTTTGAAGCATGGGCCGGCGACAAACTTTCTTTACCAGACAGCTGGCTGTGTAAGGATTTGACTATGATAGCTAATAAAGTAATCGGCAAAACGGATGACGGCCGATTATTCGAACGTGAATTAAAGTGGGCTCCACGTAATTGAACGTTTATCCAAATGGTGAAGAAGAAATTTAATCTTGCCATAGTTCAAACTCACGCGACTCAATTTGACGGACCATTATATGCCCAGATATCGAAAAATCCTGATATAGATCTAACCGTATATTATACAAAACCCTCAGGAGAAACAACTTTCGATAATGAGATTGGAGTCAATCCTAATTGGGGCAGTAGAGTCGTGACCGGTTATCGATACAGGACCAGAAGAACGGGTTTTATTGAAGCTATTCATCTTATGCGGGCTGTAGGCAATGGCAAGCACAATCTCGTTATTATCGCGGGATATTTGCCCTTCTACCATCTCATTATTGCAATATATGCACGGTTCAAAGGTATATCGACGGGGCTGCGTTCTGACACTACATCGCTGTATGATAACTCCTCACGGAGAATAAAAAGTTTGATTAAAAGGAAAATACTGCCTTTCATTTTCAAGCTATATCATTTGGGGCATCCTACTGGTTCTTCTGCTGAAGAGTATCTTTTGAAATATGGTTTTAAAAAACATCAGATATTTCGCTTTCCGTATGCTGTTGATAATTATTATCTTGCCTCCAGGGCTAAGCGTTATCGAATGAGAAGAGATCTTATAAGAAAGACAATCGGAATAGGACCGGATTCATTTGTTATCCTTGGTGTCATGAAGTTTGTCGAGCGAGAAGACCCTATGACACTCATAAAAGGATTCTCGAAATTTACTGAAAATTTTCCCAACGCATATTTGGTACTTGTGGGCGATGGACCAATGATGAAAGATATCCAATATTTTATTTCAGAAAACTCGCTTACAAATGTATATCTGCCTGGCTTTGTAAGATACAATCGTCTTCCGCTTTTTTATAGCATATCCGACGTATTCGTTCATACAGCTCCACGAGAACCATGGGGGGTTTCTGTAAACGAAGCAATGGCTTGTGGGATTCCTGTTGTAGTCGCAAATACCGTCGGTTCTCATATCGACCTTGTAAAAGAGGGAAAGACAGGGTTTGTTTTTAATGTCCGCGACTATACGGAATTGTCGAGTTGCTTACAGCGTTTAGCGAGCGAACCGCAGTTACTGAAAGAGATGGGATTTAATTGCCTCAGTTTAATCAAAAATTGGAATTACGATTATTCTGAAAGCTCCCTTCATAGAGCGCTTGAGAGTATAGATGAAAAGGCGCATAAGTGAATTGTCTGTTTAGTGTATGTTTCATACGAGATTGCTTTTGTCATCTCCATAAAATCAGCGTAAACAATTATAACAGCGGTTTGCGGAATGTTTAAAAAATTATTTGCCTCCCAGCTCAGACTTAATATGGTTTCCGGAGTAGCAACAACGGTTATAAATACGGTTGTTATGGCAGCAGGATACCCCATTTATTTACACTTCCTTGGTTATGAGGAGTATGGTGTGTGGCTTGTGCTGACGACGGTTCTGACTTTTGCGATGCTGGGCAATCTTGGTATCAGGCCGGCAGTGACCAAGTTAGTCGCAGAGGATTACGGCCGAGGCGATATTGAGGGGGTTCGCCAATATTCATTAGCGGCGCTGGTTTTATTATGCATAAGCGGCACGATTGTATTGGCGCTAATACTGCTTTTCAAGAACCAGATTATAGCTGTATTTAACTTGGAAGGTGAAAATGCTAGGACGGCGTTGTGGTTAATGCCTTATATCGGGATATTGAGCATTTATGTTTTTATCATACAGGTTTTACACGGGACGTTGTCTGGTTTAGGAAGGATGGATTTATCAAACTATATACAAAGCGTTAGCCGGCTTATTACTGTTTGTGTTGCAACCGTCCTGCTTTATTTTGGATTTGGGATTAAAAGTTTGCTTTTTTCAACTTCCCTTTCATATTTGTTCAGTCATTTGTTATGTCTTGTTTATATCAGGCGAATTACACGGCTTCATATTTTGAGAGTAAGGCATATAGACCTTAACCGTTGCAAGTCCCTTTTGCGTCTTGGCAGCGGTGTATTCTGTAGCTCGATTTTGGATATGCTGCTGAGTCCGTTTAATAAATTGATGCTTTCACGATACGTGGGAGTTTCCTCGATACCTGTTTACGATATCGCCTATACCGGAAGCATGCAGGTGAGAGGATTGGCGGAGGTGGGACTCAGGGCCTTGATGCCTGAAGTCAGCCGCATCAGTGGGAATATGACGAAACAAGCTAGGGAGAGGATATCGCAAATATACCGTCGGGCATTGAAGCTTGTTTTTGTTTTCGGTGCTCCTATGTACGGAGGATTAATTATTTTTCTCACGCCATGCTTAAAGATTTGGCTGGGACAAGAATATGTTGATGAATTACCTGGTCCCTTCAGGATTATGCTTATTAGTGCATTTATAAGTTTATTAGGTATTCCTGCCTACTATACACTTTTAGGATTGGGTATGGTTAGTAAAACACTAATGTGTCACATAATTTTGTCAGGGGTAAGTGCTTTGATAATACTCACTATGGTTATTATATGGCGTGATATGTCAGTAGTAAAAGTATCCTTAGGGATGTTCACTGCTACTGTATTTAGCACGCTATATTTAAGTTGGCAGAACAAACAGAGCATTCTAAGGACCTGACATATGCACAAAAAGAAGAAGGGATATTTCGGTAACATACGCCAAGAGCTCGTTGACCTTGTCCAAGAAGGCAATAATAAAATACTGGAAATAGGATGCGGAGAAGGAAATACAGGGAAGGTATTGAAAGAGCAAGGTAAGGCAATCGAGATAGTGGGGATAGAGATAATCTATGAAGCAGCCCAAATCGCAAAGAGGAAAATCGATAAAGTTCTTAACATAGATGTGGAAAAAACCGAACTTCCCTTTGATGAGGGATATTTCGATTATGTAATCATGGGTGATGTGTTGGAGCATCTTTATGATCCTTGGTTGCTGGTAAGAAAATTGAGTCGGTTCATAAAAAATGGCGGATACATAGTAGTTAGCATCCCCAACATTCGACATTGGAAGGTTCTGAAGGAGCTTGTTCTGAAAGGTGAGTGGAAGTATAGCGTTGAGGGACCTTTAGATGATACTCATTTACGGTTCTTCACCAAGAAAAGCATGATAAGTTTATTAGAATCGGGGCCATTCACAGTAAGTCGTATAATACCGGTGTCTAAATTCAGGCCCAATCTTGGGATAAAGTGGAGTATGGTTAACAAGTTAACGCTCGGGTTACTTGAGGAGTTTTTGGAAGCACAGTACATAATTGAAGCCAAAAAACTATGTCTATAAAAATTTCGGTGATAGTCCTTAATTACAATAGTTGGCAGGACACTCTTGAATGCCTTGAAAGTGTTTTTCGCAGCAACTATGGGAATTATCAGGTTATAGTTGTGGACAATAATTCGCCTAACAAATCCATGGATTACATCAAAGCATGGGCTGAAGGCAGTTTGATTGCAAGGCCTACTCCGGATAATTTGTTGCCGTCGCGTCCTCCGATTGCGAGACCGATACCATACGTATATTACTCAAGAGAACAAGCGGAAATGAGTGATGGGTCGAGCAAAGAAAGGCAATATGAGTATGTTTCGACAAACAATAATGGTGCATTGTCGGGGCGGTATCCGCTCATTTTGATTCAGTCAGAAAGCAATAAAGGCTTTGCCGGAGGTAACAATATCGGCATCAGATATGCGATTAAAAGAGGTTCAGATTACATACTTATATTGAATAATGATACGGTTGTGACCCAGAACTTTATTTCCGAAATGGTCGTTGACGCCCTTAATAATCCGCAAGTCGGAATGATTGCGCCAAGAATATTTAAGTACCACAATCCTGATGTTATAGACCGACTCGGAATAGTCATTGTTAAATCAGGGTTCTCTTATGACAGAAAGTATGACGGCGATGGCCCTCTTTTGTGCCCCTCCGGCTGCGCGGCGTTATATAGCAGGGCCATGCTTAACGCAACGGCTTTTAATGGCGAATATTTTGATGAAGATTTTTTTATGTACTGCGAAGACAGCGACCTCGGGCTTAGAGCGCAGCTAAAAGGTTTTGGTGCAGTACTTTCAGATAAAGCGGTTGTGTTCCATAAGGGAGGAGGTTCACCCGGAACATATTATATTCATCGAAATACGATATGGGTAGTTATAAAAGATTTTCCGTTGAATCTTTTGTTTAAGAATTTCTTTTGGATTCTATCTGTACAGGTCATAGGTTATGTCAAAGCTATTTTGAACTATCGTAAAAGAAAGATGGTCTTAAAGGGAAAAATCGATGGTATCAAAGGTATAAGAAGGACGTGCAAAAAACGTATAAGATACAATACATACAACTTACCGATTGATGAGAGACCATTTATACGTAATCGATAGTGCAGTAAAAATATGAGAACGAGGATACTCGACAATTATGCATGAAAACAACATTATCGAAAGTATGCCAGACGAAAGCGCCGGCTACATTGATATGGAGTTAGAGCAGCAGGCTTCTGAAAGACGGTGGTTACGTCTCCGGAATGTAGCCATAGTATTCTTTGTTATTATCGCTATATTGATGCCGGTCTTGACTCGCGGCCATTTTATGGTGGTAGCTACACTTGCCTGGTTAAACTGTGCGGTTTTCGCTTTTTTCGGGATGCACTTTATTCGTCAAAGAACATTGGGGTCTTTTATACCGGTTATCACAACCGTGACAATGGTTGTAGGGTCATGTCTTGGTGTAGTTTATTTTGCAATATTTTATCCGGATGCAACATATCCTACTGTGATTGAATGGATAAGCTTTTTCGCAGGCGGAATAAGGTTCCAGCTTGTTATTTTACTTTTTATGTTGAGTTATTTTATAACTTTAACATTTCTACTTAGGCCCGAGCGGCAGATTATTGAATCGCCTGTTATGTGCACAAGATATATCGCATATTGGGTAATAATAATCTACGTTCTTTCTATGTGGCTAAGTATCTTTGTGAGATTGGTTACTGTGCCGGCGATAATAAAATGGTTTGGTGATGGAATGTTGATATACTGCAATGGCTTTATGTTTATTGCGGGCTGTCTATATCATCGTATTTCTAAAAAATTCAAAATCATAATATTCACAATGATGGGAGTGATGCTCGTGCTTTTCACCTTGGCAGCTTCACGTGGCAAAGCTATTTACCCGATAGCATTCTTGCTCATGGGTTATTTGTTGTTCAGTGATGCAAGGCCCAGGTCGAAGTTAATTCTACTCTGTTGTTTTCTTGCAGCATTGCCAATTTACGTGGTCGTTGGCAACACCACGCGAGTGATATTAGGCACGGTTGGTTTTGAGGATTTTGGTGCGCGCGTTGCGGCGATAAAGGAATGGCGATATGCAGCTGCGAAAACAACTGATCCGGTCATGCAGATGTTTGGTAGATTCTTTTTCACTGGTGGTAATGTGATAGTAGCATCAACTCCTGCACGGCATCCATACATGCCTTTTTATCCGGGAAAGTTTACACTGGAAACATTGGAGTCTCTATTGCCTCGTGCTTTGATATATCATCCATACTACCAGGGCACCGAAGTCCTGAAAGAATATGGGCTTATGATAACAGAAAAGACTTCAGTTGAGGTTTCAATCGTAGGGAATTTGTGGATTCTGGGTGGCTATGTACCCGTAATTATAGGCGGATTTTTTATGGCATTGCTTCATGGCTTTATCGCTTGGAGAATTCGTTTGGCGTGGCTGAAAAATCCTGACCAGGCGATGTTTTATTTTGTAGTTATGGTTCAATCGTTCATGGAGACCTTCAACCTTGATATTATCGGCAGTTTCCGGCAGATGATATGGCACTTAGCGTTTGCCTTTATTGTTTTTAAGATGATTTCCCCTTTCTTGAAGGCCAGCTATCATTTTGGACAGACGGAGCCGGTAATTGAAATGGCCGCTTGATAGAGTTGCTCGGCTGACACATATATCATTGTTTCTGTATAGCGTATCGGTATTGTTAAGGAGCAAAGTTGACAGGAATAGTATGATATATAACTCAAGTCAACCGGTAGATTATTTAAAGTAGGTTCTTATTAATTTCATCTTACATACATCGTTTTGTAAATATCTATTTGATATTAAGTGGATGTGGTACATTGAATTATTTGGTTGCAGTAGATCGCTTATATCTTGACCTTCCTGGCGGTGCCTACAAAATTGCCTGGGATGTTGCCTGTAATATGCGAGACGAGGGACATCAAGTAGCTTTGCTTTGCATTGGAGATAAGAGTAAAGCGGGCAACTATACTTATGAAGGCATAGAGGTTGTCAGATATTTACCGCGTAAAAATATCAATCCTTTGCAAAAGGTGGAAAGCCATATTTCGACCGCCTGTGCAGCAGCAAGAAGCCATCTGGGAAATAGGAAGTGGGACATTATTCACGCCCACACACCGCTGCCGGGCTTGGGGGCATTTAGGGCTTTCGGGCAGGGGGCCCGGACCGTTTATACGATTCATTCGCCGGTAGTTTCAGAACAGCATATAAACTGGAGCAATCAGGGACTAAGTGGCTGGTTGAAGTTGTTGTTTGGTATGGGTAAACTTGAAGAGCTAGAAAAAGCGGTATATCAAAAATTTAATATATTACAGGCACTATCGCAATATACTAAAAATGAAATATCTAAGTTGTATAATGTTGGTGACAAAATTAGAGTAATTCCGTATTGGTCGCCGTTCAATGATATACAGTACGTGGGGAAGAGATGCGCTCGACAAAAACTAGGATGGCCAATAAACAAGCCAATATTTTTCTGCTTACGTCGAATGACCGCGAGAATGGGACTGGCCGATGTTATAGAGGCCATGAAAAAAGTCACGGGGCGATATGATTTTTTGCTGGTTATGGCTGGTGATGGGCCCTTGCGGGAAAAATTAAAAGAACGGACGGGAAAGTTGCGGTTAAATGAGAAAGTTTTGTTCCCGGGAAGATTAACAGACCAGCAGTTAACCATGGCGTATCAGGCAGCAGATATTTTTCTGCTTCCGACAATAATGCTCGAATGTTTTGGTATAATCATTTTAGAAGCGTATTCATTTGGTTGCCCTGTGTTGGCTTCCGATTGTGGTGCCATACCGGAGTTGGTGAGACCGATAAGCCCGGATCTTATTTTTCCGGCAAGTAATGTGGAAGTTTTAGCAAATAAGTTGATTAGCTTTCTCGACAAAAAGCTTTGTGTTCCTGATGCGTCGGAGTTAATCAGTTATGTTCATAATAACTACAGCAGAGAGGTTTTGTTTCCCAAATGGCGAGATTTTTTACTCGGAGATTTATAAAACTTTTTGAATATTAGTCCTAGAAAGCAAGATGCGAATAGCAATATCGGTTTATTAGGTATGCTGTTTAGCGAAGCCAATCTATAGACTTTTGAGCAAGGAGACATAGGCAACTACTGTAATTATAAGTTACTGCCTCATTCGACAAAAATTTGAACGGGGGAAAATGGTGTTTGGATTATCAGTGTGGTCAGGATGCTTTAAAGACGCGGTAGTGCACAAACTGGCTAAATCTTTTAGGAGATTATCTACATGCGCATAGCAATTTTAGCCCACAATTTGGGCGCGGGCGGCGGTCTTTATGGTACGGTGAATACGCTCAAAGCATTGAACAAGGTTTCTGTAAACGAACAGTTTCTTGTGATTTACCCGAAAGGGTGTGGATATGAAGAGATCACACTACCTGAGGGTAGCAAGGTGTATGCGTATTCGGGCAGCCGTTCACCATTGTTGCTGGCTTGGTTTGAAGCGGTCTTACTGCCGAAGATAGTAGGACGATTTCAGCCGGATGTTGTATGCGGACTGGGCAATATGGGATTGAACGGTCCCGGTGTGCAACAAGCGATTTTCATCCATACGCCTTATCCTTTATATGACGATTCAGAATATCCTAAGTTGCCATTCAAGACCAAGCTTCGAGCAATAGCACTGAAGCGACGGTTATGTAAATCAGCCGCAAATGCTGATTTGATATTTTGCCAAACGCCCATCGTAAAAAAGCGCTTCGCCGAGCGGTTTAGTTATCCTGCGGACAGAATTCGAATAATACGCTGGCCTGCACCAGCGGAAATTACAATACCGAACAATTCAGAACCGCCTCCTGCGTTAGGTAAATCCGGCGTAGATTTTTACGTATTCATAATGACACGATACTTGGCATACCGCAATCCTAGTATCCTCATTCCTTTATGTAGTAAGTATGCTTCGGAATTCAGGCGTCTTCAAATCAAGTTCATAACAAATCTGGATCCTGACCAGAACAAACAGACGGCGTTATTTTTGAAGGAAGTTTATGACAGAAATCTGGATGATATTGTGATAAACGTAGGAGTACTGCCCCGTGAAGATGTCGCAACTTACCTTTGGTATAGTAATGTCTTGTGGATGCCTACTTTTATGGAGACGTTGTGCTTGCCGTTTTTGGAAGCAATGGTTTTGGGAGTGCCAATTTTGGCTCCAGACCTTGATTTTGCCCGATACGTCTGCGGAGAAGCCGCGGTTTTTTACGACCCCTGGGATATTGATTCGGCTTTTACCAAGATAATGCTGCTCAGACAGGATGTATCTTTGAGAAAAACGCTGGTGGAGAAAGGCAGGGCGGAGTTATCCAACAGAGATAAGTTTAGTAAGAATTGGGAAGAGGTGGCTGATGATATATTACGTGGATTAAAACAATTGGCAATACAATAGAAATCGAACTTGTTGCACAGAGCAAATGCACAGGAAGATAAATAGGATATATTGTAGGTGAGTATCTAAAAGAGGATTTCTCATGAAACAGGTTTTGCAGAATCTCAAAACAGGCGAACTTGAAATTGCAGAAATACCGAGCCCGGCGGTAGCTCCGGGTAATTTGCTGATTCAGACGAGATGCAGCCTGATTTCGGCGGGGACGGAGCGGATGCTGGTTTCGTTTGCAAAGAGTTCCCTTTTGGGAAAAGCTAAAAAGCAGCCGGATAAAGTCAAACAGGTTATCGAGAAGATAAAAACCGATGGTCTATTGCCGACGATTCACAGTGTTTTCGCACGGCTGGATGAACCATTGCCTTTGGGATACTGCAATTGCGGCACGGTCCTGGGGGTAGGTCAAGGCATAGAGGGCTTTAATGTTGGCGATAGAGTGGCAAACAATGGTCCTCACGCAGAGATTGTATGCGTGCCCAAGAATCTCTGTGCGAAAGTTCCAGACAATGTCAGTGATGAAGAAGCGGCGTTTATTCCGCTGGCTTCTATTAGTTTGCAAGGTGTAAGACTTTTGAACCCTATGTTCGGCGAGACATTAGTAGTGTTCGGTCTTGGATTAATAGGTTTGATTTGCGTGCAAATACTGCGGAATTGCGGATGCAGAGTAATAGGTATTGACGTCAATGCCGACAGGTTAAAGTTGGCCGAGAATTTTGGCGCAGAGACGATTAACGCAATTGATGCCGTTGACACTATTGCCGGTGCGCTGGCCAGGACAAACGGCAAGGGCGTGGATGGTGTTCTTATTACAGCGTCGGCCAAAGAGGATTCTATAGTTCATCAGTCGGCGCAAATGTGCCGTCAGCGAGGCAGGATTGTTCTGGTAGGTGTTGTAAACCTCAATATCAACCGGGCAGATTTCTACGAGAAGGAGTTGACGTTTCAGGTCTCCTGCTCTTACGGCCCCGGCCGGTACGATATGCAGTATGAACAAAAAGGCCAGGATTATCCCTATAGCTTCGTAAGATGGACGGAACAAAGGAACTTTGAGGCGGTTCTCGCAGCTATGAGCAACAGAACGTTGAAGGTGCGAGAATTAATCAGTGAAAGAATTCCACAAGCAGAGGCGACAAAGGCATATAAGCTGATGATGGACGATTCAAGCCAGCTGGGGCTGATACTGACATATCCGACCAATACAACAGAACCGCAGAAGACAATCGCAATAGGTAGCGTACCCGCTGTAAAGTCACCATCGGCTCATTCAGTAGTGGCTGGTTTAATAGGAGCAGGGAACTTCGCTAAACTGACGTTGCTGCCAATCATAAGCCACACAAACGTCAGACTTAAAACCGTTGCTGATATTAATCCAGTGGCTGGGGCCCATACCGGAAGAAAGTTTGGATTTGAAAACGTCACGAATGACTACCGGGAGCTACTTGACGACATTGAGATTAATACGGTATTCATTACCACGCGTCACGACCTTCACGCTAATATGGTAATTGAAGCATTGCAAGCAGGTAAGCATGTGCACGTAGAAAAACCATTATGCCTCAATGCCGATGAGTTGAAGAATGTGAAACAAGTGTACGAAGATGGACAAGACAGGCAGTTGCTGGTTGGTTTTAATCGTCGATTCGCTCCGCTTTCACAAAAAATACGCCATCTGGTATCTTTACGAACAGGGCCATTATGTATGACCTGGCTGGTAAATGCGGGTTATATTCCTGCCGATGTCTGGGTACATGACAGATTAGTAGGTGGAGGCCGGATCATAGGAGAAGGTTGTCACTGGATAGACTTTATGCGCTACGTGGCAGGTTATCCAATAGTTTCTGTCAGCGCAACGATGGTAGGAGATAGAAACGAAGCGGATGTCCGTGATGATAAGATGAGTATTAACCTCAAATTCTCAGATGGGTCCATTGGGACATTGCATTATTTCGCGAATGGCAACAAAAGCTATCCCAAGGAAACTTTCGAGCTGTTCTGCGACGGCAAGATATTAAGTTTGAATAACTTCAGGGTCCTGCAGGGTTATGGCTGGCCGAATTTCAACAAGAAAAAGCTTTTCAGTCAAGACAAAGGCCACCGAACCCAGTTTTGCACCTTTTTAGATCGTGTCAAGACGGGCGGCGATCCCCTTGTACCTTTCAAAGAGATTGAAAATGTTACATGGGCCAGTTTTGCTGCTGTAGAATCGGCAGCCGGAGCTGGCCTTATCGAGATTTGAAACTGGCTTCGAATAAAATAAAAAAGCTTTATGCCACAGCAGTGTGTAATGGTCCGCGAGCTTTAATTTTTCGGATCGGATATGAATTACACAGGAAGTTAGGGCTGTTGAAACGAAAATCCCCCATATATCCCTGGTCTGAACTGGATATAAACCGGTGGGTCAGGACAGCACAAACGAGAGACGATATCTTACAGGAGCTTAAATCCGACAACATAAAGTTTTTCTTTAAAGGACATAGCCTGCCGAAATTCATCGACGAAGAGGTGCAAAAGCAGACAATATCCAGAGCAGAAGATATCCTGAATAACCGATTCGAATACTTTTTCAACAAAACCTATTTTCTGGGCCAGGGACCGGAATGGTTTTTGAATCCTGAAACTGGCAAGTGTGCATCTTCTACTAAGCATTGGACTGAAACCGTTTTTTATGACCCCGAAGTCGGCGACATAAAGTATATATGGGAGCCTTCCCGATTTGCTTGGGCATATACTCTGGTTCGGGCATATGCGCTCACAGGCCAAGAGATATATGCAGATAAATTCTGGTCGCTTCTGGAATCCTGGCTCGAGAATAACCAGCCGAATCTTGGACCGAATTATGCGTGTGGGCAAGAATGTGCTATTCGCCTTATGGCGATGTGTTTTGCGCTGTATGGTTTTGAAGAAGCGAAAGCGAGCTCTGTCGAGAGAAAAACCAATTTGATTATAGCTATTGCCTTTCACGCAGAAAGAATCGCGAATAATATCGACTTTGCAATTTCGACCGGCACAAACCATTCCCTAACAGAGGCGGCGGGACTGTACACTGCAGGATTACTCTTTCCCGGACTCAAGAATTCAAACCGCTGGGTCAAGCTTGGTAAACGTGTTTTGACACGAGAAGGGCTGAGACAAATATATGCTGATGGTTCATATATCCAACATTCAATGAATTATCACCGTCTGATGCTGCAGGATTTTCTTTGGGTTCTTCGGCTTGCGGAGCTAAACGGTGATTCATTTTCCAAAGTGTTAGTGTCACGCGTTGAGAGGGCTACCGAATTTATTTACCAAATGCAGGATGAGCAAAACGGTAGGGTACCTAATTATGGCGCAAACGACGGTTCTCTGATTTTACCCCTGAATAGTTGTGACTATTTGGATTTTAGACCTGTAATTCAAAGCTGTGAGTATTTATTGAAACGGGTTAAATTATACCCAAAGGGCTCTTGGGATGAGGATTTAATGTGGTTGTTCGGTACGGAAGCATTGTCTGAACCGACTTTTTGTGAGCCGAGGAGTTCGAGCTCGTTTACATCCGGCGGTTATTATACTCTGAGGAGTAAAAATTCCTGGATGATGTGCAGGTGTCATTCTTATAGCAGCAGAGTTATTCATGTCGATCCTTTGCATATAGATTTGTGGGCTGAAGGTATGAATCTGTTACGGGATTCGGGTACATACGGCTATTTCCTGCCAAAAGAGCCGCAATTAGAGTTTTATTTTAAATCCATTTGGGCACACAACGCTGTAATTATTGATGGAGCGCCACCTGTTAAGCTTGTCTCCCGGTTTATGTGGTGGCCACTCCTTAAATCGAAGCTTTTGAAATTCAGTAAGATTAAATTCGAGGGTGAATTACAAGGAGAAAGTCCGCTCTGCTGCTATCCGCCGGGGGGGGCAATGCATCGCCGATGCGTTACTGTCAAAAAAGGCCGTTGGGAAATTACTGACGAGATAGTTGGGCAGGGCAAACATAATGTCGAATTGAGATGGCAGGTACCCGCGGAGACACGATTGATTCGTTCTCAGCCAAATTCAGTTCAGATTAGGTTATCGGGTAGATGGTTTCTGGAGGTCAATAGCGGCGACCAAATCGAGCATGCGTTATTGAGGGCACGGGAGAGTGCAGGATATGAATCATTATACTACGGCAGCAAAGTTGCAAGTGCGACATTATCAGTGAGAAAAAATGGCCAACTGCCAATTGTATTCCAGAGTATAGTCTGGAAACAGGTAAAAGCGGAAGATTGATATGCGAATCTTGTTAATTCACCAGTATTTTTTCCCTTTGCGAAACCTGCAGGGCGGCATACGATGGAATGCGATGACCAAAATGTGGGCCAAGATGGGCCACGAGATCACAGTTATATCGAGTTCCTACAATCTCGCAGAAAGTAGTACGTACGATTTTTGCAGAGGCAAAATGTTTACTGTTGAAGAAGACGGCAGCGGTGTCAGGGTGATACGGGCCCATACGACGGAAAAATATAATAAGAATTTTTTCTGGCGCGCCTGGGCTTATTTTATGTCTGTTGTTTTTGGGTTTTGGGGAGCACTGCTATATGCGAAGGGAAAATATGATGTTATCATCGCCACGAGTCCGCCGTTGACGGTAGGCCCTCTTGGTGTGATTCTTTCTATAATAAAACGCTGTCCTTTAGTATTTGAAGTTAGGGACCTCTGGCCCGAATCTGCGATAGATACTGGTGTTCTAACCAACCCGCTTTTAATTAAATTGATGTACTTTATGGAATGGATTTCATACCGAAAAGCAGCCGCGATAAATGTATTGACACCGGCCTTTAAGGATCGTCTGATTCTTAATAAAGGGATTGCACCGGATAAAATTTGGATGATACCGAATGCGGCGGATTTGGACCTGATAAAACCTGGTCAAACAGACGAAAATATTCGCACCAAATTCGGCGGTAGGAACAAATTTGTGGGTTTATATATTGGAGCTCATGGACGAGCCAACTGTTTGTGGCAACTAATTGAGACGGCCAAAATTTTAAGGCACGAGCCCGAATTCATGATAGTGTGTGTTGGTGATGGGATGGAACGCGAGTTGCTTATAAAAAAAACGCAAGAAGAAAAACTCGCAAACATGGCTTTCCTGCCTTCTGTGACAAAAGATCGTATCAATGATTACCTGAATGCATGTGATGTATCGCTGATTGTATTAAAGAAGGTTGACACATTCAAGACCGTTTATCCAAATAAGATGTTTGATTCGATGTCGGCAGCCAAGCCGATAATACTTGCGATTGACGGTGCGGCCAGAAGCCTTGTTGTGGACGAAGCAAAATGCGGAATTTATGTTGAGCCGGAGAATGCTGAGCAAATTGCTGAGATGATGCGCTTCTATAGGAATTCTCCGCAGATAGCCAGGGAGCACGGTGAGAATGGATACAAATATGTCTGTGAGCATTATGACCGAAAAAAATTTGCGTCGAAGTATATCTCGCTAATTGAGAATCTTGTTGTTAAAAAGTAGATAGGCCGTCTGAAGAATTAATATATTGATTTATTGGGAAATTAGCAACAAGCAGAAAGGAAGTGTTACAGGTGTGTTAATCTCGTAAGTAATGATGGAATTGCTAATGGCTGAGTTTCTGTGATAATGGAATTATATGAGTACACCAGGTAACAAAAAAAAATCTCCTGTTATTCTCTTTGGCTTGGGTTTGGTGGTTGTGGTGCTCTTAACTTTCATTGCCAACTGGCGCTCTGCTCTTGTACGAGAAGTGCGTTTTCCTCTCAACAAAGGCGTGGCGTATCTCTCTACATTCACAGACCATCTTGTGGCTGTGTGTCACGACGGCGAGGTTTATGTGTGGGACTGGGACAATCTGTCAGCTAATCCCAAAACTACCGATGCGCAGTCAGACCAGGCCGTTTTGCTGGTATCGGGCCGTATAGTATCAATCCTGCAGTCGAATGCAAATAAGATTGTCATAGCTGATTTGGACGATGGTGAGGTGTACAGTGATATACCTTTTTCTGCTTACGATAAGCAGGCACGTCTGGCAGCCAGCCGCAGTGGTGATACGGTGGTGGTTGTAGTTGCCGACATGAGCGGCGGGGTAAACAGCGGCCAGCAGGAAGTGGTGCTGGTGGATTGTGACGCCGGCATGGTTCATCCAATTGTCAGTTTGGCGAAGGAGGCGGAAGACCGAATAATGGGTTTGGCTGTTTCGGATGACGGTAATTTTGTCGTGCTGGCGGGCGAGAAGGACGGGCAGGGATATGTGGTCCTAATTAACGTAGAACAGAAACATGTAGCTTGGGTTCAAAAATTCCCCGACCTGCAAAAAGTTCGCAATGCCGTTTTCTCCACGGACGGCAGGGTAATTTATATCAGGGGCACAGACAGCTCGGTGCAGGTCCTGAATGCCGAGACCGGCAGTGTCAGCAGAAAACTGCTGCCCTTTAAGGAAAATACAAGCACAGCGGGTGACCAGAACGTTCAAATATTAGCAGCCAGTGCCGACGGGCGATTTGTGGCGGCCAGTATTGGAGGCAGAGTTTGTATTTGGAATTGTAAAACGGGTAAGCTGGTGTTTACTAAAGGGCCGGGGCACAAAGCTCTCAGCGGGCTGGCGTTTTCGCCGGATTCGAAGTTTCTGGCAACGAGTGACACCAGACAAAGCGGCGTGATTAAAATCTGGCGTGTTCCGAGACGCTGATTGGCCGCAGGACACAAATGGGCGAGACGGTTCAGTATTTCGTAAAGCGGGTAATCGATGTCATTGCTGCTGTTGCGGGGCTGCTGCTTCTAAGTCCTTTGGTGTTTATACTGGCGGTATTGGTGCGTGTTAAGCTTGGTTCGCCGGTGTTGTTCAGGCAGCAAAGACCCGGGTTTCAGGGCAGGCCTTTCTGGCTTTTCAAATTTCGTACAATGACCGACCAGCGGGATGCAGAGAGGAATTTGCTGCCCGATGAGCAGCGTTTGCCGGCGTTCGGACGATTTCTGCGAAGCACCAGTTTGGATGAGCTGCCTGAGCTTTTCAACGTCTTGAAAGGTGATATGAGCGTAGTTGGGCCGCGGCCCCTGATGATGAAATACCTGCCGAGGTATACCCCCGAGCAGGCAAGACGCCATGAGGCCAAACCCGGTATTACCGGCTGGGCGCAGATAAACGGACGAAACGCAATCTCGTGGGAAGACCGATTTAAACTCGATGTCTGGTACGTTGACAACTGGAGTGTGTGGCTCGATTTGAGAATACTGGTAAAAACAATAGCTGCGGTTTTCAGAAGAGAAGGTATTACTCAGCAGGGCAGGGCAACTATGGATGAATTTATGGGGACGCCTAAACAACCCCAAAAGGATACGCCTGGATGCTGACCTACGAGCAGATTAAGGATATTGAGTCGCAATTCGGCTCGCCGTTTTATATCTTCGACGAAGCGGCGTTTGTGCAGAATTACGACGATATAACGGCGGCATTCTCGCGCAGATACGAGAAATTCATATTGGCCTATTCCTATAAGACAAACTACATCCCATATTTGTGCGGTATTATCAAATCAAAGGGAGGGTTTGCCGAAGTTGTGTCGAGGATGGAATATGACCTGGCCCTGCGCATAGGCCAGGACCCGAAGAAAATCATCTTCAACGGGCCGGTGAAAAGCTGCGACGATATAAAGCTTGCGCTGAAAAACGAAAGTATAGTCAATCTGGATTCGGGGTACGAGCTTGATTATGTACTCAAATACGCAGGCGACAATCCCGCAAGTAAAATCAAGGTGGGACTCAGGATAAACATCGATTTAACGGATGAAAAAGGGGTATCACACCTGTATGAGGGGATGCGCGCGGGAAGATTCGGCTTTTCAACGGAAGGTGATAACATTGCAAAGGTTGTTTCGCAATTGAACCGGGCGGGCAACGTAACAGTTAACTGTCTGCATGGGCATAGTTCCGCCTGGGACAGGAGCGTCTGGTGCTATGAAAAAATAACAGCAACGCTATGCGATATCGCCTCTCAATATGCGCCGCAAACCGTCGAGTATATCGATATCGGCGGCGGGATATACGGCTATATTCCTCCTGAGATGCTCAAGACACGGACGCCCACCTTCGACGACTATGCTGAAGCGGTCGGCAAGATCCTGAATAGCAATCCCTGGGTTAAACAGCACAAACCACGGCTTGTGCTTGAGCCGGGAGTGGCTATGACGGCAAATACGATGAGTATGGTGACAAAGGTTGTGAGTGTTAAGGATATGCGGGGCGAGATATTTGTCACCGTTGACAGCAGCGCCTTTCATACCAAACCCACCTTTCACAAAACCAACCCGCCGTATGCCATAATAAACAAAGACGACGACCGTCAGCAGGGCGTTTATAACGTCGTAGGCGCCACGTGTATGGAAAAGGATTGTTTACTGACGCACGTTAAGGGTGTAATACCACGCAGAGACGACTACATTAAAATCGATAGTGTCGGCGCATATACGATAGTTCTGTCGCCCACGTTTATACACCCGCTGCCTGCAATAGTGGTAACGCAGCAAGGCCGATACAAACAAATCAGAAGACGACAAAGCTTCGAAGATATGTTCGGCTGTTACTCCTTCGAGTGAGCAAATGAGAATTCAGGGCCCGAAAATAGCGCTGCGCGATATGGGAAAAGCGGACGTGGCGAACAAGGTCAAATGGTTTAATGACCCGGATGTGAACAAAACATTATTTATCGAGGAAAAGCTCGAGTTGGACAAGTCGCTCGAGTGGTTTGAGCGAACAAAGAACGACGCTTCGAGACGTGATTTTGTAATTGAAACAGCCGAAGGTAAGCCGATAGGCGTTATTTCCTTGGTGCATATCAGCGATGCCCACAAGAGTTCGGAGATTTATATTGCCGTCGGCGAGAAGGACTACTGGGGAAAAGGCGTTATGCTCGAAGCCGAGTGGCTGCTGATTGACTGGGCCTTTAACTCTTTGAAGCTCGAAAAAATCTGGGCCGAATCCTTCATTAACAATATAGCCAGCATTATTACAATGAAAAAACTCGGATTTCAACTCGAAGGAACATTGCGAGAAGAAAAGCGCTTTAGAGGTCAGCGGATGGATATTCTCAGATTTGGATTGTTAAAGCAGGACTTCAAGCTGCGTCTTGAGCATTCGTAAGTCACGTTTGATTGAATTTGTTCATCATAAACGTCTTTTTAACCAATTCCCGTGGTTTTTTAAAGGTTATCTTTCGAGGTCAAACTCATAAAGCAGCTTAGTGAAATAATTTGTGATGCTCGAAAGGCCGCGACGTGGCTTGCGTATCGCAAGGCGGCCGGGCAGATAAAAGGGCTCTTAAAGTCCGGCACCGCAGGATTGCAGAGGAGTATAAAGGCGGCCTTTCTTGGCTCTTTTACGATTGAGCCGCTGGTGGATTTTACAATCGTTGAGGCCGCTGACTGTTCGATTGGGCTTCAGACCTATATTGCCCCATACGGCCAGGTCAGCCAAGAAATCCTGAATCCCGAAAGCGGTCTTTACCGCTTTGCCCCGGATATAACTATTTTGGCGGCGGAAGCGGACTCAATATCACGAAACCCGATTGAGGCGTCCGAAGCACTCATTACACTCTCCAATGCTTTCAGGGAAAAAGGGACGGGCGGTCTTGTCTTGTGCACATTTATGGCCAGGCCGGCCTGGCCGCTGCACATTCTTCAAACCGACCACGAGATTCAACTGGCAAAAGCCAACCAGGCCCTGAGAGAATGTTTCGCGGGAGATTCCCGTGTGCAGGTTTGCGATTTGGACTCTCTTGCGGCATATTTCGGGTACGTCAATGCGATTTCGCCTGAAATGGCGGCTATGGCGAGGATTCCTTTCTCCGAGGGTTTCCTGGCCCTGCTGGCGAAAAAGCTCGTTTCGCACGTCAAGGCCAAAGCAGGCGTCATCCGCAAGTGCCTTGTCCTCGATTGCGACAATACGCTGTGGGGCGGCATTATCGGCGAAGACGGTATCGATGGGATTGCCCTCGGCTCGGACTGGCCTGGACGTGAATATGTTAATTTCCA
Organism: uncultured Pirellulales bacterium; assembly: GCA_964536225.1. Lineage (GTDB taxonomy): Bacteria > Planctomycetota > Phycisphaerae > Sedimentisphaerales > Anaerobacaceae > Fen-1362. Next base: position 30,038 of record CAZHVR010000014.1, read on the forward strand.
GAAGGCAATCCTCGAACTCTACCAGCATGGCGTCATTTTAGCTATTAACAGCAAAAACAACGAACAGGACGTAATGCAGGTCCTTCGTGAACACCCCTTTATGATACTGAAGGAGGAGCATTTCGCCGCCATTATTGTGAACTGGAACCCGAAGCCGCAAAATATGGCCAAGCTTGCCGAGCTGATAAATATCGGTATGGACAGTTTAGTTTTTGTCGATGATAACCCGGCTGAACGTCAGCTTATGCGCCAGATGCAGCCGCAGGTGGAAGTACTGGAGTTGCCGGATAACCCCGCCCTGTTTGAAAAAACGCTTCGGGAGATGTCCTTTTTCGCAAAGACCTCCTTAACCGAAGAAGATAAGAAACGAGGCGAGATTTATGCCGCCCAGCGCAAGCGAACGGAACTGCAGAGAAGTTCCGTTTCGTTTGATGATTATCTCAAGTCCCTCGAGATGGTTTGTTCGATTCGGCAGGCGGAGGAAAAAGACGTTAAACGGGCCGCACAGCTTACCCAGCGAACGAACCAGTTCAACCTTACGACTCGCCGGTATCGCGAAGCAGATATAACAGCTATGATGAATAACCCCGGCTGGCGGGTATATGTTCTTGGATTGAAAGACAAGTTCGGCGATAATGGGACCGTAGGACTGGCTTTGGTGGAAACTCAGCCGAAGTGCTGGCGCATTGATACTTTCCTGATGAGCTGCCGGGTGATTGGAAGACAAGTCGAGGATGCTTTTGTTGACCGGATATGCCGTGATGCTGTCCAGGTGGGCTGCGAAAACATTTCCGCGGAGTATATTCCAAGCGCCAAAAACGATCTTGTAGCAGATTTTTGGGACAAAAACGGCTTCAAGAAAGTTGCATCTGACAAAAATGTCACCGGATACCGGTTGTCTCTGAAAGAATATAAACCAAAGAATCTGAAATATCTTAGTTGGGGCGAGTAAATGGAGCCCGATGCGCGCCAAAAATGTTTAGCTTGTGAGGCCACAAAAATTGTTCCGGTTAATCTCAAGTTCGGCTACAAAGGAAATAAATGCCAGGTTTGCGGCCTTGTTTGGGCGGTAGGTGTTTCGGGCACAAAGCAACTGTATGAATCAGCGTATGATAAGAACTCGGAAGGATTTGTCTGGCAGGGTTACTTAGATGCCTATCAAAGAGCGAAATCGACGAAACAGGTTGCGCTTTACTGGTTCGAGAAGTATTTTTTAAAAAAAATCAGACCATTCGGTTCAGGAAATCTTCTTGAGATAGGGTGCGGCGTCGGCAAATTTCTTTTTGCGTGCAGGAATAACGGCTGGCAGATTCATGGTATAGATATTAGCAGTAAAGCAGTTGAGATGTCTAAGAATCTTCTGCCGGATGCCGATTACCAGGTCGGGACTGTCGAAGAGTCGAAGTGGCCTAAAGAAAGTTTTGAGGCAATTATATGCTGGGAAGTTATAGAACACGTAAACGACCCTTTTATTTTTGTAAGTAAAGTGAAAGAGTTGCTTGTGAATGATGCTATTTTTGCCCTTAGTACGCCTGACTGGGGCAATTGGATGATTCGTCAGCATACTCGAAGAAATTATTGGCCGCCTTACCACAACTGGTTTTTCTGCAAAAAAAGCATTAATGCGCTGCTTGAAAGGGCCGGATTGAAAGTGATAAAAATAAAAAAGCATTATTTTCCATGGTCTGAGACACGGTGGCCGCGATGGCGGAGAGTTTTGTCCCTGCCGTGGCTTGTTTATAAAGGTGTTATTTTAGGCCAGGGCGGGGGTAGGATTGTTGTCCTGGCGAAAAGGTCTTAATTGCGAATTATTACAGGGATATATGCATAACAAGTTGGATAAAATATTTCGTCAGGCGTTCGGCGTCGATAAAATCGACGACTCTATGTCAATATATAATGTCGATGGCTGGGACTCGATGGCGCACGTGGGCCTGGTTCTTGCGCTGCAGAGGGAATTCAAGTTGTCCATTTCTCCCGCCGATGCGATAAATTTGACCAGCGTAAAAGACATCATCCGATATCTTGCAAATCAGGGAGTTTCACCGGAGTAATTTGTGTGACTGAAACTCGCAATAGTTCTCTAAAAATTAATGCGATGTTGCCCGAACACGCAAGGGCCGTCGCCGAATTGCATATTTCCGGTATCCACACCGGCTTTATAAGCTCTCTTGGGCTTGACTTTGTCACGGCCCTTTATGAGGCAATTGCCGCCAGTGGATTCAGTTTCGGACTTGTTGCGGAAGACAAAGAGAAAGTTGTCGGATTTGTTGTCTTTACGACCGACATAAACAAACTCTATAGGTCGGCGCTTCTGAAAGGGGGACTGCATTTTATTTTTCTTTTAGCGAGCCAAATGCTTTCTGTTCGACGCCTTAGGAATGCGGCCGAAACATTTTTCTATCCAGGCAGAATCAGCAAGCTTGGTGTTCCGCGCGCCGAATTGCTTTCTATAGTGCTAGCGCCCGAAGAGCGGGGCAAAGGCCTGTCGCGAATGTTGACCTGTGAAGGGCTTGCGGAATGTCAGCGAAGGGGGATTGACAGGGTCAAGGTCCTCGTTGGTGCGGATAATGTTCCGGCGAACAAGCTGTACTTAAGATGCGGTTTCAGACGTGCCGCCCAGATAAACAATCACGGCGTAATAAGCAATGTCTATACACTCAAGACCGGGCATCTTGACCCGGAAGGTCGTGTTGTCGAAGGAGGCATCGAGTGGACGGTAGACAAAAATTGGTCGTTGTTTGTCACCAACAGCAGGGCTTCTAAATATCTGGATAGCGTGTTTGTGACCTATGGATGGTGCCGCACAACGTATGCCGTTGTTTTGTCACTGGGCAGGAGAGGCATCGATGTCCACGTCGGCGACGCCTCGTCCGTTGCGATGTCTCGTTACTCGCGGTACTGCAAGTCATACACTAGGGTTCCCGACTTCTTTATCGAGCCGGACAGGTATTTCGAAGCAACCTGTCAGGCGTTGAAAAAAACAGGTGCCCGCGTTTTACTGCCGTGCCACGAGGATGTCGGGATATTCTGCAGGCGCAAAAATGAACTGCCGCAGGGGGTCCTGACGTCATTGCCGGACTGGGATAGTTATCGTGTGGCCGAGGACAAGCTGAACGTTCTGGATTTGGCTGCTCAGGCCGGCTGTCCGACGCCGATGACCACAAAGGTCGAGTCCTGGTCACATCTGGAAGATCTGTCGAAATCGCTGGACTGGCCGATTACAATAAAGACGCGCATAGGGAACAGCGCAAAAGGCGTGCGAATCGCCCGTAATCGGGAAGAGCTTTTCGCCAAATACAAAGAGCTTGTGGAAACATTCCGTCTGCCTCAGGAAAGATGGCCTTTTTTGCAGGAGTTTTTGCCGGGCGATGCGGCAGGCGTATGTATGCTGTATCAAAACGGCCGGTGCGTAACCAGTTTCTCCGAACGATATATCAGGTGCAAGGAGCCGGGCAAATTCGGGACCTCCACTCTTCGAGAGCCGTTTGAAAATCCACAGCTTATAGCGAAAGCAACCGCCGTAATGGACAGATTAAAATGGAATGGCGTTGTGCATATCGATTTCGTTGCCTGTAAAGAAGGAGATTTCAAATTGATAGAGGTTAACCCGCGATTGTGGGGTGCTTTAGCGTTATCTACGTTTGCAGGCGTCGATTTCCCGTATATTTGGTATTTGATGGCAATGGGGGAACCGATAAACGGATTGGCCGGTTCGAAATATCCGCCTATAAAATGCAGGTGGATAGTCGGTGACTGTCTGGCGTTTATGGAGCATATTAAACGGGGCAGGCTGGCGGAGGCGATTGCCATTCTTGTCCCGCAGCGAAAATGCTATCACGATGACTTCATCTTGTCCGACCCGCTGCCGTTTTCGTTTGAGCTTACAGATTACGTTGCGAAGTTTCTGAGGTCGGGCGGGTCAGTCAACCCTGTTACCGGCGGAATGGTGCGATGAGTTTTGTGGATTGGAACCGCGAAGTCCTGTCATTTTAAGATAGCCCTTCTTCCAGACCGCAAGCGCGGACACAAGCAGTACCACAGCACATACAGCGATTGCGGCGAGTTTCGGCAGCATGCCGATTATAACACCTGTAGTTGCATACACTGCCGTCAGTCCGTAGCAAAGCCCGACGGTCTTCCTTAAAGACAACCCTCGGTCCATCATCTGGTCGTAAATATGGCCCCTGTCCGAAACAAAGAGGGGTCGTTTATTGATTATCCGCCTGGCAAATGCGACCGCGGTGTCGAGTATGGGCAGGCCGAAAATGACAATCGAGCCGAGCCAGAATTGCGGGGCCTTTTCCGCGAACAGAATCATCAGCACAGCCATCATCAGCCCCAGCAGCAAACTGCCCGCGTCGCCCATAAAAATCCTTGCCGGGGGATAGTTGAAAATCAGAAATCCCAGCACGCTGGGCAGCAGGACAAGACAAAGCGTGACCTTGAGCCAGTTGATATTGACGGGGTCGGCGAATCTGGTTTCTGTAAATAAGGCAAGCGCCAGCATACCGCCAGTCATTATCGCCGTGACCCCGGCGCATAAACCATCCAGTCCGTCGAGCAGGTTCAACGAGTTCGTTGCGCCGAGGACGAAAAACACAACGATAATCGCCTGCACAACAAGCTCGGCCGTTTTCGGCAACATCAGCCCGAAATCTGAAAGCTTCGGCATTATTCCTGCGGCCACGAGTATTATTGCCGTAGCGGTCTGGCCGGTTATCTTCTGCCAGGGCCTGATATCGAAGATATCGTCGAGGCATCCGACGAAACAGGCGGCGCTGCCGGCTGCCAATATCCCAAGCGCTTGTTTGAAGGCGATTGAATCGTGTATTTTTTCAGGAATAAGCAGAAAAGACACCCGCATCCCGACAAAAATTCCGAAAAAAATTGCGACGCCGCCCAAGTATGGTATCGGTTTGCGGTGCGTTTTGACGAGATTGTCGGGTTTATCAACGATGCCCAGCCGAACGGCTGTTTTTTCACATAACAGGGTCAAAACGACGGACACAATAAATGACACGGCAACGGCGGCCCCAAATTGTAATGCTGGACCAGGTAGCGTTTCGAAACCGATTATTTTTTCGAACATTCTGTTATTCCTTTAGCTATGTATTGATTATTATGACCTTTGATGACAAATTATCAATCCCGATGTATCGGGATTCAGGGAGTAGGGAGTTCATGAAATTGACCCGTTGGCAGAAGATAGCCATTGCGGTTTTATTGTTGGTTCTTCCCGGTCGCCAGCTAACTGCCCTGGAGCCGAATGAGATTCTCGTCGTAGTCAACGCCGATATCCCGTCGTCGGTGGAGATTGGGAGGTATTACTGCCATAGGCGGGGCGTCCCCGAGGAAAATATACTCGAGCTGTCTTTGGGCAGGACGCTCGCTGATTCGATAAGCAGAGACAAGTACGATGAGATCATTGCTGAGCCGATTTATAAGCGTTTGACCGAATTAAAGCCCGGACAGACGATTCGATGCCTGCTGACGACATACGGCGTGCCTTACAAGGTCGGGCCGCGAGGGCCGCTTGAAGACCAGCGGCAGCGTCTAAGTCAGCTTGAGGCCTCTCTACAGAGATATGAGAAAAAGCTCGCGGATTTAAAGGCGGAAGGCGAGACAGCCGCCGAACAAAATAGAATCAAGAAAGAGCTTAAGAATGTTCGGGGCCGGATTGACCGGATTCTTGGAAAAGAGACACAGGCAAGTGTCGATAGCGAGCTGTCGATGGTGCTTTTCGGGTCTTACGAATTGTACCGGTGGCAACCGAACCAGTTGAGGAAAAACGGCGGGTATCCGGAAGAGCTTATTTTGACGATTATGGTTTCCCGGCTGGACGGCCCAACACCGCAGATAGCCAAAGGTCTCGTCGATAAGGCGATTGAGGCGGAAAAAACGGGACTGCACGGAATGGCTTATATTGACTCTCGCGGTTTAGCCGACGACAAAAAGCCGTATTCATTTGCACACTTCGACCAGTCATTACGAAATTTGGCAACGCTGTTGCGGCTGCGATGCGGCCTGGCCGGTTCGCCGAGACGCAGCCGTCCGAATCTGGAGGTCAGGGAGGAGCGGACTGAAAAGCTTTTCGAACCTGGAAGCTGTCCTAAGACGGCGATTTACTGCGGCTGGTACAGTTTGAAAAAATACGTAGATGCCTTCGATTTTGTGGATGGCGCGGTTGGTTTTCACGTCGCCAGTTTCGAGGCGACGAACCTGCGAGACCCCAACAGCCCAGAATGGTGCCCGGCGATGCTGGTCGATGGGATTACCGCGACCTTAGGCGCCGTAAACGAGCCGTATTTACACGCCTTTCCCAGCCCCCCTGATTTCTTTAACGAATTGCTGAACGGCGAATGCCTTGTTGAGGCGTTTTATCACACGAAGCCCTTTTGTTCCTGGCAGCTTGTCCTCATAGGCGACCCGCTCTACACGCCTTTTAAGAGGTCCTGAAACGTCTGTTGCGGGACTGCAAAATCAGGGTCATTACGGCCACGGCTATAATCGACAAAACCGCGAAAAGCAGGTCGGTCAGGGCAAAATGCCTCCCAAGCAGAATCGACCCGGTTTTTACGACAAGCAGTAAAACAACAGGCACGGCTATAGCGGACACCAAACGAGTAGCGTTGTTTTTGAACATAAAGTAAAGGTTCACAAATTGAACCCACGCAAGTGTGAAGCTTCCGTAAGCAAGAATGTGAAAAACGGCGTCTGTAATCGGCACAAGTTTCGATAAGTCGGTTTTTGCGAGGTTTGTCAGTCCGAAAATTGTTATTGCCAGCACAGTCGGCAGCGCCTGCCAGAACGCCAGAAACGTTAAAATAACCAATCCCGCGGATACCCCCGCCGCATTAGCTAAAAAATCAAATAAATCCCTGGTTCTTCCGAAATGCGGCTGCACCAGCTCGTCTATGCCTCCGTATATAACAGAAACAAGAAAGATCAGCCATACCAGCCGGTTTCGCCAGCTTACTTTGCTGTCCGGCTTAATGGAAAACCACATCAGAAAGACCAGGTTCAGATACGCCAGAAAATGAAGCCATTTGTCCGATACCTGTGCACGATAAACTACTTGTGGTATCGGTATATGCGCAACAACGGCAAGCACAATCCAGTAAATCACAAGAACCGCGATTGTTATTTTCTGTCTTCGTGTAAATCGCATACTACGCCCTTAATTTATTGGCCCCGTCCTTCAATTTTAACCGAATCTTGTTTATGATGTAACCAGCAGTTAATTAAAAAAACAGGAGCAAGTTTATGAATTCAATTAACAAACCGAAAGTTCCCCGGATATACCAAATCGCAGTTTCTGCGGTATGCTGCCTTGTCGCGTTGAATTTTCTTTCGATGCCGGTCCTGGGCCAGTCCCAGAGGCGGCAGCGGGGAGGCGGACTGAAGATCATTCAGCTTCCCGCACCGACCCTGTTGAGCTCGGTAAGCGTGGAGGAGGCAATCAGCAAACGACGCAGCGTCAGACAGTTCGCAGATAAGCCCCTTAACTTTATTCAGATAGGGCAGCTGGCCTGGGCCGGGCAGGGTATAACCGACAAACAGCAGGGGCTTAGGGCCGCACCGTCGGCCTGGGGCGTGTATCCGATAACCCTTTATTTTGTCACACCGGACGGCTTGCTGGCATATCGTCCAGAAGACCACTCAATGGAGCAGCTACAGAGGGCCGACCTGCGAAATCAACTGTCAGCGGCCGTAAAGCAAAGAACACCTGCTGAAGCCGCCTGTGATATTATCATTGCCGGGTCGGTCAGGAAGCTGGCGCCAAAAAGCGGAAATAAGGCCGGCAGGTTCCTGATGCTCGAGGCCGGCCACGTTGCCGAAAATATACAATTGCAGGCAGTAGCGCTGGGCCTTGTCTCGGTGCCGGTAGGCGATTTCGAGACGAAAACTGTTGCCAGGGTCTGCGGATTACCTGTCGACCTTGAGCCGCTGCTGATAGTTTGCGTTGGCCATCCCGTTTCGTTGCAGGCACAGTCGCAGTCGTCCGGTGAGACCGCCGCGGCGCAAAGGGCCGTGCTGATTGTCCCGGGCGCCGATTTCAGAGACGAGGAGCTTTTCGAGACCCGGCGTGTCTTGGCAGAAGCAGGGATAGACACCATAATTGCAAGCACGAAAATCGGGCCTTTGAGAGGGGTCCTTGGCGGGCTTGTCGCCTCTGAGACGACGCTGGACAGGGTGCAGATTGGGGATTTCGATGCGGTGGTCTTCGTGGACGGTCCCGGCACTGTTGCCTATTTCGACAATCCCACTGTCCTCGGCATCGCCCGTGAGGCGGCCGCCGCGGGCAAGGTAATAGCGGCGATAGACATCGCCCCGACGATTCTTGCCAATGCGGGCGTGCTCAGCGGCGTGCGGGCGACCGGCTTTCTAACGCAGCGGGATTTGATGCGCAAAGGCGGGGCAAAATATACCGGCGCGCCCGTTGAGCGTGACGGTTCTATCGTAACAGCCAGCGCACCAGCGGCGGTTGTGCCGTTCGCACAGGCGATAGTCGGCGTCCTTCGTGAAAGACAGGTCAGGTCGGGAAAAGCCCCGTGACCGCGTTCCGCTACTTTGAATTGCTCCGGTGGTTGTAACGGTTTGTGATTGGCAGGCGCCTGTCTCTGCCGAACGCCTTGGGCGTGATTTTCACTCCCGGTGGCGACTGCCTTCTCTTGTATTCGTTGCGGTCAACCATACTGATGACCCTGTTGACGTCCTCTTTCGGCAGCCCCCCTTCGATAAGCTGCCGGGCGGACAGGTCCTGCTCGACGTAGCCCTTGAGAATTTCATCCAGCAGGTCGTAGTCCGGCAATGAGTCGGTATCCTTCTGATTGGCGCGAAGCTCAGCGGTCGGCACCCTGTCTATAATGCTTTTAGGTATGATTTCCCGTCCTTTTATGTTGTTAATATAATGCGCAAGCTTGTAAACCATTGTCTTGAAGACGTCCTTTATGACTGCAAAGCCGCCCGCGGTATCGCCGTATAGCGTCGAGTAGCCGACGGCCGTCTCGCTTTTGTTGCCTGTGGTCAGCACAAGGGCGTTCCACTGATTGGAAAGTGTCATAAGAAGAGTGCCCCTGATTCTGGCCTGCAGGTTTTCGTAGGCGATGCCTTTACTGTTCCAGCCGTGCGCCTGACCCAGCGAGTCGTCGAACTGCTCGAGCACCGCCCCGATGGGGATGGTTATAAATTCGATACCAAGGTTTTTGGCGCACTTTTCAGCGTCGCTGATTGTGTCGTGGATGTTGAATTTCGAGGGCATTGTGATTGCTATGACGTTTTCTGCACCTAATGCATCGACAGCAAGGCCTGCGGTAACGGCCGAATCAATCCCGCCGCTGAGACCCAGTATCGCCTTGCTGAAGCCGTTTTTCTTCACGTAGTCCCTTGTACCCAGCACAAGCGCCTTGTACATCTCGTCAAGGATATCAAGATGAGTCATTGCAGGTGCTTCTTTCGGCTCAATACGTGCGACGCCATCTCGCATTGTGATATCCGCTATAAGTAAATCCTCCTCGAATCCTTTGGCCATAGCGACGATATTTCCCGCGGCATCTGCGAACATGCTTCGGCCGTCGAACACCAGCTCATCCTGACCGCCCACCAGGTTGCAGTAGCAGGCCGGGCATTTGAACTGCGCAGCGCACTGACCGACTACGTCCTTTCTTGTCTCTATTTTTTCAAGATGAAACGGCGACGCGGAAATATTCAGCACCATATCGATTGGCTCCGCCTTTTTGAGAAACCTCGCCAGCCAGTCGATGTCCCATATATCCTGACATATTGTTACTGCGAACTTAAAGCCGTTTAGTGAAATGAGGAGATTTTTTTTGCCCGGCTCGAAATATCGCTTTTCATCGAACACGCCGGAGTTGGGCAACAGGCACTTTCGATAAACATCGGTTAATCGCCCGCCTCTGAGAATGCCTGCACAGTTATACGTCCTGCCGCGATAGGAATCCGCAAAGCCGGCCATAATAGTGACGTCCGGACAATCAACCGCGAGCTTCTCCACCGTCTTGCGGTTTTCTTCGAGGAAATGCTTTTTAAGCAGCAGGTCCTCCGGCGGATAGCCGCATATCCCAAGCTCCGGAAACAAAAGCAGCTCGACACCTTTTTCCCTGGCCTGCCCGTAAATCTCCCGCATCCTCCCGGCGTTACCCTCGAGGTCTCCCACTACCGCGTCGAATTGTCCTAAACCAATGCGCATTTTTTAGCAACGGACCTCGCCATTTTTGTCCCGATAAATCGGGATAAAAATGACGGAGAGGGCGGGATTCGAACCCGCGGTACTCAAAAGAGCACACCGGTTTTCGAAACCGGCTCGATCAGCCGCTCCGACACCTCTCCGAAATCATTTATTAATGATTATTGATAATTGATTATTTTGGTCAAGTGATTATTGAAAGCGGGCCGCAATTTTGTTAAAATACCCATCTGTAAGCTTTGTTTCGGGGGTTGTCTGTTAGTACGCATTTGAAGGGGCGAGGTTAAGTTTGATGTGCCGGAGATGGTCGGGTTTGTCTGTGATTTGTGTTTTTTGCGTCCTGCTTTTGACGGCCAGCGCCGGGGCAGGCTCTAAGCCGAAAACACTTGCGGATGGCCGCATCAGCGGGACCCAGAGCGATGTCAATGATGCCAATGGTCCGACTGTTCTGTTAAGTTACCACAGTAATACGCCGCAGAATAACCCCACTTCCTCTTTTATGTATTTTGTTCCGTTGATATCCCCCACGCTTGTTGATATGGAAATCAGCACAAACAACACACAGCTGGCTCGTATTGTCTCATACAAAAAAAAGGTCACTGCGACATCTTTTTATGTAAGCTGCGAATTTGAAATGCTCGGAGAAGGATTTTTCAAGACCATATTTGATGCCCCGGAGATAATCGAGATATTTCTCCCCGAGCAGGACAAAGACGAGCCGATGACAAACATTCTTGATTACATTAAATTCGAAGGAGAGGGCCTCGGCTGCATCGAGGCCTGGGGGAAGATAACCGATTCCAACCAGACGGTTACCAGGGTAGATGTCCGTTTCGACGCACAGGGGCACAAAAGCCCGGTAACAATCGGTCTTTACAGCGTTGAGCCCGAAAACGGGCGGTATAAATACGAAAACAAGTATAATGAGACGATTGCCCGCGTGGCCTCCCTTACGTTCAGAAAAAGCGAACGGGAGCCTAGGATGGAAGTAACGGTAGTATCAGTCAGCAGTGCGGCAAAACCCAATGGTTTCCTGGGCAGGGTCAGGGGAATTATTGCTAATTTTTTTATAGAGCCGCCAAGGATTTCCAAGCTCGGCAATGAGACGATGCTGGATTTCGGATATGCCCTGCTGAAGCAAAAACCGTCCTTTACTTTTCCGAAAGCCGACAATATAAGAGAAATCAGAGTCGTCAAAATAAAAAAATAATCGGCACAAAAAAGCGGACCCCAATTGCCCTTTCAGGAAAACCGTTGCAGCTTGCAGATGGCGTTTCTAAAATTCAAAACGATGGGCTTGTAATTTTTTAGGGCAGAAAAATGGACATCATACCGGCTATCGACCTACGGGGCGGCAAATGCGTTCGCCTGATACAGGGCGACTATCACCGCCAGATAAATTACCAGGAAAACCCCGTAAAACAGGCCGAGGAGTTCATCGGGCAAGGGGCACAGTGGCTTCATATTGTTGACCTCGACGGTGCCAAAGTAGGCCGGCCTGTAAATACCCCGACCATATCGGCCATAGCGAAGCTCGGTAAGCCCGCTGAAGGCGGGGTGAAAATCGAGGTAGGCGGCGGCATAAGGACCGAGGAAGATATAAAAACGCTGCTCGGTTCTGGTATCGAGCGGGTGATAATCGGCACACAGGCGGTCAACGACTTCGAATGGTTCTCCGATATGGCGACACAGTTCCCCGACCGCCTTGCGCTGGGCCTCGACGCCAAAGGAACACACGTGGTCACAGGCGGCTGGTGCGACGAACATCCCAAGTCGTTGTTGGAGCTTGCACGCGAGGCGGCCCGGCTTCCTATAGCGGCGATAATCTATACCGATGTTACCAAGGACGGGATGCTCGCCGGTCCTAATCTCGAAAGGACGAAGATTCTCATTCGCAGCGTACCTGTTCCCGTGATTGCCTCAGGCGGCGTCACGACCGCCGAGGATATTAAGAATCTTGTCTCAATCGATGCCGCGGGTGCAATTGTCGGCCGCGCTTTGTACGAGGGTTCGATTACGCTCGCCCAGGCGATAGAGGTCACAAAGGCATTCTAAAATGGCAGGCCAGCCAAAACATACCAATAAGCTCATCGATACGGGCAATCCCTATCTGCTTCAACACGCGCATAACCCGGTCGATTGGTTCCCCTGGGGCAGCGAGGCCTTTGAAAAGGCAAAAAAGGAGGACAAGCCCGTTTTCCTTTCAATCGGCTATTCGACCTGTCACTGGTGCCACGTGATGGAGCGTGGGAGTTTCGAAGACGAGCGAATCGCCGGGATAATGAACGAGCATTTCATCAGCATCAAGGTTGACAGGGAAAGCCGCCCTGATATTGACAGGATTTATATGACCGCGGTTACGGCGATGACCGGTTCGGGCGGCTGGCCCCTGTCGGTTTTTATGACTCCTGAAGGCAAACCTTTTTACGGCGGGACATATTTCCCCCCGAAGGACTCCTTCGGGCGTCCGGGTTTCGAGCGTGTGCTTTTGACAATTGCCGATGTCTGGAAAAACAGACGACAGGAACTCATCGATTCGGCGGGTCGTCTGAGTGAATTACTCAATGAGGTAAACACTCCCGCTTCGAAAGAGCCGCTTTCGCCGGATATATTAACCGCTGCTTTTAATCGTCTTCGAGACATGTTTGAGCCCGTCAATGGCGGCTTCGGTTCGGCCCCCAAATTTCCACAGCCGACAACCCTTTCGATGCTGCTTCGTTACTGGTATCGGACGGCCGATAAACAGGCGCTGGAAATGGTCGAAAGGACGCTTGCCGCAATGGCCAAAGGCGGTATTTACGACCATATCGGCGGCGGTTTTCACCGATATTCAACCGATGCCCGGTGGCTTGTGCCGCATTTCGAAAAGATGCTCTACGACCAGGCGCTGATAAGCAGGGTTTATCTTGAAGCATACCGGGTTACGAATAACCAAACTTACGCCGAAATAGCACGTGAGATTTTCGATTACGTCCTGCGCGATATGTCTGATTCAGAAGGCAGTTTTTTCGCCGCCGAAGACGCGGATTCTGAGGGCAGGGAAGGCATTTTTTACGTCTGGGAACCGGCGCAGACGGTATCTGTTTTAGGAAAAGAACAAGCTGGGATTTTTAACGCTTACTATGGGGTTACCGAAAAGGGTAATTTTGAGGACGGCAAGACCGTTCTTAGCGTTCAATTGTCACCCGCTCCGGACAAAAGCGCCCGTGAGGCGATTTTTCAGGCACGCCAAAAACGCATCAGGCCTCCCAGGGACGACAAAGTCATTACCGCGTGGAACGGTCTTATAGTTTCGTCGCTTGCTTACGGCTGGGCAGTTCTAAAAGAGGAAAAATATATAACGGCAGCAAAACGCTGCGTAGTTTTTGTGTTAAGCACGCTGCGGAAGAACGGGCGTTTGATGCGATACTATCGCAATGGCAGAGTATCGGAAAAGGCCTTTCTCGACGATTACGCTTTTATGGCGATGGCGTGCTTCGACCTTTACGAGGCAACGTTCGATGTCAAGTGGCTCATTGATGCCAAGGAGCTAAGTGAGCAGATGATAGAGTTGTTCGCCGATGAGCAAAACGGAGGTTTTTTCCTTACCGGAAAAGATAGCGAGAAGCTGATAAGCCGCACTAAGTCGGCCTCTGATGAAGCGGTCCCAGCCGGCAGTTCAGTCGCCGCCCTTGTTTTATTAAAGCTGGGATTGTTAACGATGAATCGGCAATTCACAAAACTGGGTGAAGAGACGATTGAGGCGTTCTCATCGCAGTTGGCGCAATGGCCCGCATATTCGCCTGCGATGCTGACGGCACTGAGTTTCCGGCTCGGGCCAAATCAGGAAATAATAATCGCAGGCGATGCGGACGCGGCCGACACAAAGCAGATGCTTAATTTAGTTCGCAGCCGGTTTTTACCGAATGCCGTCTTATTGCTGCACGCGTCAGATGAGGCGGCAAAGGAGACAGAGCGACTCGTGCCCTTTATACAGAATCAGGCCGTCATCGATGGAAGGGCAACTGCTTATGTCTGTGAGAATTATGCCTGTAAACAGCCGGTCAATGACCTCAAGGATTTCAAGCGGCTCATAGAGGGCCTTACGGCAGAAGCCGGGGGCAGTTAAAACAACTGACCGGAGGGGGTTTAAAATCAGGCGGGATTATGTTATGATACCGCACTTTTGACGTTAAATCCGGGTTTGAACATTACAACAATATTAATTTGATAAGGAGAAGTGAATGTTTGCTCGAAACTGCAAAGACGGAATTGCAACGTTTGTTATGCCCCACTGGCGGGACGAAAACGTCGTGTCCAAGAGGTATCTGGATGAAACCCTGGAAAATATATTCAATCAGACCGACCCAAACTGGCAGCTTGTAATTATCGACGACCTGTCTCCCTGCAAAGAGGCCGTAGATTATCTTGACGAGGTAAAGGCAAAACACCCGGACAAAATCCACATTATTAAAAAGAAAACCAATAACGGTCCCGGTTTTTGCCGCAATATGGGTATAAAATGGGCATACGAGCATAAATCGCCTATGGTCCTTTTTAATGATGCAGATGATATTTCTGATAAGCGACGGCTTGAGGTGGCGCGAAAAATCTTCGTGAAGGACCCCGAGGCCA
>CAZHVR010000015.1:0-44386 GCA_964536225.1 uncultured Pirellulales bacterium
GCGTTCTCCCGGCAGGCATATAACGACCAGTTGCTGTTCTTCAACAACAAGATTCAGATGTTCCCGTCGAACATAGTGGCGGGGATATTCGGCTTCGGCAAGCGGGACTTCTTCGAGATTTCGGCGGCGGCAGAACGGGCAGTGCCGAAGGTGAGTTTTCAATAACAGATTTCTCGACTCGTCCCGCACTTTATAGTGCCGGCCTCGCTCGAAATGACGTAGAAAATGTGGGAATTAATAAGGGTCAACAAGCGAAATTCGATGCTGCTCCTGGCGACGATGGGGGCGTGTCTTGCTGCGCTGGGAGCGATTATCGGGATGGTCTTCGGCGGTCCTGACGGGTGGACAATCGGACTGATTGCGGCATTTGCGATATGGATGGTGCTGACTCTGATAAGCTTTGCAGGCGGCGACCAGATTCTGCTTTCGGCGAGCAACGCCAAGAGGGTGACACACGATGTTCATCCGCGGCTGTTTAACGTCGTCGAGGAGATGTCAATAGCGGCGGGCCTTCCGATGCCGAAGGTCTATATACTCAACGACCCGGCGCCGAACGCGTTTGCAACGGGGCGAAAGCCAGAGACGGCGTCAATCGCGGTAACTGCGGGGCTTTTAGGGAAACTGAACCGTGACGAGCTGCAGGGCGTCGTGGGGCATGAGATGAGCCATATACTGCACCGGGACATACTGTTTGTCACATTAGCGGGGATAATGTTAGGGTCGGTGGTGCTGCTTTCGCAGGTTTTTCTGCGGGGCGTTTTTTACAGCTCCTTGGGCGGGTCACGGAGGAGATATTCATCAGGAGGCAAAGGGGGCGGCGGAGGCGCGGCACTGATTATAGTGATTGCGATTGTGGCGGCGATATTAGCACCGATTATGACGCAGTTGTTATATTTTGCGCTATCGAGAAGGCGTGAATACTTAGCCGACGCAGGGTCGGCCCGGCTGACACGGTATCCGGAAGGATTAGCAAGCGCGTTAGAGAAGATAGCGACAGACAGGTCACCGCAGCTTAAAAGCACCAACGAAGTGACCGCACCGATGTATATCGTGAATCCGTTCAAGAAGAAGGGGCAAATGAAGCTTTCGGACCTGACGAGCACGCATCCGCCGACATCTGAGCGGATACGCATCCTGCGGAGTATGTCGCACGGGGCGTCGATGAAGGACTACTCGGAGGCCTATACAAGCGTGACCAAGCGCAGGACCATTGTGCCGGCGACGGCGCTTACGAAGGAAGACATCGCGCTGAGAGAGGCAAGCGAGGAGGCAAAGAAAGAGCAGTTAGAAAACCAGATGCGTCAGGTCGGGGACATTATGCGGAGGGTAAACGGGTTTGCATTTCTGACGTGCGCGTGCGGGCTGACACTGAAGATACCGCCTAATTACGGTTCTGAAACGGTCAAATGCCCTCGTTGCAAGCGTGTTCATAACTTAGAAAAGGAAAGACAGGCGGCCCTGAAACAGTGATTCGGGAGGAAGTCAAAAATAAGTCGGGCTGCTCTACAGGAGGTTTGGTGATAAAGCAGCCCGAACTTTTTAAGGAATTGCCGGTTTCCCCCCAGCCATCCCTTAATAGAATATACGATTGTTACGTCAAATCAGTTTGGCCCCGATAAAATAAAATCGCCAGAAGTTGTCCAGTAATAGCGACTATATCGCATTTGAGGGGGATTTTATGTGATATGAGCGATTTATCGGCGAAAAATCAGAGGTTCTCTGAGTGCAAATCGCGCCCGGAAGGCGCAATAACCAGTAAAAAACACCGGTCTTCAGTATTATTCAACTGCCATTGATTCGCCCGGTTCGAGGACCTTCGCTTTGCAGGCGGCCTTATGGGCGAAGGCATCGGCATCTTTTTTGCTGCCGACAATATCGCCCCAGTGATAAGGAACGGCCATTTTGGGTTTGAACTTTTTAGTCGCATCGGCGGCGTTCATCGTATATGTGCCCCCTGCCGGCAGCAGGGCAAGGTCGATATTTTCGAGGGCATCCATTTCGGGGGTTTCGTCGGTATCGCCAGCATAGTAGATACGTTTGCCGGCGATTTCGATAACAAAACCCAGCCAGTTGTTCGATTTCGGATGAAACTGTTTTTTGGGATTATAAGCGGGGACGCCAATAATTTTGACCCCTGCGACCTCGATGGTCTGGCCGGGTTTGAGGACCTGACCTTTTCCATACTGCTCAACGACATCGCCGGAGGCAACGAGCTTTGTCGTCATACCCGACACCTTAGCGATATCGCCGGCGGAGTAATGGTCGTAGTGACTGTGGCTGACGAGGACGAGGTTGGCATCGTGCGGGGAACTTTGCAGCTTCCAAGGGTCGATATATATGACAGTATTGGCATCGGAGATTCTGAAACCGGCGTGCCCGAACCATTGTAACTGAACAGCCACGGGGCCCTCCTTTCTTTGGGGCATATTGGGCTTTTCTGCGGAAAGGCCTGCAAACATAAAGACAACCGTCGTTAAAACGACAATTGAAAAAATCAATCTGCGGGTCTTCATTTTGGCTCCTTAAAGATTATCTCAGTGAAAATCCCGCCAACAGCGGATAAATCTCGCAACTCAGGTGCCGATATTACCGAAAATACGAGTTAGTGTCAAACAAAACGGGGCATAGTATAATATAATAACGAATATGATGAGCGAAGAATTCGACGTATTAAGCTATCAGCAGCGAAAGCCGAGGATTCATATCCTGACGGCGGACCGCGTTCTGGGCGATGACATTCACCAGCGTCTGGAAAACGGTCTCAAGACGCGTTTTTACGAACTTGTCACACCGAAGGAATCGAGGTGGCAATCGCGTCTTGAGGAGATAGAGGGGATGGTCGAGCAGACGACGAAGTCGCGGCTGCTGATAATGGACGTTAGAAAGATGACGCTGCCGAAGCTGCACCAGGCGTATAACAAAATCATCGGGTACAATCGCAAGGACCTGAACAAGTTGTGCTTTACGGTGTTAGTGGGCGACGGTCCGCTGAGCTTATTTCAGGCGGGCAAGTCGCCGGACGTGTTCGTGCCGTATTTAGCGAAACACCGGGTCGATTATAATCCGGCGGTATTTTTCTACGACCCGTTTCTGCATTACGAGCCGGACGAGCTGGACCGGTCGATGGACGAGGAATTCGAGCTGCCGGAACAGCTTCCGCACCGTATGAGGCCGTATTTTCCGGAGGAGGGAGTAACGGTGGAATCTGTAAGACGATACTTCCGCGCGGCTGAGCAACCGGAGGCGGTCAAAGACCAGCGGCTGAAGGTGCTGGCAGCTTTATATATGAAAAGAATTACAGAGCAATTCCCAGACCATAAAGACCGGCTGAAGGACCTGCTGACTAAAAACGGTCTTCAATTAGCCAGCGAGAGAATGAACCTTTACCCGGTATTTTTCGAGGAGTGGGTGCACGAGCTGATGCAGAAAGCGGCGGAGCCGGCAAGCTGAGGCGGGAGATTAACGCATAACCCACTGTTTGTTTTCGAGTTTCAGCTTTTGCCTGCCGCGGAATTTGGGGTCGCCGACGATGGAATAGGTCAAATCGAGGGTTTTTCGAAGGTATATTTTGACGGGATTGCCGTGCTCGTCTTTTTTGACGGGGTCATCGACGACTGCGGTCTCATTGCTGAGGCCGGAGATGAAGATATCGAACGACTTTGCGTTGGGGTCGAAATCAGGCCAGAAGACCACAACATCCTTGGCATTGTCCTGACCCTGGAGTATTTTATTTCCGACGTCTTCGAGCAGCTCAAGGAAGGGGTATCTGCCCTGGTATCGTTTTTTTATCCTGTCAAAAAGAACGGAAGAAGTCCCCTGTATGGCCGGGACGCGCTGGAAAGTATCGGTCATCAGCTCGCAGGAGGGGTAAAAATCGACGTCTTTGCCCGTTTCGTTGGTTATGGTGAGAATCATATACCAGAACCTCTGCGGGATGGCGCCGGGCAGGACAATCTGCTGAGGGTTTTCGAAACGGACATTGAGGGTCCAGTCGGCGGGGGCTGGAACAATAGCGGGTTCGGGGAAGGCCAAAGCAAGGCCGCTACTGATTAAAATTGCCGTTATTATGCCGGTAGTAATTATTTTCTTCATTGGCATAATTATACAAAAAATGAGATTAAAAGTCAACCGGCGAGGCCCGTTCGGGCGTCTCGATACCAGTCGATAGTGCGTTTTAGGCCATCATCGAAGGCCATTTTTGCTTCGAAGCCGAAGAGTTTTTTGGCACGTGATACGTCGAGGCGGCGTCTGGGCTGGCCGTCGGGTTTCGAGGGGTCCCAGCGGATTTGGCCTTCGAAGCCGGTTAGTTTTACGATTTTTTCGGCGAGGTCTTTAATAGTTATTTCGAAACCTGCTCCTATATTTACGGGTTCGTGGCCGTTGTAGTGCTTGGCTGCGAGTAGTATTCCTTCGGCGGCGTCGCCTGCGTAAATAAATTCTCGCGAGACCATACCGCTCCCCCAGCAGACGATATGATCATCGCCAGCGTCAATAGCATCGAAGCATTTTTTAATCAGGGCAGGGATGACGTGCGAACTGTCGGGGTTGAAATTATCGCGCGGGCCGTAGAGATTGACGGGCAGAAGAAATACAGAGTTGAAACCGTATTCGGCCCGATAGGCCTGTGACTGGACAAGGAGCATTTTTTTGGCCAGGCCGTAAGGGGCGTTTGTCTCTTCGGGATAGCCGTTCCATAAATCATCTTCTTTGAAAGGAACGGGGGTGAATTTGGGATAGGCGCAGATAGTGCCGATTGCGACGAACTTTTCGATATTGCGCAGTCGGGCCTGCTCAATGAGCTGGACGCCCATCATAAGGTTTTCGTAGAAGAACCTGCCGGGGTGCTGACGATTTGCGCCGATTCCGCCAACGACGGCTGCGAGGTGAATGACGACGTCGGGTTTCATATCGTCATACATCCTGTTGATGTCGGCCATTTCGACGAGGTTATAATCCTCGATTTTCGGGACGAGGATATTCCTACAGTTTCGTTTTTGGAGGCCATCGATGATGTAACTTCCGAGAAAGCCCGCTCCGCCGGTAACAACTATGCGCCTGTTTTCAAACCATCCAGCCATAAATCATCCTCAAATTATGCCGAACCTTCTGCAACTTTTTCGGGAGAACGCAACTGAACCAGATTTGTCGCGACATAAACGATAATCAAAAAGACGAAAGGCAGTGTTGTGCAAATGAACCTCGCCATAGCGGCCACCAGCGAATGCCCGCCGATATAAACCACAGAAACTGCACAGGCGTTAATGATGTAGCCGGGCAGAAAAGAGCGGAACATTATCAGCGGATAGATGGAAAAAATAAATGCGCCAAGAAGCAAGCCGTTGGGCACTAAATATAGAAGAGCACGCGGATGCTGGTATTTAAACGAGAAGGGGTAATTCAAAAAGAGCCGTCCGAGGTTTGCAGCGTAGTTAAAAAGCACTCTGCGCGGATTATGCATAATGTTTTCGAGGGCTTTTTTCTTAAAAAGCTCATCCTGGCGAACGTAGTCAAGCCCTTCGAGCTCTTTATAAAAGGGCCTGTGGGGCGCCAGGGCAGGGTCCGCAGCGACATCACCACTTGATTTCCAGCTTCCCAGCTCTCCCGGATACGGGGAGGACAACCAGTAAACAAGCTGTCCGCCGGCGGTTGACCAGTAAAAGACCTTGCCCGTGAGACGATAGGTATAAGTCAGATAAGGAACGCAAACCAGCAGGGCAAGCGAGTAAACGGGAACGGCCTTTCGAGCGGTTTTGCTCCAGTAAGCCATAAAAAGAGACAAAAGCAGGACAGTCGTCATAACGTAGCCGAAAAAGACCTTCGTCAGGGCTACACATCCGCATACGACCGCCGCGGAGAACATATATCTCAATTTAGCGGTCTGAAACCACTTGAGGACAAGCAGTGCGAACAGCGTCACAAGCATCAGAGTAAAAGGTTCGGTCAGCAGAAGCCAAAGCTCGGCGTAAAAAGGCGGATAAAGTCCGAACAGATACACAAAAAAAAGGGCCTTACGTTCGGACGCAAAACTTCTGACGGTGATATAAAAAAAACAGACGGCAAGGAAGAAAAAGACGGGATTTAGCATTTTGGCGTAAAACCACGGGACATCGAAAAATGCGAACGGCGCAAGCAGCAGCGGATAGCCGGGACCATTCCATAAATAGAGGGTATCGGCGGGGGCATAGAAACCCTTAGTCAGATTTTCGGCATACATTGCGTATCGGGTTTGGTCACCGAAATCAAGGGCCCGGTGTGCAAAGAAAAAAAAGACGCCGAAATACAATACTAAAAGCGGCAATAATTTGAAAAACGCCTTGCGGGTCATTTTGTCCTTTCCGGAATTCCATTATCCTCGCCGAGCAATTACAAGACACTCATTTCACGGTTTTTTTGCGGCGTGGTCATTGAGAATCTTTTCATCCTGAGCGATTTTCATATCTGCATCGGTCATTATTTTAGCAAGCTCTTTGAAGGTGACTTTAGGTTTCCAGCCGAGGACCTTTCGGGCCTTGGCAGGGTCGCCCTGAAGAACATCTACCTCAGCAGGCCTGAAATAGTTCGGGTCAACAGCAACATATTTGTGCCAGTCGAGTTCGAGACAGCCGAAGACCTCGTCGAGAAATTCACGGACAGAATGGCTGATACCGGTGGCTATCACGAAATCATCGGGCTTGTCGTGCTGGAGCATAAGCCACATCGCCTCGACATAATCAGCGGCGTATCCCCAGTCGCGTTTTGCGTCAAGATTGCCGAGATAGAGCTTGTCCTGAAGGCCGAGTTTTATACGGGCGGCGGCGCGGGTGATTTTTCTGGTGACAAAGGTCTCGCCGCGTCGGGGCGATTCGTGATTGAAAAGGATACCGTTGCAGGCAAAAAGGCCATACGCCTCCCTGTAGTTGACGGTCTGCCAGAAGCTGTATGCCTTTGCGCAGGCGTAGGGGCTGCGGGGATAAAACGGCGTTTTTTCGGTCTGGGGGGTCTCGACAACCTTGCCGTACATCTCGCTGCTGGAGGCCTGGTAGAATTTTGCGGGTTTTTTCATTCCACGGACGGCTTCGAGGAGGCGCAGCGTTCCGAGGGCATCGGTATTGACGGTATAAATAGGGGTGTCGAAGCTGACCTTGACGTGGCTTTGTGCGCCGAGGTTGTAAACTTCGTCGGGCTGTATTTCATTGACGACGGAGGAGAGATTGCCGCCGTCGGTGAGGTCGCCGTAAACAAGTCGCAGGGGCGGCTGCTCGTGCGGGTCTTTATACAAATGGTCGATTCTTCCGGTGTGAAAGGAGGAGCTTCGTCGTATTATACCCCAGATCTGATAGCCCTTTTTGAGCAGCAGCTCTGTCAGATAAGAGCCGTCCTGGCCGGTAATACCGGTTATGAGCGCTTTTTTCATAAGGAAGAACCTTAAAAATTTAAATCAGACAAGCATTAATCCAGCCTGTGCATCATTAATAACGTCGGCTACATAATAACTTAAATAGAGCAGAAAGGGCAAGGCAAAATACAAGAGTGTAATTTGTCGGCGAAAGGGAAATGATGCGCGCTTACCAGCCGCGTTTGAGGAAGAGAACGGGGATGGTCTGCAGAAGGATGTAAAGATTCAGCAGCAGCGAGCGTTTGCGGATGTAGAGATAATCATATTTGAGTTTATGCTCGGGCCTCAGGTCATAGTAACTTCTCACCTGTGCAAGTCCCGTAATGCCCGGCTTGACGGCGAGGCGAACGCCCTGAAGCGATTTGTGCTTTTTGACAAAGAACGGCCTTTCCGGGCGAGGGCCGACTAAACTCATATCTCCTTTTAAGACGTTGAACAACTGAGGCAGCTCGTCTAATCGTGCACGCCTGAAGACCTTGCCTATGGGGGTGACCCTGTCGTCATCTCTGGCTGCCCAAACAGGGCCGGTGTGCTTTTCGGCGTTAACAACCATTGTTCTGAATTTATAGAGCGTGAAAAACCTGCCGTATTCACCGACCCTTCGCTGCTTGTAAAGAACAGGCCCGCGAGAAGAAAGTTTTATGAGCATCGCAATAAACAGCATCACCGGCGCAGCCAAGAACAATAAAAGAGCAGAGCCGATTATATCGAATGCCCGAACCATATATTGCGAATAGGCCGGTATTGAAGGCAGACGCAGGGACGGTATTGCAAGCGGGTGGACCAAATGTTGGTTCTTCTCGAAAGGCCTTTCAAGAAGGACGGTAGAGAGATGTTTTAAGCCGGCCTCACCGCCGTCAACCGATATCGTGCCTGCTTCTGCATTTCGAGTTAACGGTTCGGCATATACGCCCTGGCCCATAGCATAATCCTCTAAAAAGCATCAACTTACAGCTTCGACAAAAACCACCCTTGACATATATCGGTTAAAGATGGATTGAAATTGCAGGTTTTTTCGTATTGCAGCCGAAAGAATCGATCCAAATCAGCAAAATTTTTCCCACTGCCGTATCGATTAGCTGGAATTCAGGCATCGAAAGGTATACTTGAACTTTTCAAGGTACATTGAACTACCTGTCCCGAAGCCCAGTATTCCTGAAAATTGAAAAAGGAGCTTTAATATTATCGGGCCATAACCTGTCTTTGCTTTTTGAAAAACCAGGCCGCAAATGGGACCGGCAATGCTAAGGGAACCAAATACGAGGATTGATATTCCGTATCAGAATCCTGAGAAACAAAATACCAAACTTGAGAAACGATTCAGGGACTTTCAAGCCCTGCTTTTGAAACATCGAAATCCGTTCCGGTGACTTGAGAACCGGAAAACCATGCTTGAGAAACCGAACATGAAGCTTGATCCGTCATATATTAAGTTTCATCTGACACATATTAAACATCATATGTCGCATATCACATTTGATTTACTTATAATGAAGCTTCATTTGTCATATATGAAGCTTAATCTATCGTATATGAGACCTCCTCCGTCGCATATTAAGCTTAATATGTCGCAAATCAAATTTAATCTATCGCATATCAAGTTTAATCTGTCGCATATTAAGCTTCATCCGTGACATATCATTTTCGGCTTACCGAACCTTCGGCCTCAAAAACGTCCTTTACAGCATTAAAAACCGAAGGTATGGCGAAAAGATAAGAAGTTCTTATATTGAACGATATTTCGGGTTATCGGAAGCGGCTATTACTCGCAACTTCCGAATTTTTTAATCTGTCTGGTTTTATGAATAGTTGCAATATCTTTGTTATTGGTTTACGGACAAAAAACCATGGTGACAGTTGAAGGCCGTTTCTACGAAATGATTTTATAATCTCCCAGTTACCGCGAATCATACCTCGCAAGATATTGGCTTTGCCACCTGTTCTCATTTTAACGATTATTTGCGGCAAATAACCGACTTTAATCCGATGTTTTTCGATGAAGCGAAGCAGCAGCTCGAAGTCCGCGGCGGTTTGGAAGCCGTCATTGAAAAGGCCGAACCTTTTGTAAATCTTCCTTCGGCAGAAAAACGTCGGATGCGGAACGGCCCAGCCGCTATAAAAAGCCCCCCTTTTGTATTGACCAGGCCGCCAGAGTCGAACCACCTTATGAGGATTTTCGCATGATATATACGCCAGGTCTGCGTATGCTGCATCGAGATCATTGGCCTGTATGAATTCTACCATTTCGCTTACAACATCATCCTTTGCATATATGTCATCACTGTTGAGTATAGCTATAACATCGCCGGTGGAAAGCTTGATTCCTTTGTTCATCGCATCATATATGCCTTTGTCCGGCTCGGATATGCACTTGTGAATACGGCCATTATACTTTTCAAGAATCTCAAGCGTGCCATCTGTTGACCCGCCGTCGATTACGATATACTCGATATCCAGATAGCTCTGCCCGAGAACGCTTTGAATTGCGTCTTCTATCGTTTTTGCGCTATTTAAACAAACAGTGATTATGGAAGCTTTCATCAACAGGCTAAAGCATTTAAAATATTCCTCAACACCGTTCGAGTTAAAATTCTCGGATTATTTTTGACCCTGCCCGGATTAAAGCCGTTTTGCACAATCGCCTCAATATCCCCTGAAGATTCGACTTTTAATCGGCTCAGTTTTGTTTCCAGACCTATCTCGTTAATTAATCTCCCGATTTTATCCTCAGCGTCACTGACATTTGCCGCTCCAAGCAGGTCAACAATCTGATTGATTGTTTCCCTGACGTAATCCGCTCCCCGTGAATCCTGTACATCCTCATCGGTTACCTTGGAATTAAAAGCTAAAAGCGGAGCAATTGTTATCGCTACCGCCTGACCATGTGGAATTCCAAAGTATGAGGTCAATGGATACGATATCGCATGCGGAGCCGTAGTCCTCGTTATATTTATCGCTTTTCCTGCAAGATTAGCGGCTTCAGCCATAGCCGTACGCGCCGATTTCGCAGGATTATTCACAGCGGTCCTGAGATTTGTCATAATCGTTTTTATTGCCTCACTCGCATATTTCCTGGATTCCTCATTAGATTTCACACTCCAATACGACTCAATTGCCTGACTTAGCGCATCCATACCTGTTGTTGCCGTAATGTATCCCGGCAGAGACATTGTCAGGTCAGGGTCCACAATTGCCGCCGTCGGCAAAAGCAATTCATTATCAATCGAAAACTTTTCTTTGTTTGCGTAAAGAACCGCGAAACTGGTCGCTTCACTGCCTGAACCGGCTGTTGTAGGTACTGCAATCAATGGTCTTACAGAACCCTTAGATGTTTTGTTTTTGAACTTGTAATTGGTAAAATCTTCCGGATGCACACTCAAAAAATTAATTAACTTGGCCGTGTCAATGACACTGCCGCCGCCAACGGCAAGCACTATATCGAATTGTTCCGTCTCAAATACGGATATTCCACGAGCAACGTCTTCGACTTTGGGATTTACAGAAAAATCACAGAATTGACAAACCATACGGCCTTTCAAAATATCATCGAGGCAATCTTTAGCGCCGCTGGTAGAATAAGAGCCCCTGCCCGTAACAAGAAAAATTTTCTCCGCACCATACTCAACCAATAACTTTGGCAAATGGACAATACTGTCTGAACCTATGTATTCTTTTTGAGTCAACGGTTCAAAAACTCCATAAACTTCGCTTTGTTTTCTTTAGGTGCAGATTTAGGCCTTGCCAAGTTTTCTCTTGCGCCTTTTTTGACAATTACTTCAAGCATTGCCGGGCCGTCTGTCTGCTTCATAATCTTCATCTTCTCGCTTATTTCGTTTTCTGTTCGCGCCCGCATCACCAATGTATATCCGCATGCTTTTGCAACATCAGTAATTGAAATCGCAAACCCGCAGGTAGGCTGTCCCCCGACCGAATCGTGACAGCCGTTATTAAAAACGATATGTTTAAGATTTTTCGTCCTTCTCGAACCTATTATCGCCATCGCCCCCATATGCATAATTACAGCACCGTCGCCGTCAAAACAATACACCTGTTTGTCCGGTCTCGATATCGCTATTCCCAATGCTATTTGCGAGCAATGTCCCATCGAACCGACATTAAGAAAATCTCCATTATGGCTGCCGCCGATACTGTCCCTGTATGCATAAAGCTCCCTGGAAATCTTGCCCGTTGTTGAAACAACAATGTCGGATTCATCTATGCTGTCTATAACGACCTTAATTGCTGTTCGGCGTTCAAGCTCAAGCTGCGAATCACCCCGATTTTGCACCTGACATGGGCCGAACGTGTCTTTTCTCACTATCAAGCCGACCGGTCCATTTCTGTCTTTTAACACATCTATTATCTCTCCCAGGCAAGTTATGGCTTCTTCATTATTGTCAGGCAGTACTTTGTAAGGCATCTCCAGTGCCTCCAGTAGACCTAATGTAATCCTGCCTTGCTTGATATGCTGCGGCTCATCGTGTTTTCCCGGCTCCCCTCGCCAACCAATAAGCAAAATCATTGGTATCGAATATACCTCCGGATCTGCAAGCGAAACCAAAGGATTGACGGCATTTCCCTGACCTGAATTCTGCATATAAACCAGGCCTGCTCTGCCAGTCGTCAAATGATATCCACATGCCAGTGCAATTGCCCCTCCTTCATTTGCAGCAATAATATGCCTGTCAAAATCGCTGTGCTCAGTAACGTATGCGCAAAAATTCTTCAGAAGAGAATCCGGCACCCCCGTAAAAAAATCCACTTCCCGCTGTATTAGTGCATTATAAAAAACGCCACAATCTATCATCTCAAAATCTCTGCGGTATGAGCGTTACAATTCCTTTAATGGACATACAATTTTCTTCTGCTTCCAATGCCCTTTCGTTTTCCAATATGGATTTGGCGACCCTGAGCATAGCCGGATACGCACTCCTGAGCAGATGATTAGCATAAATAACTATCCGAATGCCGGCTTTAGCAAGCTCGTCTTCGGTAACTTGTGCGTAAGCCGACGGGACCGCCACCAGAGGAACACGATTATCTAACTTTGAATATCTATCGCAAAATTCAATAATTTCTTTATGATTCTTTTTTTTGCTGTGTATCATTATGCCGTCCGCGCCGGCCTTAATATACGCCTTTGCCCGCTCCACGGCATCATCCATGCCATTGTTCAGAATCAAGCTTTCAATCCTTGCGATAAGCATAAAATCATCTGTTACCTGGGCCTGCTTACCTGCGGTTATCTTGGAACAAACGCCTTCAATGCTTTCCTGATGCTGTCCATTCTTTTCGAGCAGGGAGTTTTTCTTCAAACCCTTTTTGTCTTCTATAATCACGGCCGAAACACCCAGCCGCTCCAGTGTCCGGACCATAAAAACAAAATGCTCTGTTATTCCCCCGCTGTCTCCGTCGTATATGACGGGTTTTGTGGTAACCTCAAGAATATCATTCAAAGTATTCATCCTCGATGTCAAATCCACACACTCGATATCGGGCTTGCCTTTGGCAGTCGAATCCGTCAAACTGCTCAGCCACATCCCGTCAAATTCCTTAACTATACTTCCATTTGAAACCTTTACATTTTCCGCAATTAGACCGCAGAGGCCGTTGTGTGCTTCAATGATACGAACCATCTTTTTTGCATTCAGCAATCTTCGAAGCAAGCCCATCCTTACCTGTGGTGTCGTCCCAACTTCACGGACAGCGACGTTTAGCGTTGTTGATGAAATGCCCGGGGTATATTTAGGCTCCACCAATTTGCCGTTCCATTGTTTGAGTGTTTCAATGACTCTTTTTCTCGTCTCCCTTTGTATTCCTGTCTTCCAGTCATCACCATGTACCACATAATCAGGTTTGTATTTTCTAAGGTTGGGCACATAATCTAATGTCTCCTGAGGAACTACTTTCTTTACGCCTACAAGATTTTCAACTATTGCTTTACGCTGCTCATACGTAAGATAAGGCAGACGCTTATAGCTGGCGATAGCAGCATCAGTTAACAGACCTACCATTACATCGCCTCGCCTGCTTGCCTCTCTGACAATATTCAGATGCCCCGGATGTATCAAATCAGCACTCATCCCAACATAAACTCGGGCTTTCATAACGAACAACCTTTCAATTATTGGTCAGCTACTTGTCCAACACATTATATCTGCAAACTCGATACAACAACCATAATGATACCAACGTGTGGAGTATCGTGAATCCGAGAAGAACCCAGCCGATATAATCAACGTGATAAAAATACAAAAATAAACTGTTCGCGATTAATATAACGTATGTTGCCGGAGGCTTGAGTACTACGATCTCCACTAAGTATCTGCATAATTCAAAAAAACTATAGTTTTCAGGAGGCATCCCAGTCATTGTTTCAAGCTGATTTTCAGGTGCAACCACACGAAACTTGGTGTAATGTAATACTTTTAGCAGCAGGTAACTATTTGACGCCAGAAGGCCTAATACTAACACCGAAACGCTGTGATGATGGAAATAAAAGAAAGCTCCTAAAGCGATAAACATTAAACTTCTTGAAACAGTAGCTTCCGATATATCAAGATATGTCCCTGATTTACTGTACATTTTTCTGAACCTGGCAACTTCTCCATCGCAGCAATCCAGCACGGCAACAAGAAACAGTGAAACCACATAAGCCAAATAAGACCACCACTGCATTTTCCAAAGAAGCGCGATTGAACCTACAGCTAATAATGTGTTAAAGAGAGTTATTTGATTTGGGGTTAACGATGTATGTAAAAGTATTTTTGTAATATATATAGAGCACATTCTGGGCAGCTGTTCTGACCAATCTGAATAGATTGCCCCTTTATGGCCCTCTTTGGTTCTTTGACATATTACACGCAATTCCTGAATTGATGTAATGTTATTCATACCAAATCTCAAGCATTTTGGCAGTATTCAAGAGAATCTTTTTGAACGATTTTTCCCGGGTAAAGCGGGATTTCTTTGCCTTTTAAAATACAGTCATAAACTATAAGATACTGCTGAGCTATGGCGTCCCAGGTGTAATTTTCAAGGACGAGCTTTTTCGCTCTATTGCCCATATCACGTCGTTGGTCATCGGATAAATCAAACATAATACGGAGGGCCTGTGACAGATCGGCACTATCAGACCCGACACAAATACCTGCTTTCGATTTTACAACTTGCGGGAAATTACAGGCAGGAGTAATTATGACAGGATTGCCTATCGCGAGATTCTCAAGCAACGAGATACTAAAGCCCTCACTGTGGGAAGGAAGAACATATAAGTCTGCTCTGGAAAGCAACGCTTTCTTCTCATTTCCTTCAACCATTCCCGTCAGGAGTATCTTTGACGACAAACCAAGGTTATCAATCATGCTTTTTACTTTAGCTTGATAACCACGATGATTCGGTCCGGCGATAACAAGTACCACATCATCATAGGAACCTCGCGACACAATATCTGCAAAAGCCGGCAACAGCTGGTCCAAACCTTTTTCAGGGCTTAAGCGTGACATAAACAAAAGAACCCGACGACCCTGCAAGCTCGGCCAAATCTCTTCCGCTTCCGTAACATCTGGTAATAAGCCACTGTCTGGAACATCCACGCCATTAGCAATTACGGTTATTGGCCCCTCATAACCTGTCGAACGGAAACATTCAGCTTCAGCTTGAGTCAGGGCATGCAGACAAGCAGCTCTACCTAACATCTTTTTCAATAATAGCATAGAGTAAAGGCTTTTTTTTACACCGCTTCTTCTAATCGCCCACGTTTGTAACGCTCCACGCGGAGAGATGATATAAGGAACATCATACTTTGCCGCAACACTGGAGCCAGCGTAAACAGGGTAGTTCCACATTCCATGCATATGAAACAGATCAAATGACAAGGCCTTCGAACTCAGGCTTTTGTACAAATTTCGAGAGCGAAACCATCGTTTTGGGAAAGATACATCGAACAGATAAGCTTTGATATCCATTTCTTTGATATAGGTGAGGTTTTCATTCTCGTCATTGCCTGTAGCCCAAAATGAAATATCGCACCCGCTGTCTTTCATATATTTTGCCACTGATATCGCCGAGTACGGCGGGCCGCCGTAACAAGCTTCCAAGTATCCCAGGACATAAGATATTCTCATCGGAGTTGTTTCTTAATCTTATAAAGTAATCTTTTTATCAAGCATTATTTTTTCCGAACCCAAAGAGATTGCGATTTCTCCGGCGCTTAGATATCGCGGCTGGTTTTGTCTGCGCAACAATAAGTATCTTGCGGTGACAAATGGCTTCGAAAAGCACAAACTTAACGCTGAGGACAAAGCAGCAAATTTTCGCCCGGGAGTTTTCAAATCAGCGTGAATAAGAGCCAATGAGCGATTGACAAAACGGCTTTTATGCAGTCCCGACTTTATAAATCTCGGCCATAACATTTCCAAGATGCGCTCCCGCGCTGCTTCATCGTCCCAGAGATTCCCGGCACCCTCTTTTTCAAGAAAATAACGTTGTCGAGCCACACAACCCCACCAACTGCCGGAAGTCCGGGTGGGAAAGCTCATTTTAGTAATGCGCGACTCCATACTATTTGAATTTAGCCGATACCTAAGAACAACACGTTCAGTGTTTGCAAACCGGCAGTCATGCAACATACGAAGCCAAAGATCATAATCCTCAGACGCATAACGGAAAAATTCGTCATAACCACCGTGGCTAAGAACGCTTGAACTCTTTAAAAAAACAGTCGGATGGATGATAGGTGTACCTCCACGGCGTTTAACCAGTCGCTCAACAATATCCCAATGCTCGAGGGGCTGTCGGCGCGAACCAAGAAAATGGCCATTCTCGGAGATATACTCAACATGTCCGCCGAGAACATCCGGCGCACCCAAACGTTTATATTCAGCAAGCTGCACTTCCAAACGATCTGGAAGGGCAATGTCATCGGAGTCCATTCGTGCAACGATTTTCGCTCTGGCCATTAGCAGGCCCCGATTCAAGGCAGCTGCCAGGCCGGCGTTTTCCTGATGAACGACTATAAGCCGTGGATCACGGTAGGAATTAAGTATTTCACTTGAGCGGTCTGTCGAGCCATCGTCAATAACAATAAACTCGAAATTTGGCATTGTTTGGGCCAGTATGCTATCAACCGCCTCGCGAAGAAATCGTTCTCCGTTATAAACGGACATAATAACCGAGATCTCTGGATTATCTGGTATCACGACCGGCACGTCTCCAGCCCCAGAACGCGAAACAATCGTTCAAAACGCTTTTCCAGTGTATGGTCACTAAGCGCCCTCTCAAGGCCAGCCCGGGCGATTGCCTCTCGCTCGTCGGAATGCTCAAGATAGTAAACAACTTTTTCGGCACACTCCTCTGGTTTGCGATAGGTAACGATTTCTTTGCCGACTTCGAACAACAAGTGTAAATCTGGATTATTGTGAGTAAGATAAAGGCCCCCCGATAAAGTTGCATCAAAATCTCGTAGTTTCAGTGAGTAAAAATCCTCACAGTGGCCGATGGTTCCCACACCAAGGATGATTTTAGATGAGGCGAACAATTCCGGCACATCAGTAGTCGGAATCCTGCCATTCGGCCAACCGTTACCATAGCACTCGACTTTGACCCCGCGATTCTCGATTGCTCGTACCACTTTCTCACGAATCCCGTAGTTGCCTCCGACAAAGCTCACATCGTACTTTTTAGGGACATCCATTGGACGAAAAATAGCAGGGTCACTTGCTTCGGGCCAGAAAATTGCGGGACATCCCTCTAACTCGAACCACAGGCACGCTTCCGGAGCAGAGGTAAGAGACAAATCCAAGCCTTTGACAAGCCCCAGCGTTCCCATCCAGCCCCCCCTATAGTTCTTTCTCCGAAAACTGTGACGGTCGTCCATACAAATGTTGACCGTGACAACACCCATTTCCTGGACTTCTTTCAAGGCGCGCCAGGGCATAGTTCGGCCCCACATTTGTCCCAAGACCAAATCAATACTTTCTCCGTCCTTCCGGATTGTCTTGATAATCTCAATCAACCTTTTGCCGTTTTCCAGCCGTTTCTTCTCCGCGAACCGGCCATGCCCATAAAAATAATGGCCGTACCGGCCGTCTCCTTTCCTGAAAAGGTGCACCTTGCCAAACATCTCCAATGACTGAAGAAACCCGCCGGTATCCTGGCTTTCATCGCTACCTACAAACAGTATCCCCAGATTCTTCTGTGTTTTGCCGCGAATATTTACACCTCGGCAGGCAAGGCGCTTTGCCACTTCTTCATATACTCTATGTTCGGAATACTTAAAACCCTGACGTTTAGCCATCGCTTCATAATAACTGAGTATTTTCCGATATTGCTTCTTCAGTTGATGCGCTTTAATCTTGGCGTTCAGGGCATAGAGCGGCGTGACATTTTTCAAAAATTGTTTCATATGCTTTGTCCTGAAGCCCCAATGCCTGAGTTACCATTGCGACGTATTCAGGATAACGCCTGGCTGCACTTATTTCATAAAATCCCAGAGCACACTCGATATAACAAAAAGGCAAATGCTTACAAGAAAACAGTCGAACAATTTTTTCTTTCCGAGCTTATCCAGTACATAAGGGAAAGTGCAAAGCATGCCAATTTGTACATAAACATTATGAACGGCGTAACCAAAGAAGCCGCTGGTGGCAATTCCAAGCGCGAACACAACTGAAGAGGGTGGATACTTTATCTTATTAAAATCGCGCAGGCCGAACACCGCGACAGATGCAAAACAAACGAGCATCAGGGCCGTATGGAGGCAGTCGGTTAAAGTCGCAGACCATTCAAATGAATTTTTGCTGGTTAAGATGTTAGTCCATGGGAATGGGGATACAAGTCCGAGGGCCAATCGATCCGGAATTGACCCCATCCATGAATTATGACGCGTCAATCTCTCTTGGTACCCTATTTTCGAAACAACCTGGGCATTTCCCACACCGTAAAATACAATAAGGTTTTTAACTTTATTAACAATATTATCCGTGTAC
The DNA here is from genome assembly GCA_964536225.1 of uncultured Pirellulales bacterium. Classification (GTDB taxonomy): domain Bacteria; phylum Planctomycetota; class Phycisphaerae; order Sedimentisphaerales; family Anaerobacaceae; genus Fen-1362. The sequence continues at coordinate 18,364 of CAZHVR010000015.1, forward strand.
TGCTTAGGGCTGAAGCATAGCGTCACCACAACAAAGATTCCAATAAGCGATATTCTCTTAATAGCTTTTAGGCCTATTCTTCCTCCTCCGTAAATAAAAGCATAAATGGCTGCGCAGATAAATATAGGCCCGTAGATAAGTCGGTAAAAACTAAGGACAAAACACCCGACAATCGACACAAGCATAAGAATCACAGATCTCTTATGGAACATTAAAACAGCCAGTATAAAGAACCCAAAGCACATCTGGCCCTGTGCATCTCTTTTTAAAGGTTCCCATACGTACCAGCCAAAGGGCTGTATCAAGACAAGGTAAAAAGCAAGTTTACACACACGCTGTGAAAACCCTTCCAGACGCCCAATGGCGTATATTGCTGCGCCTGCAGCGGTTGTATAAAACATATTCCAGGGAATCAATACTTCGGAATAGGTCGGCAATGCCGTAAACGGCATCGCTGCCAAACACATGGCTTCCGGGTGTTCATAATTTACATAGCGGAAAGGCAGGAATATAGTAAAACCATTAGCGTTCCAATACTGAACAATTCTGCCCACCTGCTTCCAAAAATAGCTTGCTTCATGAAAATACGACAGATGGGCCACCTCAAGCCCGCCTCCATCCAACGGCGCAAAAACATTCGCCGTCCAGACATAGTAAAGAACTGTCGCTTTGAGAAAAAATACTACCAGTATCAACGGTAAAGATATTGAGCGGTCAAGATGTCTTAGAAAGAAAAACCACAATATAACTACACCAAGCAATGCCCCGCAACACGAGGAAATGAACGCGCAGAAATCAGGCAAAATAGTGCCGAACACCTGAAGGCTCAGAATTCCTGTTATCCAGGCAAGAGGAAAAACCAGCAGATGCGGCCACCTGATTCTGATTTCCTGAACTGAAACAAGGTCCTTATTGTCAGCATCCATCCGTTTGCCCTGTTTCGTGGTAGCGTCTTCGAAGTTTGCGGCATCTTTCGTGTACAATACTTTCAAGCTCAGAGACAACTTTGCTGTATTTTTGCTCAGAATAGAGATTGTTTTTTTCGGCAGGGTCCGTTTCCAAATTGAAAAGATAGTTTGCCCCCGGCGGACAAGATTTCTCATATCCCGGCTCTCGCCAAATCAACTTGTATTTCCCGCGAACCACTGCCATCTTTATGGCCTTGAAACGCAAATCGCACGGACCAGGTCCGAGGCTTTCGAGAATTACCGGATAATCCGGGGTCAAAGTACGCATTAAGGAACGCCCTTTGAACTCCTGACAGGGTTCCTTACCAAGCAAATCGAGAATCGTCGGAGCGATATCCATTAGGCCGCATGGTTCGGAAACAATTCGCGGCTCGATATTAGGATTGGAGAAAATAAGGGGGACATGGGTTGATTCATCGAACAAGCTCCCCGCCATTTTCTCAGGACATCTCAAATACGTTCCATGATCTCCAGCGATTATAATGAGAGTGGATTCGAAAAGGCCCTGTGATTTCAGTGCCGCAACGATTTGAGCGATATGGCTATCTACGAAACGTACTGAAAAGGTCTGAGTCAAGCTGGCAGAATTACTTTTATTTAAAAAGTGCCCTAAGCCAAGCGTAAGAAAATTCGGCGGCATTCCAATATTGCCGGAAATATAGGTCTTGTCATGAATATCCAGGAAGTGCGTCCATATAAAAAACGGCCTTCTCTGATTTTTACGTATCGATAAAATAACTTGTTCGGCCAGATACGAGGCGGGAACCGAATATTCGTGACGCCACAATTGCAACATAAATAAGCCAAATAAATGGCTCATGCTTTTTGTTAATAACGATCTCCAAACACTTCTAGCAGGTTTTCCGAGAAGAAACATCGTGATATCTGTATCAATGCACCTCTTCATTTTACCCACCATAAACCCGTTGGGATCTTTTTGAAAATCGCGGAGCATCCTGTCGGAAGCTTTTTGTAACATTCTGAAGTTATGCCTATGCAATTCAATGCGATAAGGGAACTTTTTCTTTTCATTCTCACGTTGCTTACCAATGCAAAGGTTCTTAAATCCTGAGAAAAAATCGCTGAACACAGGTCCAAGTATATCAACGAATTCCGACTTGCTAATTAGTTCTTTCTCAAGCAGCAACGCGTAATACTTTACATATATAATGGTGAATAACATCCAAAACTTCTGAATGTCAAACAATTCATGGAACTCATCAAACCCACGGTGATACATAAAAAAACGACTCAGCCACGGAGATGACGAAAAACCCACTGTATGAATACCGATATACTGAAGAGCTTCAGGTAACGTGACCGGGCGTTTGAGAAGCCCAATATCATATCCCCCGCAGTCAAGTGGCAACGTCGATGAAAAAGACGAAGGAAAGGACATTTGAGTAGGAAAACCGTGCGTACGTGCATTGGTAGCCAGAATCCCATTAGTTGCAAGAGAATTAATAACAGGGCAAATATTCAGTCTATTCCTATCCGCGTGCAAATAACCAAACTTAAAAGAATCCACTGTTATAAAAACTATGTTTCTAATCCCTGAATATAGCACGGCAACAGTTTTCTTCCTTGTTTAATTAGTACACAATATTGACCAAACGAGAATCATCTGCGATGCTTGAGAGCTCGTATTGGTTTTGCCGGTATGCCAGCTGCAAGTGTATTAGAAGGTATTTCTCCTCTAACCAAACTGCAAGCACCAATTACAGCTCCATCGCCGATTCTCGCTCCGCCAAGTATTGTTACGCGACTCGCTATCCAGACATTTCGACCTATGAAGACGGGTTTTGCAGTAATTCTATTGAAATCGTTTTCTATGTCGTGCGAAGCAGTAATAATATGACAATCGTAGGAAAACGATGTTCCTTCTCCTATTATAATGTCTGCATAGTCTTGGCAAAAGGTGTTACAGAAGGAAACATTTGTTGCTTTGATTTTTCCAAATAGAACTCTAAAACCTGGCTCCATCTGAATATTTGTGCATTCCGGAAGATAATAAAGGATTGCCTTGGAAGCCATCGGAGACATTCCGGGAATTTTGAGAAACCTTAGAGCCCAGCGAAGTCCACGGGGCTGACAAGGATGAGAAAAACGCCCCGGTTCAGCAACTATTACTTTGTGCTCATGATTGTCAGAAGCGATTCCCATACTAGCTCATTCTCCTGTGGGGATTCAGAAAGCAAAATGCCATTTCAACAATTACAATGCGAGGCGCGTTACACTTTCTAGTCAACCATAGATAACATACAGGAAAGTAATATAATGCACAAACCGGAAGAGCAATAAAGCATGAAACGCCAAAAATATACCGCAGCATAAGAGGCAATGCAAGTACAATTGCCGGTATCATAACATCAAAGAGTTTCGAGATAGGCATTACTTCCAACGCTGGGATACCCACAATCTTGCTTATGAAAAAGATATGCAGAAAAATATAAATACATACACGAGAAAATAAGGTAGCTACCGCCGCACCTATGATTCCAAAATAATGTATGGAGAAAAAAAGCAAAGGTATATTAAATATCAAAGTTACGGCGTTTATTATAACAATATAGTTATTTTTATTTGAGGCGTGAAAGATAGGGCCATAACTAACCATTTGAAACGGAAGCAAAACAAGAAAAACTCTTAAAATCCCCACACTTCCTTTATACTTATCTGAAAAGGCGACCAGTATCGCGTCATTTGCAAGGACCATAAGAAACACAGTAACCGGAACTATTATATAGGACGATTTCACCATAGCATTTTGCCATATCTTGAGCATACCTGCCCTGTCTCCGTCTTTGTACATTCTGCTCAGGTCCGGCAAAAGTACCGCTGTTACGGACATTACAACAATACCCATCAATGGAATCTTTATTGCCCCATTAACGTAAACAGCGTAATCCTCGGGCTTAACCCTCATAGAAACTATTAATTGATCCATATAACCTATCATACTCCCGAAAATCGCAGCTAATCCCAATGGCGCCCCGTAAAAAAGCTGACGTTTTATCCCGGCAAATGATGGCAATACAGGCCCAAGTTCATATGTACGAAGAACAAAAAAAAACGCTGTCGCTAAAACCAGAACCGATGCTATAAGCGTTCCTGCGAGAACTGAGACGAGACTTCCAAATACAACTATTGCAGCAATTACAAACAGGCACTCAAGCAACCGGCTCACCGCATTGAATACGGCGAGGAACCTTGCTTTATCAGCCGACATAAAAATAGGCGACACCGATGATCGTATCAATTTAACAACCATATATGGCGCCATCAGGTAAAGTAAACCAACAAGGTCAGGATTATTCATTTTGTCAGACAAAAACCGAGCCCCACCGAGGAATATGAAAAGAATGAAAATACTTCCCAGAATACCAAGTAAAATAAAATTCTCGGCGATAAGCCCTCGCGGGCGTCTCTCCTCATTCGGAAGATAATAGTATAAAGCTGTAGGCACGCCCAGCGACAAAACAGGTAACAGCATGGAAAAACAAAGAAGCACCTGTCTGTATGTGCCATAATCTCGCCCGGAAAACAGCCGGGAAAGGATTACGGCTATAATAAATCCGGACACTGACGCTATTAATTGACCAAAAGAAAGAAGAAACACTTTTTTTGTTCTGGATTCACAAGCCGTCTGTGACATATTATGCGTGTTCCTTCTTGGACAGTGCTTGGTCGCATGCATCATTTTTCCGCGCTACCGCCCACATTGAACTTGTCGCTATTCTAAGACGGCCGTGCCCCAACATTTCAAGAAAAAGGCCGGCTGTAGTCGCGGCGACAATATACAGAAGCACTCGAATAAAACCGAATCTCATACTCAATCTCGGCTTCTCACCAAATACTCGAACATCCGAAAATCCCGTGTTTCGCAACAACTGGCGAAGCACGCCGGAAGTGGCAGCCCATTTATGTGTGAAATCATTGAATATGTCGTGAATACCGAAAGGATTGTCGGCGCATGGAGTCCGAACGATGAGAGCCCCCCCCGGTGCAATCTTACTAAATGCCTGGTCAAGAAAACAAATGACGTTTTCTTTTTTCAGGTGCTCGATAAAATCCATTGCAATAATACAATCAATCGAGCCATTCTCGACAGAACGCAGAACTTCGAAAACATCACCTTCATACACCGGCAGTTCAAGTTTTCTGCCGGTGTTAAGACGATTGTTATCCTGGTCATAACCGCGAATATGTCGATAGCCCATGGCTCGTAAGGCATAAACCATCCGTCCTTCTCCGCACGGCAAATCCATGATACTCGCTTCCTTATTCATTGGCAGATATTCGCGCAACAGGGCGTGGTAGAATTGAACGGAATGGTCGAAGTCGCCTTTCAAAGCTTGCTTGCCTTCAACTGACGCGATCGACTGATGACAATAATACCAATCATCCGCCGACATATATGAAATCGAGTTTTTCTCTTGAGTATCGAACACTATATTTACATGACTAACAACAGACCACCGATTTCAAAAGCGACCGTTTGCATAAGGCGTCCTCTGGCACATTTCTCCGACAATCGACCTGTATACACATTTAGTTTATCTTATCGAATTATTCTCAACCCTGTCGGAATTAAGCTCACTACCAATTACCATTTCAATATCAATCTGATTCTTTAGTCCACGGTGCCCTTATCGCCTCGTCAGACAAGCCGCCAACCCCCTGTAATTCAGGTTTGTTTTTGTATGTACCGAAAACAAAAAAAACACCGGCTGCACAGAACACACTCTCTGTACTCCGGTATTTACGGATTTACAGCACCGCCATTGCTGTATCCCCGGATTTGCCGACACCGGTTTTGAAATGTTTGCTGATATTGTCTCTGTTCCTCTTCCGGCAGGCTGATTAGGTTGGTGTTTTTGCTTCATATTTGGAAGAATAGGTACTCAATCAGCACCTGTCAATCATACCATACTCAACCCTCGTTGATTGCGCCGCCAGTGATAATTTGAAGTGCAATCCGTTGCACAGACAAAGGATACATCGTGACTTTAGATTAAAAGGATTCAGATTTTCAATCCATCAAAGCTTCTTATGTATAATACTCCCGGGTAAAAGCCCCTAAAATGCCAACAAACATGCCCATTATGCCGGCAAGCATTACCATTCGTCTTCGCTGTGGTTTGCTCTTCTTTTCAGGGACAACGGCCTCGTCGAGGACCTGAATCGTCGGCATGCTTTTGGCCTCCTCTATCTTGGCAAGCTCGTATTCTTTGGTAAGCAGCTCAAAGAGTATCTCCTTGATTCTTGCTTCCCGCGTGGGGATATTATCGATATTGCTCAACTCCGCCTCGATTTCTTTGAGACGGTTTTTAAGAAAAATCTTCTTGCTCGCGGCCTGACCGACAAACAGCAGCTTGTTTCTTCTGTCAAGCTCTTCGACATACGCATTAGCAAGTGCCGCAGCCCGACGAGGGTCTCTGTCCTCTACGGTAACTGTAACGATGCCTTCATCCGTAACCCTAACGGATGTCCTGTCAGCAAGCTTTTCGCGAACATCTGAAATATACTTGGGATTGTCATAAACCTTCGCCAGCTCAAATCTTTCGATAAGGGCATCAGTGACGCTTCGGCTTTTCAGAATACCTACGTACATATCAGCGATGCTGGTAACATCCATCATTTTATCCAGTAGCGGGCTCTTCACTGCACCCAGACCACTGGCGAAGTTGGTTTTTTGCAGGACGTCAAACGGAGGGACAACCGATGCCGTGGCCGCGTAGCTTTTGGGCAAAAGCAAGCTGTAAATTGCCGTTGCTACTACCGCAACCACACAAATCCCAAAAATCATCCTCCTGTGTTTGGAAATGACACGAAGGTAATCAGCGAGATTTACCGTATCGTCTTCGACGTTTTGCCGGAGAGAAGTATTACTGCCGGTCGCGTTAATTTCGCCTTGCGGGCGTGTCATATCGTCCATAACTGAAATTTCCTAATCAATTTACAATGCTACCACAACACCTGTCGCCAGGGCCGCCTGGAAGAGGATTTGCGTTATATCCTTTGTATTTTTGAGCCACTGGAACTGGTCTATTTTTCTGGGCACAACAACCGTGTCGCCCGGGTTCAGCCGGATACCCATAAATCCGCCGAAGTTCCACTGATGCGACTGCGAATCCCAATATACCGCCTGAGGGTTTTTCTGCGCGATACTTACAACCGAGCCGTCGGCCTTTATGATGTTTATATGTTTCTCGTCAGCTTCGCCCGTCGGCCCGCCGACTTTCTGCAGGTAGTAGGCGACGGTCCTGTCCTTTTCGTATAACAGCGCTGTGGGGTTGTAAACTTCGCCTACAACGTTTATCACGCCCGGAGTTTCGGGAACAAACAAGCTGTCGCCGTTCTCCAGCTCGATGTCATATTTCGAACCCTTGAATTGTTTGAGGGACTCCAGTTTAATAACGACCCTGCCCGTAATTTTTGTTGCACGCAACTTTGCCAGCAACTCCCTCTTGGCCTTGAGAGCTATTTCCTGATTTTTGACATCTTCCTCGTCTAAAGCGCCGCTTATCGCCCTGTTAGTGTTGGTCAGAACAGATTCCTCAACATTATTGATAAGCTCGTCCATCCGCTGCCTCTGAACTACTTTTGCGCTTTGGCGGGTGAAGACCGCTCCCCGCAGATACGCCCTTTCGGTATATCCCCCCGCGCGTTCTATAAGCGAGCTTAAGGTCTCGCCTCTTTCTAAAGGATACACACCTGGGAAGCGAACCTCGCCGGATATGGCGGCGTTTTGGTCAAACTTCAGTTCGGGTATCGGCCTCACAATAAGGTGGTCGTAATCCTGCAGCTCGATATTCTGCGCCGGAATTCCGGCGAGGACCTTTCCGAGGTCGATATTAATCTTCTCGGTTTCCATACCCGACTGACTGATGTTTCTGCGAGTAAGCTCTGCGGTTTTAAGGTATGCGTTTTTGCAAAGCCCTCCCGCAGCTTCCAGCAGATAACTCAATCTCGTCCCGGGTGCAAAACGGTATTCTCCCGGCCGATAAACCTCGCCGCTGATGGAGGCGCTTCGCTTGTCCTGCTCCAGTGGTGAAACACCGAAAACTTTTATCACGTCGCCGTCCTGAATAACAGTTCCGGCTGCGGGCTGGCCTGCAACGCCCTCCGGCTCAGCGACATTAAAATCAACCACAATACGCCTTTGATGATTCTCAATCCTTCCCACCTGCACCTGCCGCAGCCAGCCTGCGTAGTTGACACCACCTCCCAGGTCGAGCACCTCTTGCAGCGTCATCGGCCCGGCCATCTCGTATATCGCCGGTCTCTTGACGTTGCCTGCGACACCCACTACCGGCCCTATGAGTGGAATAAAAATCGTATCGCCGTCCTGAAGACGAACATCATCACTCTTGTCTCCTCCGAGCAGGAAATCGTAAAGGTCAATGTGCGACGGCTTCTGGTTGTCCCGTAAAAGGCGAATGTCACGGAGTGTTCCATTTTTAGACGGCCCTCCTGCCGCAAAAAGGGCGTTTATAACCGTTGACAGTGAGCTGACCGTATAGCTGCCGGGTACAATCGCCTCGCCGACGACGAAGACCTTGATAGTTCGCAGCCGGCCCATAGTAACAGCCATCTTAAAATCGGTTTGCTTGCGCTCCAGCTGGTCCTGCAGGTAATCCTGCATCGCCTTGAGCGTCATACCGGATACATTAAGCACACCCACCTCGGGCAGAACAATCTGTCCGTTGCGGTCTATCTCGACGGCATACTGGGCGTTGACCCTTCCCCACAGCGTCACGGTGAAGGTATCGCCGGGGCCGACGACATAGTCCTGCCCTACGGGGACATTGGTAACAGGGGCAAATGTCGATACCGGCCTCTGAAAGACATCATAGCCGAACTGGTTCAGTTTACTGGATGCGTCGGTCGAAATCTCGCCTGAAAGTAAACGCTCGATAGAGGACGTCGGTAACTTGGCAGGTGCTGCCGGAAGCGATTCGCGTGTATAGACGGTCTCTTCTTCGGGTGTCTGGACACCGGCCGTCAATGACGTCCTTTGATACTGGTAAAGGGAATTGGGGTCTATGCCCATTCTTTGAAGGGCAGCAGAATCGGTGTAGGGGTCCATCTGAGCGGCCGCGGCGCAGCCGGCCAGAAGCACTATTATCAGACCTATGGAATGGATTGAGAATTGGCCCCGCTTAGCAGGAACTGCGAGGGAAAATATATGCGTGAATGATAACGATTTGAGAACCCAACTCAGGGTTGGGGGTATAAACCTTTTTTCTGCCCTCATTTGTCACACTCCTTTGCAACCCCGATAAAATCGGGGGTCAGGGCATACTCCGTCCCCGTCGGTTACATCTGACATTCAATTCAAAAATAAACCACAAGCAGCTTCTAACAAAAAACAACTCTTCCAGGACTTCAACGGGGACCAACGGCATCCCCCGTGCTTTTGACCCCCACGGTCACCTTCTCTTCCCTAAACCGGCCATAGCTACTCAGAGGGGTGTTACAGACCATTCTTAATCACCAAAAATCAACGTTGTTAATAACTCTTTTTCGACAAACCCTCCTTAATGACTTTACCTTTTTTATGGGACCGGCCGATAAACTCTTAACGGGCAATATGAAAAAGGCCGATGGGGTCGGATACAAACAAATCCGGCTGTTGGTGGGGGTAGTGCGGCGGTTAAAATTTAGGCGGACGGCGGCTTTTTATGACGTTATCCAAAAGACGAAGACCCATACGAAAACACCCGTTTTCAATACTGATAATCGCGGTTTTACCCTGTCTGTTTCCGGTGACAAGCTATGCTGGAAACTTCGTCTCGACAAACGTGCCGCTGGACAACTGGAGTTACAATGCCGTTGACAAGCTCATCGGCGAGGGGCTGATTGACGGCTCTATGCTTACAACCAAACCTGTCTCTCGTTTCGAGATGGCCAGGCACGTTGCCGAAGCCGACGAAAAGTTCCGACTGCTCGATTCGCAAAACAGGATTATCGCCGGAATCCTCGAACGGCTCAAAAAAGAATATAAGCCCGAGCTTGCAACTATACGCGCCATCGACGGCGAGCCGATACAGAACTTCATAAAGCCGGTCGAACGCCCTTACATAAAATACCTGTACGCCCGCTCGATACCGAACATCGAGAATATACGGGGCGACCAATTCGACAGGAACTCAAACCTCCGCGTCGGTTTCAATTCGAGGGGACAATTTTTCGACACGGTCGCTTTTTATTTACATCCCGAATACCCCTGGTCATCCGAAGAGACAAACCGGGACGTGAAATTGATCGAGGCGTATGGCAAACTGGCCGCGGGCAAGCTGGAAATCGAAGTGGGCAAGGACTCGATATGGTGGGGACCGGCTTATCACGGCTCATTAATTATGAGCAACAACGCAGAGCCGTTCAAGATGGTCAAACTTTCCACGCCCGCCCCGGTGGAGCTGCCCTGGATATTTCACGTGCTGGGGCCTTTCAAATTCGTATGGTTCCTGACGCAGCTTGAGCAGGACAGGCCTGTTCCTGAGCCAAAGCTGACCGGTATGCGAATCAATTTCAAGCCGCATCCGGCTGTAGAGCTGGGTCTGTCACGCGCAATCATCTTCGGCGGTGCCGGCAGAGGCGGCCTTGGTCTGCGGGACTACTGGAATATCTTCTTTGCAACAAAGGAAAACAGGCCGGGAAAACTCGACAACGACCAGTTAGCCGGCTTCGACGCGTCAGTGCTGCTGCCTGTGGACTGGCTGATACCTGCAAAATCGGTCAAGTTATACGTCGAAGCCATCGGCGAAGATGAGGCAGGCGGACTACCGAGTAACTTCGGCAAGATTTTCGGGGCAAAAGTTTATGATATCTTTGGAAAAGGCAAAACCGACCTTACTATTGAATACGCAAACAACCACATACCCGGCAAACTGAACGTCTTTTACAATCACCATATTTACCAGGCCGGCTATACCTACAAAGACCGTATAATCGGGCATTTTATGGGTACTGATTCCGAGGACTTGTTTCTTCGATTGACACATTATCTTTCGAGCGACGTTATCCTTGGGCTTCAATACGACAGAGAAAAAAGCAACTTGTCATCGTCGCCCAAACCGACCCTGGACAGAATTCAGTTCGACTTTACGCTTTTCAGGCCCGACGATTGGGAGATTCAGGCCGGCTTCAGGCACGAAGACGCCCACGGCGACGGCTTCATAGACAACGACATCTTTTTCCTGCAGGCAACTTACGACTTTTAACAGCTCCCGTAACCGGACCAGGCAAGTCATCCGGGCACTGACGTAAAATACAAAATTGTTGTTTATTGCATACCACCTACAACTTTGTTATCATACGACAAAACAGCCGTTAAGGAATAAGCACAGTGAAAACAAAACTGACAAAAGAAGTTCAGCTCCTAAACGATATCGCAAAAGGGCTTGCCGAATCGCTCGACCTGCGGCAGACGCTGCGCCATATACTAAAATCTCTCGATACCCACCTGAAGCTGCAGCGCGGCACGATTACCCTGCTGAATCCCGATACCGAGACCATCAATATCGAGATAGCCCACGGCATCAGCGAAAAGTCAAAAAAGATGGGCACATACAGGATGGGAGAAGGAGTGACCGGCACCGTAGTGGCAACCGGCAAAGAGATTGTCGTGCCGGATATTTCTAAGGACCCCCGCTTCATTCACAAAACAGGGGCGAGGAAATCGGCAAAAGGTACGCCGGTTGCATTTTTCTGCGTTCCCATTAAGCTGGAAGGCAGGACCATCGGCTCGCTGAGCGTGGACCGGCGGGCGGGAAAAGCCAATGATTTCGAAAGTCATGTCCGGCTTTTGAATATCATTTCGACTATGATAGCCCAGGCAGTCAAACTGAACCGGCTTGTCGAAACCGAGAGAAAGGTGCTTCGTGACGAAAACGTCCGACTTCGCCAGGAATTAAAAAACCGATTCAACATACATAATATGGTTGGGCATTCCAACGCGATGCAGCAGATATATCGGCTCATCGAACAGGTGGCAGACAGTAACGCAACGGTCCTTATTCGCGGTGAAAGCGGCACGGGCAAAGACCTCGTCGCACACGCCATTCATTACAACAGTCCCAGGGCCGAGAAGCCCTTCATCAAGGTCAACTGCACCGCCCTGCCGGAAACGCTGCTGGAAAGCGAATTGTTCGGCCACGAAAAAGGTGCATTCACCGGCGCCACCGAGCGCAAGACAGGCAGATTCGAAAGGGCGCACGGCGGAACGATTTTCCTCGATGAAATTGGTGACTTCCCTGTCAATCTGCAGGTAAAATTGCTGAGAGTGATTCAGTTCAAGGAGTTCGAACGACTCGGCGGCACAGAAACAATAACTACAAACGTTAGAATAATCGTGGCAACCAATAAACATCTTGAACAGCAAATCAAAGACGGCATCTTTCGCGAGGACCTGTATTACAGGATAAACGTGTTTCCGATTTACCTGCCGCCGCTGCGTGAACGCAAGGACGATATAATGCAGCTCGCCGATCACTTTCTCGAAAAATGTGCCGCCGAAAACCACAAGAACATTACTCGTATCTCGACCCCCGCCATTGAGATGCTTACGAGTTATCACTGGCCAGGCAACATTAGGGAACTGGAAAACTGCATCGAGCGGGCGGTGCTGCTGTGCGACGGCGAGGTAATCCGTTCGGAACACCTGCCACCTTCGCTGCAAATGATAAAAAAATCAGAGCGCGTTGCCGGACAATCACTGCCGGAGATAATCGCCAACAAGGAAAGAGAGCTTATTATCGATGCGCTCAAAAAGGCAGGCGGGCAGCAGAGAAAGGCCGCCGGCGAGCTGGGTATCACCGAACGAATTCTCGGATACAAGATTAAAAAGTATGCAATCTATCCAAAACTGCTGTCCTGACCCCCTCCTCCCGAAGTCAACAAATTTGTAGGCATTTTGGCCTATGATGACAATATTGTAGTTATAAATAGCTGATAGACCTTCAACCAAAACATCCATAACGATCGTTCTAAAAACAAGTTATATTCTTAATAGCGTATTTGCTGTGGCGTTGGCACAGGGATTGCTCCCACTAACAAATAGCCGGTAAAGAGCATGCGTTATCGCCTTCCTAGTTAAGGCTAAGAATTTGTAAACAGTTTTTTTGAAAGGAGAAAAACGTGATACTTGTAAGATTTGGAAGTTTGGTTTTGGGAACCGTACTGTTGACATTTCTTACAACGGCAATGGCTGAAATGGCAGAGGAGGAAACAATCCATTTCGGGCTTTCGGCGGATTACTACGGCAAGTACGTCTGGCGAGGACAGGACCTCGTCGATGACCCCGTGTTTCAGCCGGGCATAACTGCTTCTTACGGCGGCTTGACTGCCGGCGTATGGGGCAATCTCGAAACGACCAACTATAATGACAACGCCGGGGACTTCACCGAGGTAGATTACTCGCTGGATTATTCCTTCAACCTGCCGGAAGTCGAAGGCATAGGGTTCTCCATCGGGGCAATTTACTACGACTTTCCGCACACCGGATTACCGAGCACAACGGAGCTTTACTGGGGTATCAGTTTCGACGTGCCTCTAAGTCCGTCGATAACCGTCTATCACGATGTAGATGAAGCGGACGGCACATATATATCACTGGGTATCGGCCACAGCATAGAAAAGATATGCGAGCTTGGCCCGGATACGCCGGTCGGTATGGAAATCGGGGCCAGCCTCGGCTGGGGCAGCAAAAAATATAACAAGTATTACTGGACGCTCGATTCGAGCAAACTCAATGACCTTGCGCTTTCAGTCGGATTCCCAATTTCGATGGGCGGATGGACGCTGTCACCGAGCTTGAACTATGTAACGCTGCTGAGCAGCGCTATACGCGATACGGACGCATATAGACCCGAAAGCGACTACTTCTTTGCAGGTATCGGTCTGTCAACCGAGTTCTAATTAATTTAGGAGCAACTGCTATGGACAAAAGAATGAGAAATACCTTAACCGTGGCGGCACTTCTCACAATGCTATGCCTGGTCCCGGCCACTTTTGCTGAAGAAGCCGAAGCAACCCCAAGTATAGCCAAAATAGCTGAAGAGCTGCAAACCAACATAAACATAGTATGGACGTGCGTCGCGGCGTTCCTGGTGTTCTTTATGCAGGCCGGATTTGCGATGGTCGAGACCGGTTTCACCAGGGCCAAGAATTCTGTCAACATCCTGATGAAAAACCTGATGGACTTTTCCGTCGGCAGCATCGCGTTTTTCTTAGTCGGGTTCGGCCTGATGTTCGGCGCCACCAACGGTTTGTTCGGGACTACGATGTTCGCACTTAGCGGAACTCCCAACAGTGAACACTGGAACTGGACGTTTCTGATTTTCCAGACGGTCTTCGCGGCCACTGCCGCGACTATCGTGTCCGGCGCAATGGCCGAGCGAACCAAATTTATCGCGTATTTGTTTTACAGCGCCGTGATTTCTCTCGTGATATACCCGATATTCGGGTCGTGGGCCTGGGGCAACCTGCTCATTGCCGACAACAATAGCTGGCTTGCAAATTTGGGTTTCCACGATTTTGCCGGCTCAACCGTGGTCCACTCGATAGGCGGCTGGCTGGCACTGGCAGGCGCTGTTATGCTGGGCCCCCGTTTAGGAAAATATGGTGCCGACGGCAAACCGCGGGCGATTTTGGGACATAACCTGCCGCTGGCAGCACTGGGCGTGTTCATCCTCTGGTTCGGCTGGTTCGGATTTAACCCCGGCAGCACAACCGCGGGAAGCGGCCTGGTCGGATATATTGCCGTAACAACCAACCTGGCCGCGGCGGCCGGCGCTGTGATGGCACTGGTTACCTCCTGGACGGTTATGAAGAAACCCGATATCTCAATGGCGCTCAACGGAGCACTGGCGGGCCTGGTGGCAATTACCTGTCCCTGCGACGGCGTTTCTCCGACAGGAGCACTTATCATTGGCGGCGTCGCCGGCATCCTGGTGGTGCTTAGCGTACTGTTCTTTGACCACGTGCTGAAAATCGACGACCCGGTCGGCGCTGTCAGTGTTCACGGCGTAAACGGTTTATGGGGAACTCTGTCTTTCGGACTGTTCGCGATGGATGGCGGCCTGTTCTACGGCGGCGGATTCAAACAATTCGGCGTGCAGCTTTTAGGTGCAGCGACGGCGTTCGTATGGGCCTTCGGAATCGGACTGGTATTGTTCGGGATTCTGAGCAAAACCACAGGTCTGCGTGTCAGCTCAGAGGAAGAGCTCAAAGGTCTCGATATCGGTGAGCATGGCAATGAGGCATACGCTGGTTTCCAGGTATTCTCTACAGAATAATTTGGCGGCAACATATTACAAGGAGATACAGATATGAAACTGATTATTGCTTACATTCAGCCGCACAAACTAAGCGACGTGAAACAAATGCTGTATAGAGAAGAGGTATATAAAATGTCGGTGACAAACTCGCTGGGCTGCGGACAGCAAAAGGGCTACCACGAGTCATACCGCGGCGTAGGGATGGAAGTGAACCTCTTGAAGAAAGTCCGGCTGGAAATCGCAGTGAATGAGAACTTCGTCGAGAAAACGGTAAAGGCAATCATCGCAGGTGCGAAAACCGGCCAAATAGGCGATGGCAAGATATTTGTGCTGGACCTGCCCGAATGCATCCGCATACGCACGGGCCAAAGAGGCGGTGAAGCCATCGGGTAGCTTTTAACCGGCAATATAAACAGGACACCTCATGGACCGTCCTGCTTAAAATGGGCTCTGTTCCACGGCTGGCAGAGCCCATTGCTCTTTTTCTGATTAGGCCTATATATTTACAATTATGTATTTATTGGCCGAACATAATACATATTTGTAGACACACCTCTTGCCCTTCATTTTAATATAACTTCTTGCTGCTGCTATAGATATGACCTTTTTAGTCGCCAGATACAATAATGGCACAACAGTTGCTCATTGATGCGTGACAGTTTTTTGTGATTTTGGTACAGCCGTTTTGTCAGAAGCGCTTTAAGCCGGTCTTGAAAACCGCTGCAGAAATAAAATCCGGCGTTTACTGACAATAAGCCGTTCCTGAAAACCATATTTTTAGGAGAGTAAAAGAAAATGGAAACTAAAGTGATGGTTGATACTGTGTGGGTCTTGATAACGGCATTCCTGGTGTTTTTTATGAACCTCGGCTTCGGTGCGGTGGAATCCGGTTTTTCCCGCGCTAAAAACTGTGTGAATATTATGTCGAAGAACTTTATAGTTTTCGCGGTATCATCACTGGGCTTTCTGATTATCGGGTGGGGATTAATGTTCGGCGACGGCAGCAGCTTCATCGGGCTTAAAGGACTGTTTTTCGCCGGCGGCGCTGATAACTCGCCTGCAACGGGCGAGGCGTACCAGGGCGTGTACTCGGCAATTTCGTGGACGGGTGTGCCGTTGTGGGCGAAATTCTTCTTTCAACTGGTCTTTTGCGGAACAGCGGCGACTATCGTGTCCGGTGCGGTAGCCGAACGAATCAAATATATTGCGTTTATCGTTTTTACCTTTGTGATGGCTATGCTTATATATCCCGTCATTGGGCACTGGATATGGGGCGGGGGATGGCTTGCTAAAATGGGGGCGTTTGATTTTGCCGGCTCTACCGTTGTTCACAGCGTCGGCGGATGGGCGGCACTGGCCGGAGTAATAATGCTCGGCCCACGAATCGGAAAATACGACAACGGCCATATCAAGGCAATACCCGGACACAACCTGTCTCTTGCAACAATCGGAACGTTTGTTCTTTGGTTCGGCTGGTTCGGGTTTAATCCCGGTTCCACGATGGCGGCCGACCCAAACGCCATCGCCCATATCGCGGTAACGACAAATACCGCGGCTGCAGCGGCGATTATGAGTGCGACTTTTGTATCGTGGCTGCTGTTAGGCAAACCAGATCTCGGTATGACATTGAACGGCTGCCTTGCGGGCCTTGTCGCAATTACTGCACCGTGCGCTTTCGTAAGTGTAGGCAGCTCATTGATAATCGGATTGATTGCCGGCACACTGGTTGTCCTGGCAGTGATGATGTTTGACCGGCTGCGTCTGGACGACCCCGTCGGAGCACTGTCTGTTCACCTCGTCAATGGTGTTTTCGGGACTATATGCGTAGGGCTGTTCGCTCAGGACGCAATCACCGGCACGGCTACCGGTAACGGCCTGTTCTTCGGCGGCGGCTTTAAGCTGCTCGGTGCACAACTGGCCGCAGTTTTGACAGTAGCTATTTTCGTCTTCGGCGCGGCCATAATAACCTGGGCCATTTTGAAATCAGTCATCGGTATCAGGGTCTCGCGTGAAGAAGAACTGCGCGGACTGGATATCGGCGAACACGGCAACGAGGCGTATGCCGGTTTCCAGGTATTCACTACCGAATAACAAGACGGCAATATGCTGTAAGGAGATTTAAATATGAAACTGATTATTGCATACATTCAGCCGCATAAGCTCAGCGACGTGAAACAGGCGCTGTACAAAGAAGAGGTATATAAAATGTCGGTGACCAATTCGCTGGGCTGCGGGCAGCAAAAGGGCTACCACGAGTCATACCGCGGCGTTGGGATAGAAGTTAACCTGCTGAAAAAAGTCCGGCTGGAAATAGCCGTAAACGAGAACTTTGTCGAGCGAACAATAAAAGCAATTATCGCAGGCGCAAAAACCGGCCAAATAGGCGATGGAAAGATATTCGTCATCGACCTGCCCGAATGTATCCGAATACGCACGGGCGAAAGAGGCGGTGAAGCCATAGGGTAATATGCTTTTTTAACGAAATGATTGGGCGACTCATTAGGTTGCCCAGCTTATGGCGGGCTCTGTGCCACGGCTGCCAGAGCCCCCATTTTAACACGAAAAACAACAATAATGTAAATATATTTTGGAGAATATACGATAATGTAGTTTTATTCTCTGCCGGCTCCCGGCGATTGGTGAGCGTAACTGCTGGTTTTACAAAAGGTTATGTAAATACAGCTTCTGAACAGCCAACCTGGCACGGACTTTGCGAATGTTTAAGTACAGCCGTTTTATGTAAGCACAAAGAAATTTGCTAAAAGCAGCCGTTATCAGGGAGTGCAGAGAAATGAAAAGGACGCTGTCTATAGTTGTAGTTCTTTTATTTACCGCGGGAACAGCGTTTTGTGAAACAGGACAACCAGGCAGTGCTGGTTCTTTGACAAGTCAAAACGCAACAATCGACACAGGAGATACGGCGTGGGTATTGATGTCCGCGGCGCTTGTACTGCTTATGACGCCGGCCCTAGCGTTCTTCTACGGCGGACTGGT
The DNA here is from genome assembly GCA_964536225.1 of uncultured Pirellulales bacterium. Lineage (GTDB taxonomy): Bacteria > Planctomycetota > Phycisphaerae > Sedimentisphaerales > Anaerobacaceae > Fen-1362. The sequence continues at coordinate 36,611 of CAZHVR010000015.1, forward strand.
CCGTCGCAAGAATATGCTGTCGGTGCTTATGCAGTGTTTTATGGTCCTGTGCATAATCAGTATCCAGTGGGTCGTGTGCGGATACAGTTTATCATTCGGCCCGGACAAACACTCCATAATCGGTGGACTGGAATGGACATTTCTGAAAAATGTGGGTATGACCCCAAATCCAGATTACGCCGCAACGGTTCCCCACGAAGTGTTTATGATGTTTCAGATGATGTTCGCCGTGATAACACCTGCACTAATCATAGGGGCCTTTGCCGAGCGAATGAAGTTTTCATCGTTCTGCATTTTTATGCTGTTATGGGCAACTATCGTTTACGACCCGATAGCGCACTGGCTCTGGGGCGCAGGCGGTTTTTTGAAAAAAATTGGAGCGATGGATTTTGCAGGCGGCGCGGTGGTTCATATCAATGCCGGTATGACTGCCCTTGCGGCAGCTCTTGTTTTAGGCAAACGCCAGGGTTATCCGTCCGGTATCTCCCCTCCGCACAATTTGCCGTTCGCGGTGCTGGGAGCGGGACTGCTCTGGTTCGGCTGGTTCGGCTTCAACGCAGGCAGCGCGCTTAGGGCATCGGGTTTAGCGGGAAACGCATTCGCCGTGACTCATATAGCCGGTGCCGTGGCAGGAACAACGTGGTCAATACTTGACTGGCTCAGGTATAAAAAACCCACAACACTGGGTATGATTACCGGCGCGGTGGCAGGCCTGGCGGCCATTACCCCGGCATCCGGTTTTGTTACGCCCGTGGGGGCGATATGGATAGGCATAGGGGCAGGGATAATTCCGTGGCTGGCGGTAACCTGTCTTAAAGGGCTGCTGGGTTACGATGATTCGTTAGACGCATTCGGCGTGCACGGAATCGGCGGAATATGGGGTGTGCTCGCAACGGGTATATGGGCCACTAAGGCAGTCAACCCGGACGGAGCAGACGGCTTGTTATACGGCAACCCTGTGCAGTTGTGGATTCAGGCCAAAGCAGTTATTATCACAATTGTGTATTCATTCGCAGTCGGCTTTTTACTTCTTAAGTTCGTGGATGCAGTAATGAAACTGAGAGTCAGTGAGCACGAAGAACGGGTGGGCCTGGACCTGACGCAGCACCGGGAGGCCGCTTATACCGTCATCGACTAAATGAAAAAGGACAAAACAATGAAATACATAATAGCTGTTATTCAGCCCGACCGACTGGATGAAGTTCTTAAAAAACTAACGCAAAAGGAAATTCATCTTGTGACTGTATCTAGCGTCATCGGCCGGGGCAGACAGAAAGGTATCGCGGAAGTTTACCGGGGCCACAAAGAACAGGGCAGCCTGCTGAAAAAAGTAAAGCTGGAAATAGCGGTCAACGACGAATTTGTCGAGCCGACCATAAAAGCAATAATCGAAGGTTCGAGAACAGAAAAAATAGGCGATGGAAAAATATTTGTAATTGACCTGTCCGAATGCGTCCGTATTCGAACGGGTGAAAGAGGCAACGAAGCCATAGGATAACAAAAACCCGCCCCAGGCGGGTAAACATTAGCAACCCAATTTTCTTAGAGAGGTGGACAGATGACTCCAAAACAGTTTTTTGAATTTGCCAAGAAGAACAACGCAAAGATGGCGGACATCAAGTTCGTTGACCTTCTCGGCACCTGGCAGCACTGCACGTTCCCGGTGGAATTTCTGGACGAAAAGGCCTTTAAGGAAGGCCTCGGTTTCGACGGTTCGTCAATACGCGGCTGGAAGCCGATTCACCAGTCCGATATGATGGCGGTCCCGGACCTGAGCACCACCGTGATGGACCCGTTTTTCGAAAAGCCCACGGTGAGCGTTCTTGCGGATATTTACGACCCCATCACCCGCGAAGATTATAATCGAGACCCCCGCAATATCGCCAGAAAAGCAGCCGAATTCATCAAAAAGACCGGACTGGCGGACACAGCGTATTTCGGACCTGAGCCGGAATTTTTTGTATTCGACGAGGTTCGCTATGAGCAGAACCAGCACACAGGAATGTACCATATTGACTCCATTGAGGGCTCGTGGAACACGGCCAGATTCGAGGAACCGAACCTCGGATACAAACCCAGTTACAAGGGCGGTTATTTCCCTGTCAGCCCCACCGATACACAGCAGGATATCCGCACCGAAATGGTCGAGGAAATGCTGAAGCTCGGCATTAAGGTCGAGAAACACCATCATGAAGTCGCCACAGGAGGGCAAGCCGAAATAGACATGGTTTACGCACCGCTGGTTCAGCAGGCCGACAACCTTATGTGGTACAAATACATAGTAAAGAACGTTGCCAAGCGCCACGGCAAAACGGCAACGTTTATGCCCAAGCCGATATTCCAGGACAACGGCTCCGGAATGCACACGCATTTTTCGTTGTGGAAAGGCGGCAAGCCGCTGTTTGCAGGAAAGGGATATGCCGGGCTTTCGGACCTCGCCATGCACGCGGTTGCCGGGCTTATTCACCATGCCCCGGCCATTCTGGCTTTTGCCGCACCGACGACGAACTCATATCGTCGCTTAGTACCTGGCTTCGAGGCGCCGGTGAACCTGTGTATGTCGGCACGTAACCGGTCGGCTGCCTGTAGAATTCCGATGTACTCGCCGAGTCCAAAATCGAAACGAGTTGAGTTCCGCTGCCCGGACCCGAGCTGCAACGGCTATCTCACTTTCGCAGCGATGCTTATGGCCGCCAATGACGGTATCAAACGCAAGCTCGACCCGGGTAAGCCGATGGACGTGGACGTATATGAGCTTTCCAAGAAAGAGTTAGCCAAGACCAAAAAGGCGCCCGGCTCACTCGAAGAGGCCATCAATGCCCTCGAAAAAGACCATGCGTTCCTCACCGTCAGCGACGTCTTTACCGACGATATGATTGAAACGTGGATTCAATGGAAACGTGAAAAGGAGCTGGATGAGATGGCGCTTAGGCCGCATCCATACGAGTTCCACCTTTATTTCGACAGTTAATAGTGGCGCATACCCAGGGCAAACCTGGGATTTTAAAACGGGCGAAGCTGCACGAATGGTCGTGCAGTGGGCATTGGGTTGCGGGTGAGGCCTGCTCGCAGTCGTCCTACGGGGCGAAACGGAGCGGGCCTTGCCCCATTATTACCTCAAACATCTTCTCAGTAAACTCCTTTTTAGCGCCGGGAGACCGTCTCAATTAAAACCATTATTAGAATTATTGCAATATATATCACTTTTGCTTATGGTTGGTATTAACCATTTATAGAAGGATTTGACACGTTTTTTACGTATAATTGAAATGTATGGAAACAATGAAATTCAAAAACCAGGGTCTTTACGAAGCCCGGCGGGAGCATGACGCCTGCGGTATCGGGGCTGTTGTGAATATCACCGGCAGGAAAGACCATTCGATAATCGAATACGGTAAGGAGATACTGCTTAATCTTCACCACCGCGGCGCCGCCGGCGCAGACGAAATGACCGGCGACGGTGCAGGCATCCTGTTTCAGATTCCGCACGAGTTTTTCACCGCCGAGTGTGAAAAACTGGGCTTTACATTACCCGAGCCGGGGCGTTACGGAGCAGGGATGGTCTTCGGCTCGAAGAACGCCGAGCTGCGGGAGCAATGCGACGAGATTTTAGAATCGGCGATTGGATATTATGAAATGAAGGTAATGGGCTGGCGTGACGTGCCGACATCGAACGGCTGCCTCGGTGAAATCGCCCTTTCCGCAGAACCGTCGATAAAGCAGATATTTGTCGATGGTCTGGATGAGCAAAACGATCTAGACCTGCCGGGACTCGAACGCCGGCTTTATATGGCCAGACGCCGGGCGGAACGATTAGTCAGGGAAAAATTCGGCGAATCCGGCGAGGACTTTTATGTTACGTCGCTATCCTGCAAAACAATTTGCTACAAGGGAATGTTTATGGCGAGGCAGCTGTTCGCGTATTATCCCGACCTTGCCGAGAAAAAAATCAAAAGTGCCCTTGCGATAGTTCATCAGCGTTACAGCACCAACACGTTTCCGAACTGGCGGCTTGCCCAGCCGTTTCGCTGCATAGCGCATAACGGCGAAATCAATACGCTAAACGGCAATCGCAATTATATGCGCGCGCGTGAAACCATAATGTCAAGCGAAGCATTCGGTGATGATATAGGCGACCTGATACCCGTGCTATCCGAGGCAACGAGCGATTCGGGGTGTTTCGATGCGGCCCTTGAGCTTTTGGTGCGGGCCGGGCGAAATATGCCGCACTCAATGATGATGATGATACCGGAGGCGTTCGGACCGAAATATTACATCAGCACTGACAAACGCGCGTTCTACGAATATCATTCCTCGATAATGGAACCCTGGGACGGTCCCGCGGCGATGGTATTTACCGACGGGCGCTTAATAGGCGGGACGCTGGACCGCAACGGCCTTCGGCCGTGCAGATACCTCGTTACAACCGACGGCCTGGTGGTGATTGCCAGCGAGGCCGGTGTCGTCGAATTTCCGCCGGAGAAAATAAGCAGAAAAGGCCGGCTGCAGCCGGGAAATATGTTCCTGGTAGATACCGTCGAGGGACGCATTATTACCGACAATGAAATCAAAAGTAAAATTGCCCGGCGCAGACCATATCGACGCTGGCTTGAGGAAAACAGAATCGAGCTTCGCGGCTTATTCGACTCGCCCAAACTGATAAACAGCGACCCCCAAACGATATTGCAGAAAATGCGGGCATTTGGCTATACCAGCGAAGAGTTGAAGACGATTTTAACGCCGATGGCGATTCACGGGCAGGAGCCGGTGGGTTCAATGGGTAACGACACCCCCTTGGCGCTGCTGTCCGATAAGCCGAAACCGCTGTTTAATTACTTTAAGCAGCTTTTTGCGCAGGTGACCAATCCCGCCATCGACCCGCTGCGTGAAGGGCTTGTGATGAGCTTGATGTCATTTGTCGGAAAGAAACGCAACTTCCTCGAAGAAAGCCCACAGCACTGCCGGCAACTGAAGCTGCCTCACCCGATTCTGACCAATGAGGACATCGAGCGCCTTAGGGCAGTAAAGAGGGAAGATTTTCGAGTCACGACGATATCAGCCCTGTTCAACCCTTATTCTGGCGATGCGGGCGAGAGTTTGCAAAAAGCCCTCGACGAGCTGATAGAGGCCGCAACACAGGCCATACACAATGGCGCTTCACTGATAATCATCAGTGATAGAGAAATATCGGAAAATAAAGCTGCAATACCATCATTATTGGCGACCTCGGCTGTTCATCACGGCCTATTAAATCGCGGCCTGCGAGGCGAGGCCGGATTGATTATAGAAACGGGCGAGCCGAGAGAGGTAATGCACTTTTGCCTGTTATGCGGTTTCGGCGCCAACGCAATTAACCCATACCTTGCGTTCGAAACATTATTCGAGCTTCAGCGGCAGGGACACCTGCCCGCAAAAATGGAGCCGACGCAGATAGCCGATAACTTCATCGCCGCAATCAAAAAGGGCATCCTGAAGGTTATGAGTAAGATGGGCATCTCAACCCTTCGCAGCTACACAGGCGCCCAGCTTTTCGAGGCAATCGGGCTTAACCGCGGGACAATCGACAAATACTTTACAGGGACAAGCTCCCGTGTCGGCGGAATGGGAATTGCGGAAATTGCTCAGGAAACGATTGCCCGACATCAGTCGGCATTCGAGCAGGCCGGAGCCGGTTTGCTCGGACTGGAATTTGGCGGAGAATACCATTACAGAAACTCGGGCGAAAGACATCTGTGGAACCCGACAACGGTGACTCGTCTTCAGCTCGCGGCCAGGAACAACGACCGGCAGGCATACAAAGAATTCGCACAAGCGGTCAACGAACAAGCCGAAAAGTTATGCACACTGCGAGGATTGTTCGAATTCGAGGATGGAAAACCCGTCCCAATCGAAAACGTCGAGCCGGCAGAGAAAATAGTCAAAAGGTTCTGCACGGGCGCTATGAGCCACGGCTCATTAAGCAAAGAGGTACACGAATGTCTTGCAATAGCAATGAACCGCATCGGGGCGATGAGCAACACCGGTGAAGGCGGCGAAGACCCCGCCCGCTATACCCCCCTGCCCAACGGCGATTCGCTCAACTGCGGGATTAAACAAGTAGCAAGCGGAAGATTCGGCGTGACCATAAACTACCTGTCGCACGCAAAAGAGCTGCAGATAAAAATAGCCCAGGGCGCAAAGCCCGGCGAAGGCGGACAATTGCCGGGACACAAAGTAACCGAGGAGATTGCGAGATTACGCTATTCTACGCCCGGCGTAACGCTCATATCGCCGCCTCCCCACCACGACATATACTCGATAGAGGATTTGGCGCAGCTCATTTACGACCTCAAATGCAGCAATCCCGGCGTAAAAGTGTCCGTCAAATTAGTCGCCGAGGTCGGCGTTGGGACAATTGCCGCAGGCGTCGCGAAGGCCAACGCGGACGAGGTCTTAATCAGCGGCCACGACGGCGGAACGGGCGCCAGCCCGCTCTCTTCGATAAAACACACCGGCATCCCCTGGGAGCTGGGACTCGCCGAGACGCAGCAGGTCCTCGTGATGAACCGCCTGCGGGATCGAATCAGGGTCCAGGCGGACGGCCAGATGAAAACAGGACGGGACATCGTAATCGCCGCCCTTTTGGGTGCGGAACGTTTCGGGTTCGGCACGGCGGCTTTGGTGACGCTGGGCTGCACGCTGTTACGCAAATGCCACGAAGGCGCCTGCCCGTTCGGCATAGCCACGCAGGACCCGGAGCTTCGCAAACGCTTTGCGGGCAAGCCCGAATATCTCGAACGATATATGTTTTTCGTGGCCGAGGAGGTGCGGCAGATTATGGCGCAGCTCGGCTTTACGAAATTCGAGGACATGGTCGGCCGGGTTGACCGGCTGGGAACCAACAAGGCAATCGAGCACTGGAAGACAAAAGGGCTGGATTTTTCGGCAATCTTTCGTAAGCCGGACAACTCCGACGGCAGAGCAATTCGGGCGACCGGAAAACAGCCGGACAAGCTGGTAGACCACCTCGACTGGAAGATTATCGAAAAAGCCGAAGCGGCGATTGATAAGAAAAAACCTATGGTAATCGAGATGCCCATTCGCAACGTCAACAGGACCGTAGGAGCAATATTGAGCAACCGCGTTGCAGCCAAATACGGTCCGGAGGGTCTGCCGGACAATACGCTCCAGGTCGTGCTTCGGGGTTCCGCGGGACAGAGTTTCGGGGCGTTCCTGGCGCCGGGCATTACGCTGAAACTGATTGGCGACAGTAACGATTACCTCGGCAAAGGGCTCAGTGGCGGCAGAATTGTTGTCGTGACGCCCGCCGACGTCCCGTTTACCGCACATGAAAATATCATCGCGGGCAACACTCTTTTGTACGGCGCAACGAGAGGCGAGGTCTTCATAAACGGGATGGCCGGCGAGCGGCTCTGCGTTCGCAACAGCGGCGCGACCGTCGTTGTCGAAGGTGTCGGTGACCACTGCTGCGAATATATGACGGGAGGAACCGTCGCAGTGCTCGGTAAAACCGGCTGCAATTTCGCGGCAGGTATGAGCGGAGGCATCGCCTACGTCCTCGACGAAACAAGCAATTTCGATACCCTGTGCAACCTCGATATGGTGGAGCTTCAAAACGTATGGCAGCAGGATGACAAACAACTGCTCAAGGAGCTTATTCAGAAGCACTTCGACTGGACGGGCAGCGCCAAAGCGCATCAGATTTTGAGCAACTGGCAGGATTGCGTCGGCAAATTTGTGAAGGTTATCCCAATCGACTACCGCAAGGCCCTGGAC
>CAZHVR010000016.1:0-42647 GCA_964536225.1 uncultured Pirellulales bacterium
TCGACGACCTGAAAATTCTCGCCAGCACATGCGTGCCGGATAAAGGTCCTGTTGCTGATCTTGACGATGACTGCTTTGTCGGCTGGTCCGACCTGGACGTTCTTGCAACCGACTGGCTCGTACATGACGAGGACTTCAACTGGATTGACAGTACGCAGGCGCCACAGGCCCCGATATTGTGGTACAAATTCGACGAAACCTCCGGCACAGCTTGCGCCGACAGCGGAACAGGCGATGCTAACGACTATATTGGTGGGGTTGTAAATTATGGTTCGACACTGACTTGGGATAGCAGCGGCGGACGTGATGGTAGCGGGTGCATCTACCTCCCCTCCGGACAGAATAGCTATATTGAAGCTCCTACAGCATCGTTATACTTTATGGATGGCTCCGGAGCTGACGGTCAGATAAGCTTCTCGATATGGATTAACGGGGATATGACATCTCCTGAGCTCGACGACGGATGGGTCGGTCTTCTCACCGCCAACAACTCAGCCGGTGAAGCGGTATTGGTATATTGTCCGACACCGTGGGGCAATGACTTCCCGTTTGGCCCACAGGGCGTCTTGTGTAAGAGTTTTATCGGAGATGGCGCATGCATAAGCTGCAATCCAGGGCTTGATGCTTTCGGCAACCGCTGGAATAACTGGATATTCGTCCAGGAAGCTGACAGGATGGTCATCTATCTGAACGGTCAGCAAGTCGCGGACGCTAACTCCACGACCGACCCCGACGTCGGTGCACCGCTGTTCGTCGGTCCGGCTACTAGCTTCTTAATTGGATCACGCGTTGGCTGGGGACGGTGGGCAGGCCGGATTGATGACTTCAAGGTCTTTGATTATGCTCTGACGCCAGAAGAAGTCCATTATATAGCAACCGACGGTACCGGCATACTCCACGTCGAGGTAGCTTCTCCCGCCAATATCAAGCTCAGCCAAGGGCCACCACTGGGTTCTGGATTCGATATAGTCAACTTCGGCGACCTTGCTTTGATGTGTGACGAGTGGATGACCGAGAAACTCTGGCCGTAATACAAGCCGGATTTTATCGGTAAGCAGTATAACCTCCTTATATACGGGGCCTGCAACGCTGAAAAGTGAAGCAGGCCCCGGTTATTTTCAGTTTATATAGGAGTTTTTCGCAAACGCTGGTCGTATGTTTCATGCATTAAAAGCTTCATGAAATTTTGTCCGGATCTGTTTTTGGTACGGCGTACTATAAGAAATTCATTCGACTGCTAAGTACATAAAAAATTCGGCTTTATAAGCCGTCGGTTTTATTGAATTTAGTCGTATTTGGGTAGGTCGTAAAATCGTGTCAGGGTCTGGAGGTGTGACATTCGCTAAGGTATTTACCAACAAAGAGTTACGTGATTTTGGGCTTGTCGAAAAATGACAAAAGTGCCATCATATTCCGCATTTTGGGCAAATAATCGGCATCTCCTGGTCCTTATATGATTCCCCCGCTATTAGGAATCCGAAGTCACCTGTTAGGTGATTTTGGATTTTGGTTTTTAGGGAGGATTAAGGGTGAAAATGAATCCCGGCGCGCCGGAATTTGACGCGCCATCACAATAGCTGTCAGTTTTATCTGGATTTGTAGTCCAGGGGCAATTGTCAGGCCTATCATTGACTCCATCCCTGTCAGACATTATTCATCTATAGTGGGTGGCCCTAAATTGGCGATTTTATTAGCAAGCTCGGAAGTTCTAAAGACCAAAGGCTGTCCAAACTTTTCATCGATAGAAAGTTTTTCATTAAATTGGCCAAATTCAGGTACTTGATCTGCAATATTATTACAGACTGAGGCATATTGATTCTTTAGTGATAAATTCGGCCCATATTTGTTCATCTGTAACCCGGAGAAATCATTAGCATCTTTTGATTTAACAAAATAGTAACCGCCTGGCCTAATCTGCCGGAACATATCCGACGAGCCATAAAAGAACTGATTGCGAAGGGTCAGTGGGCGGTACTGGACTCGAACCAGTGGCCTCCTGCGTGTAAGGCAGGCGCTCTAACCAACTGAGCTAACCGCCCGGCTAAAGTGCAGGATACCCAACCTGGCCGCTTGCGTCAATATCCTAAATGGCTTATACTCTCAATCCGGCATAGATGGTTTTATTCGGAGGCGTTTATGAACGTATTTGAAGCGATTAAGAGCAGATACTCGTGCAGGGCATATAAGGACAGGCCCATCGAACAAGAAAAACTCGATAAAATTTTCGAGGCGGCCCGACAGGCGCCCTCGGCCAAAAACCTGCAGGACTGGCGGTTTGTAGTCGTTACCGATAAGGTTCGCAAGCAGAAGGTGGCCGACTGCACAAATCAGACAAAGGCATTCGGCCAGGCCGGCGCTATGTTGGCGGCGTGCAGCGTCTGCAAAGACACGATGCGATGCGGCCAGAAAATTGCCCCGATTGACGTGGCTATCGCCCTTGAGCATGTCGCTCTTATGGCGACCGAGCTTGGCCTGGCGACCTGCTGGATTGGCTCGTTCGATGCCGAAAAGGTCAGACAAGCTCTGGAGATACCTGAAAATGTTGCTATAATTGAATTGATGGTTTTGGGCTATCCCGCCAACGGCAAAAGGCAGACGACGCGGGAGCCGATGAATAATATCGTCTGCTTCGATAAGTGGCAGTTTTGATTTCAGGGGACGTGGTGTAACGGGAGCACACCGCGGTCGCATCGCGGAAATGAGGGTTCGATTCCCTTCGTCTCCAGTCTTCGTTCGCCGCTTGTCGGCGAACGGCGCCTGTTATGGGTTTGCGATAGTCAGGAGGAAATATGAAAAAAGGATTTTTGTTAATTGTTCTCCTGCTGATTGTCGGCTGCGAGCAGGGGGGTACGCAAACAGGCCAGACCGTCGGTGATGACGGGTGGCCCAAATTAAAAGGCGTGTCGGTTGAAGGCGGGGACGGCAGCTCCGTTGAAAGGGCCGTTATAATAAAGGCGCCGGATAACGTTGCTGGTATCCGTGCAGAATACGACTGGATAAAAAAGAATCATCCGGATTGGCAACTGATAAAACAGTCGGTCCTGAACACCGGCGGCAAAATGTATGACAGGATGGATTTTCGAACGCCCGATGGCCGGCGGGCAACCCTCTACTTCGACATTACTGACTTTTTCGGAAAACAATAAAAAGGCCCCTCGGGACTAAAACCGGGCTACGTGACTTTTTATTTTTGCGAATTTTCGCTTGCCGACCTGTATTGTCATACCGGACTTGGGAGCGACTTGAGCGTTCGGGTCGGTCATTTTTTCCCCTTCGATTGTAACGGCCGACTGTGCGCACATTCGTTTTGCCTCGCCGCCTGTCTCTACCAGCTTGCAGGCAAGAAGCAATTGCTTGACCGAAATTGGCTCATCAGGGAGTTCAAATTCCGGGATTTCGTCAGGAAGCTGTTTTTGCGCAAAGACCTTATCGAACTGCTTGGCCGCCGAATCAGCCGTCTTCGCACCATAAAACTGAGAGACAATCGTTCTGGCCAGTAGGACCTTGGCCTTTTTGGGGTGGGTCTTTTGTGAGTTGGTCAGTTCCGAGATTTTGTTTGCAGGCAGGTCCGTAAGCAGTGTAAAATAATTTTCCATCATATCGTCGGATATGCTCATCACCTTGCCGAACATATCGTTCGGCTCATCGGTTACGCCGACGTAATTGCCCTTCGACTTGCTCATTTTTTCCTTGCCGTCCAGCCCGACGAGTATGGGAAGGGTAATGACTACCTGCTGCGGCTGGTTGTATGCCTTCTGGATGTCCCTGCCGACGAGATTATTAAATATCTGGTCCGTGCCGCCTAATTCCACGTCGCTTTTTATCACGACCGAATCGTAACCCTGCATAAGAGGGTAAATGAATTCGTGCGTGTAAACGTCGATGCCCCTGTCGAGCCGCAGTTTGAAGCTGTCTCGCTGGAGCATTTGTGCAACGGTCTTTTTCGCCGCAAGCTGGATAAGCTCCATCAGCGTCATCTGTTCGAGCCATTCGGAGTTGTAACGCACCTCTAATTTTCCGTCAGAGGTATCGAGGATTTTGCCCGCCTGCTCGAAATAGGTCCTCGCGTTCTGCTCGATTTGTTCGCCCGTCAGCATCGGCCGGGTGGCATTGACGCCCGTCGGGTCGCCGATTCGCGCTGTATAGTCGCCGATAATAAGTACCGCCTTGTGACCTAAGTCCTGAAACTGCCTCATCTTGCGCAGCACGACCGTATGGCCTAAGTGAATATCCGGGCTTGTGGGGTCAAGACCCAGCTTAATGCGCAGTTGCCGGCCGGATTTCAGCTTCTCTGCTAATTCGGCTTCGGTGAAAATCTCAACCGTGCCGCGCTTGAGCAATTTCAGTTGTTCTGTAATTGGCTGTGACATAATTTGCGGAATTATAAGCGATTGAGAAAATACAGGCAAGTTTACTTGTTGCTTAAATACTCACCTTGCACCAGATAATTAGTGATATAATCCTTAATACCGTCCTCAAGGTAGGTAATTGGTTTTTTGTAGCCGGTGGAGCGGAGTTTGGTAATCTCGGCTTCGGTGAAATACTGATATTGATTGCGGACCGAATCTGGCATATCAATGTATTCGATATTGGCCTGTTTACCCATCGCGGCAAATACAGCCTTTGCCAAATCATTCCAGGTGCGTGCTTTGCCTGCGCCCAGGTTATATATCCCGCTCGTCTTGGGATTATCTAAAAAGAAAAGCGTCATATCTACCGCGTCTTTTACATAAAGAAAATCCCGTTTCTGCTCGCCGTCCTTGTAATCGGGCCTGTGCGATTTGAAAAGACGCACCTTGCCCGTTGCGTTTATCTGCTCGAATGCCTTTAATACGAAGCTTCGCATCTCCGCCTTGTGATATTCGTTTGGACCGAAGACGTTGAAGTATTTAAGGCCCACAACTTTATCCAGCAGGCCGTTCCTTTTCGCCCACAGGTCAAAAACCTGTTTTGAGTAGCCGTATGGATTAAGGGGCTTGAGTATTTCGAGTTTGTCTTCATCATCGCTGAATCCCTGTGAGCCGTCACCGTATGTTGCCGCACTTGATGCGTAAATAAACCTTATATCTTCATCGGCAGTCCACTGAGCAAGCTGCTTTGTATATTCGAAATTGTTTTCCATCAGAAATGAAACATCTGTCTCGGTTGTCGATGAGCAGGCGCCTAAATGAAATACGGTTTCCACCGAAAACGGCAGCACGTCTTCCGCGACCATATCTATAAAGTCGTCCTTGTTGATGTAGTCGGCAAATCGAAGATTAACGAGGTTCTTCCATCGCTGGTCCGATCCAAGCCGGTCAACGACTATAATGTCCGTAACTCCGCGTTTGTTAATTGCTGCTATAAGTGCTGAGCCGATAAATCCCGCCCCGCCTGTCACGATTATCATTTTTCAGGTTCCTTTCCAATAATATGTTACCTTAAAGCTTAAACCGTGACTTGCATGGTGTCAACCCGCCGTAAGCGGCTCTTGACGCATAATTTTCTATAGCTATACTCTTGCGTAAGTCACTAAATCGCTAAGGAGATAAAAAATTATGAAAATAGCATATCTTTTCACGCTGAGTATTCTTGCTGTCTTTATCTCATGCCCGTCTTTTGCTCAACAGGAGTTAGTAACTTTTCCCCAAAGCCCTTACCTGGTTGGCCATCCCAATCCGGCGCTGGCGGACGTTAATTGTCTTTATATTAATGTTATTTTACGAGGTGCATTTAGCGACCCGAACTTGTGGCTTCCTTCCGAAATCGAGACGCAAATTAAGGGCATATTTCGAGATTCCGGTATCGATATTATTGATACTGCTGTGGACGCAAGTTCATCGATGGCCAAAGTTCTCAAAAGGCGAATTGACCCCAACTCGGTACGTAATCTGAGATTTCATCCTGCTGATGTTCCTGAGTTTCGCGTCGAGATTGACTTGCTGAATCTGGATAATGCCAACCAAACAATTTTTCGCCTTCAAAGCTCTTTAGCAAAGAAGGTTATCCTTGAGGATATCCCAAAAGCTAATATAAAAGCAGATGTCTGGACAGACGAGCCGGTTATGCACTTGGCTGCATCAAAGGATGTTGAGGATTCTGTAATTTCGGTCGCCGTTGGGCAGGCACAGGCGTTTATAAAGTCGTGGTCTAAAGCAAGAACAACACACAATCGGAATGAAGTCAATCGGGCCCATTTGCAGTCACGCAAGTTGCCTGAACGAGAAAGGATTAAAACTGAACAACAGCAAGTGATTGAACAGAAATTTGTTGCCTCGAAAAACAGCAAGGTATTTCATAAGCCGGATTGTCCGTTCGCACAGCAAATCGCACCGAAAAACCTTGTCGGCTACGTCAGCAGAGAAGAAGCAATTGCCGCCGGCAAAAGACCATGCAAGCGTTGTAATCCCTGAATCCGCCTTTAAGACAATGGCTGTTCGAAACATAACGTCAAACAGGTTTGGGCAAAAAGGTGCTGTCTTCGCACAGGCGCTGGGCCATCTGCTTTGGCCCGCAGTGTGCGCCGCCTGCGGAAGTAGGAATGCCGAGATCGACGGCGTTCTTTGCCCGGACTGCTGGGAAGGGCTTATATCTGTGTGCTCGCCCGATTACTGCGGGCGTTGCGGCAGAGACGTAAGCCCGTATGCGATTTATGATAATACCTGTCAAAACTGCCGCAGCGACGAGCTTTATTTCGACGCTGTCGCCCGCGCCGGCATTTACGCAGAATCGATGCGAAAAACTGTCCCCGCTTTCAAAAACGGCCGAACAGAGCTGGATTCTGTGCTTGGCGGGCTTGTCCGTTCGGCCCTTGAGGCGAGTGCTTTTTCCGGAGAGATTGACCTGTTTGTCCCCGTCCCTCTGCACTGGCTGAGGCGATTATTTCGGGGCTATAACCAGTCGTATCTTTTGGCCGGAGGATTAAAATATCACTCCGCAAAAATCAGCACAGACCTCGTTCGTGTCCGTTATACTAAAGCCCAGCCGACGATGCCTACACCGGCCGCCCGCGCAAGAAACGTCGCGGGTGCTTTTGCTGTTCGTTATCGACATCCTTTTGCAGGTCGGCGGATTTGCCTTGTCGATGACGTCAAAACGACCGGCGCCACGCTTAATGAGTGTGCGAAAACACTGAAGGAAGCGGGGGCCTCGAAGGTCTTTGCTCTTGTTCTGGCCGTCGCGGGCCAGAATACAAGATAGCGTTATTGGGGGTGCTATTTCTGACAATAGTCGATGAGGCGGGCGATTTCACTTCGGAGGTCTTTGCGGTGAACAATCATATCTATAAATCCGTGTTGCAGCATAAATTCGGCCGTCTGAAAGCCCTCCGGTAATTCCACTTTTATGGTCTCGGCGATTGTTCGGCGGCCGGCAAAGCCGATTAGCGCTCTCGGCTCAGCGATAAGGCAGTCGCCTAACATTGCGAAACTGGCTGTAACACCCCCTGTTGTGGGGTCGGTGAGGACCGACAGGAATAATCCCCCTGCCTTGTCAAATCTGGCCAGGGCCGCGCTGGTCTTGGCCATTTGCCCCAGGGACACGACGCCCTCGTGCATCCTCGCCCCGCCCGATGAGCAGACCGCTACAAGGGGAAGTTTTTCTTCAATTGCCTTTTCGACGGCCGCGCAGAGCTTTTCGCCTACTACGTAACCCATCGAGCCCATCAGGAAGTTCGGCTCCATTACCGCCAGCATCAGGGGCCTTCCCCTGATGAACGCCTTGCCGATTCGCATCGCCTCTCTGGCGCCGCTTTTCTGCTCGTCGGCCTTTAAACGCTGGCGATAGGTTGTGCCCCTGAAATTAAAGTCGAGCGGGTCGTTGCTGGAAAGGTCCGTGAGCATCTCCTCGAAAGACCCCTCGTCGGCCAGGTAGCCGATGCGTGTCGATGCATTGATGCGGAAATGATAGTCGCACTCCGGGCAGACATTGAGATTGCTCTCGACGGCGCTTTTATAAAGCATGTGCTCACACGCCGGGCACCGCGTCCACAGCCCGTCGGGAATCTCCTTTCGCTTGCGAAGCGAAAAGCTGTTCCATTTTGACTTTGTCTCTTTTGCCATAATCTGTGCCTGAATCCCATCCGCAGGCAGGAAAGGATTTTACCAGAAAAGGGGGTTGTTTTCCAGGGTTAATTAATCTCGGCCGTTGCTGGTGGCTTGCTGTACGCTTCGCCTAAGGGCGTTTATGGCTGCGATACGGTCTTTTTTTGAGAAAATCGCGTGTCCTGCGACAAGCGTATCGGCGCCGTAATCAACTACCGTGGGGGCGGTTTCAACGTTGATGCCGCCGTCAACCTCCACCCTTATGTCCGGGCCGACGAGCTGGCGGACTACGCGAACTTTTTTTGCCGCTGCCGTGATGAATTTCTGACCGCCGAAACCCGGATGCACCGTCATTACAAGAATCATATCACACAGGCGAGCAACCTTTTCAATCGCCTTGACCGGCGTTTCAGGGTTCAGGCACAATCCCGCCGTGGTGCCTTTATCGTGGAGCATTTTTATCAAATCGGCGGGTCTTTTCTCGACCTCTATGTGAAACGTTAAATTATTCGCCCCCGCCTTGATGAACATAGGTGCGTATTTCCGCGGGTCGGTAATCATCAGGTGACAGTCGAAAAACAATTTGCTGTGCATTCGCAGTTTTTCTACTACGGGCGGGCCGATGGTGATATTGGGAACGAAATGCCCGTCCATAACGTCAAGATGCACCATTTTCACGCCGGCCTTTTCGATTACCGCAAGCACATCGCCCAGCCGGGCAAAATCCGAGTCCAGTATCGAAGGATTAATCTCAACTGTCCCCGCTTTTGGTAATTTTGGTTTAGCCATAAGCTTCCTCGCAACCGATCTTGTATCTCGCAAAAAGAACGGTTGTTATTTCTCGTCAAGTATTTCGAGGCAGACGAATTTTTTGCCTTCGAGGAATTTCAGCGACGCTCCGCCGCCTGTCGAAATGTGCGTGACCTTTTTGTCGAGGCCCAGTTTTTTCAGTGCGCTTGCGCTGTCGCCTCCGCCGATTACGCTGCGTGCGCCTTTGTCCGTTGCCTCGGCCACCGCCTGGGCGACCGCCTTTGTGCCCTCGTCGAAAGGCGGCATCTCGAAGACGCCCATCGGGCCGTTCCAGACAATTGTCTTTGCATCGGACAGTTTTTCTGCAAACAATTTGCGGGTCTCGGGGCCGATGTCCATTCCCTGCCACCCCTCTTCGATATCGCCTGTGACGACCTTGTTCTCGGCGCCCGCCTTGAATTCTTTTGCGACGACGGTATCGACGGGCAGAAGCAACTCGCAGTTTGCATTTTTTGCCTTTTCCTGCAGCTCCCCGGCCTTTTCGATAAAGTTGTCTTCGCACAAGCTCTTGCCCACGCTTTTTCCGTTGGCCTTGAAAAAGGTATAGGCCATAGCGCCGCCGATGAATATCTTGTTGACCTTGCTGATGAGGTTTTCGATAACGCCGATTTTGTCCGATACCTTCGCGCCGCCTAAGATGGCCACAAACGGCTTGACCGGGTTGGCAACGGTTTCACCTAAGAACTTAAGCTCCTTTTCGACCAGAAACCCGATAACCCGCGGCTTGCCCTTCATCGTAGCAGGCACCGTGTACATAGAAGCATTGTCCCTGTGCGCGGTTCCGAAGGCGTCGTTGACGTACACGTCAGCCAATTCAGCCATCTGTTTTGCAAAGGCGTCCTTCGCCTGGCGAAGCGCCGGGTCTTCTTTGGCCTTTTTGTCCTTGATTTCCTCTTCAGAATGAAAGCGGACGTTTTCAAGCAGCAAAACGTCGCCCGGCTTAAGCGCATTTGCCTTTGCCTTGACGTCCGGCCCTATGCAGTCGTTTGCGAACAGGACTTCTTTGCCCAAAAGTTCCGACAGCCGTTTAGCGACCGGCTTCATTGACGCCTTGGGGTCTGCTTTGCCTTTCGGTCTGCCTAAGTGACTGGCCAGAATCAGCGAGCCGCCCCCTTCGAGCACCTTTTTGATACTCGGTAGCGCCGCGACGATTCTTTTGTCACTGGTGATGTTGCAATTCTCATCCAGCGGGACGTTGAAATCCACCCGCATAAACACTCTTTTACCTTTTACGTCTATGTCGGCTATTGTTTTCTTGGCCATATCCTCACCTGTCTCGCGAAATCGTGCCAAATAGTAAAAAAAAATCGGGCCTCGATGTGTCGAGACCCGATGGGTTGCTTATCCGAGTTTTGCCATTTTTTCCATTATATCGACCGTGCGATTGGAATAGCCCCATTCGTTGTCGTACCAGCTGATTACTTTAACGGTTTTGCCCTTTACCATTGTGAGCAGCGAATCGAAAATGCTCGAGGCGGGATTGTTGACGATGTCGCTGCTGACAATCGGCTCGTCGCAGTAAACGAGGATACCTTTCATCGGGCCTTCGGCTGCCTTTTTCATCGCGGCGTTTACGTCGGCGATGGTGACGTCTTTTTTGACGTTGACGACGAGGTCAACGATGCTGCCTACCGGTATCGGGACGCGAATCGCGAAGCCGTCCAATTTTCCGTCAAGCTCAGGTATGACCTTGCCGATTGCCTTGGCGGCGCCTGTGCTTGTGGGAATCATATTAGCTGCTGCCGCTCTTGCCCGGCGCAGGTCCTTGTGAATCTGGTCGGCGACTTTCTGGTCATTGGTGTATGCGTGAATTGTGGTCATAACGCCGATTTCGATGCCGAAGCTGTCATTCAGAACCTTGGCGATTGGGGCAAGACAGTTGGTTGTGCAGCTCGCGTTGGAAACGGTTTTTGTTTCTTTGGTGAGCGTGTTGTCGTTGACGCCCATCACGATTGTCGCATCGATATTGTCTTTGGCCGGGACGGTCAGGACGACTTTTTTGGCGCCTGCTTTAATGTGGTCGCCGTAGCCGCCTTTTTCCGATTGATTATTTCTGAACAGGCCCGTTGATTCGACGACGATATCTACGCCCATATCCTTCCACGGCAGTTCCGCCGGATTTTTCACAGCCAGCACCTTTATGGTCTTGCCGTTTATAACCAGGTCTGAACCCTTCGCCTCAACGGTTCCCTGCCATTTGCCTTCGACGGTATCATATTTAAACAGGTGCGCCAGCGACTTGGCGTCCGAGAGGTCATTGATAGCGACCAGTTCGAGATTACCTTTTTTCTGCATAAGTATTCTTGTTACGGCTCTGCCGATTCTGCCGAATCCATTTATTGCAACCTTTGTTGCCATTTCCAAATCTCCTTTTCCTTTCTCATGGGGTGGGAATTACCCACCAGTTCGTTGATAAATTACCCGGCGGGGGCTTTCCCCGCCCCGGTTTCGTCTTCTTTACTACATACGAATCAAGCAATTTATTGCTCTTGGCCGGTGTTGTCAAGGGAATTGCGGTTTTCTTTTGGGATAGTCCCTGAACACCGTATTCCGCCTCTAAAAGTCATTTTCGCGCCTGCCGCAATAAAATAGGGCCTTAAAACGTCTCTGTTTGTAGATTGCACGTTAATTTGAACCGTTTGGAAAGGAGCGTAAAATGACAAGAAAAATCATAGCAGGTGTCGTAGGGTGCGTTTTACTGGCTTCGATAGCCCTTTTCGCTGCTGAAAAGGCACAGAATAAAAAGCCCGCCGCAAAGCAAAAGCAGCAGGCAAAAGCTGTCGAAAAGCAGACAAAGCAAAAAGGACTCCTCGACCAGTTGGTTGCGGCCTACAAAGCCAATGACAGGGAGAAAATGGGCGCGGTTATCAAAAAAATGGAGGCCCGCAGGGACAAAATGCAAAAGTTGGCGAAGCTCAACAAATGGCATCGGCAGGCGCATCGCAGATGGGCAAGAGCGGGTGTCGGCCAAGGTCAAGGCCGTCGCTGGGCAATGGCTGGCAGGCGCGGAGGCCCGGGCTGGGCAGCGGGCGGTCCCGGATTCAATCGCGGCTGGGCTACGGGCTGGGCTGGTGCTCGATGGGGAGGACAACCCTGCCGTCAGGCCGCTATGGCCGGCTGGGGACAGCAGGCCTGGATGCACAGGCCAATGAACCGATGGTCTCAGCAGCCCGGCGAATTTGGAGCTGTGCGGCAGTGGGGTCCAGGCCAGAAACGAAATACGCCTCGCGGCTGGGAAAGACCCGGCGACGGTGAACGACGTGAGAGCGCCCCGCCCGCCGACTGGGGATGGTAACCTGTCCCGAACGTTGTTGAGGCAATCAAAAGATGAATCCTCCTTGTCTCGTA
This sequence comes from uncultured Pirellulales bacterium, assembly GCA_964536225.1. Classification (GTDB taxonomy): domain Bacteria; phylum Planctomycetota; class Phycisphaerae; order Sedimentisphaerales; family Anaerobacaceae; genus Fen-1362. The sequence goes on from CAZHVR010000016.1 coordinate 12,180, forward strand.
AAATTAGCAAGGCCACTGACAAAGATATTCGAGGACAAGCGGGGTAGCAGTGAGAGTTTACGATGAGGCGGCAGGAAAGTATCGCGGTGGATTTGCCTATATAAATTTTCCAGATGGTGTCCCTGCATCTTAGCTGAAATAAAAAAAGCGGATAGTCACGACGGGTCGGGGCTATCCGCTATATGTCAAATTATTTGTTTACTGTGACGCAGGCCCTATCGGCATCATCATTTCCGGCTCTTTGCCCGGCGGATAAACCACTTTGGCTTCGGCCCTTAGCTTCTGTACGTACTGCCTGAACATCTGCGTTTGCTTCGCTCGTTCAAGGTTCTTGATGATGTCATCTTTGACGTCCGCGAAGGGAGTCAGCCCCGCCGGCTTGCGGCCGGTGACCTTGATTATGTGGTAGCCGAACTGCGTCTCGACTATCCCGCTTACCTGGCCCGGCTGAAGCGCAAAGGCCGCGTCCTCGAACTCCTTGACCATTCGCCCTCTCCCGAAATATCCGAGGTCGCCGCCTTTCATCTTGGAACCGGGGTCGTCCGAGTACTCTTTAGCCAGTGTCGCAAAGTCAGCACCGTCCTTGATTTCCTTGAGCAGCTTTTCGGCCTTTTCCTTTGCCGCCGCTTTTTCTTCCGGTGTGGCCGAAGGTGAAACCTTTATCAGTATGTGGCTGGCCCGGACCTCTTCGGGGGTATTGAAATCCTCCTTGTTCTCCTGGTAATAAGCCAGCGCGTCGGCCTCGTTGACGTCCACCTTGCCGACCTCTTTGTCCATAAGCTTCTCATAGGTCATACCCTTTTTTATCTGTTCATGGAATTGCTCCATACTTTGTCCCTGCATTTTCAGAATAGCGCCGAGGTTATCCATCGATATACCCTGCTTGGCGAGAATTTCTCCTATCCTGTCATTGACATCGCTTGCGGTGACAGTGATTCCCGCCTTTGCTGCCTGCTCATCGAGGAGCTTTTCCATAATCATTCCTTCAACCACCTGGCCCCTGATTTTATTGGCGTACAGGGCGATGCTGTTGGGGTCCATCCGCACAGCGGCCCTCTGAAGTATCGGGGCCAGCTTCGCGTTGACCTGGGCCTCGGTAATAACCTCGCCGTTGACTGTAACCGCCGTGTCGCTGCTTTTACCTGCCACGGCTTCGTTCGACGAAGACGGGCTTGCCTCGGTACCTTTCTCGGCGCCGGGCTTGACCGCCGGCATCTCCGCTTTTTTCTCTTCCTTCTTTGGCTCGACCTTGGCCGGTTTCTCAACTTCGGCCGGCTTCTGCGGCTCCTGTACCGCCTTATTGGCGTCCTCGACCTTTGCCGACGCAGTCATCGTTTCTTCCTTGGCGGGTTTGCCTAACGCGAAAATCACCCCCGTCATTGCGAAAACTATCAATAATACGAGCTTAGACCTGACCCTCATTTGATTATCCTTTCGATGAATAATAAAATTTAATGGATGGTTTGAGTAATTCACAATCCGCAACTTTCTCATAATAATACTTGAAAGTCAATAATTTGTTTTCGCTTTTTTGGGCCCTTGTTTCTTGACAAATCCGCTGATTTCGCTGATATTTCATAGCTGGCAGTTCGATGAACGATGAGCTATCAACAGCGAACGTTAGGAATAACACAATGAATTTTCCCGAAAAAACGACTGTCCGGAGTTGCACAATCACCATCCAGCCCCGTTATAACGAGACCGACCAGGGTGGTGTCGTCCACCACAGCATTTACCCCGTCTATTTCGAGATGGGCCGGACCGAACTATTGCGTGCTAACGGCTTGGTCTATAAGGACCTCGAGGCTGCCGGCGTCTTTTTCGTTATTGCTGAATTAAATATCAAGTATCGCAGGCCCGCCTTTTACGATGAGAAGCTCGAGTTGCTGACTACCTGCACCGCTGTTAGCGCCAGCAAAGTCGAGCATTCTTACAAGCTCACCCGTCCTGTCACTGGCGAACTTCTGGCCGAGGGTTCAAGCGTTCTGGCCTGTGTTGATTCCGCCGGCAAAATCCGCCGTATGCCGGACTTTATGTATCCTTGCGAAATGTAGCGACTTTCTTAGAAAGCTCGTCCGCTGCGAAGTTTGTAGAAAATCCGGCCTTAGAAGCGGTTGGTTTTATTGAAATTGGTCGATATTCATTCGCCGGCAAAGTGGAATGCCTGATTGAATCTACTCATCTGCTGCGGGAGGCAAACGTATCGCATCTATCCACGCTTTCTCCTCACCGAAACCGTCGGGTCTGTAATACCATTCGAAGGTATGCGTTCCGGCGCTGACCGGTATTGTGACCAGAAACCAGTCCAGAACCTCCCAATTACCCAAATCCTGGTCAAACACCAGCTCCCCATCAACTATGAATCTAAAAACTCCGCCGCCTCCGTTTTTCAGCATGAAATGGATATTGCCGTTTCCGCAGGTAGTGGTTACCCTTAAAATACTTTCATCATACCACGGCAAATCATAAGCAGACATGGCGCTATAGTTGCCCTCGAACTGTTCGGTTGAAACGATTATCCAGGGTTCGTCGCCGTCGTGTTCCCAGGGCAGATTACTGAAGTCCCCGGTTTCAAAATCCTCGTCATATTTTATGATGTTGTGAGCAATGCCCCAGTTGTCGGCAAGGCAGGCCAGGTCAATCATATTGACATATCCGTCGGGTCCGTCGGCCCCGGCGACGTCACTGTCATAAATCATTCCTTTCAGCAGCCACTCATTCGCCAGCGTTTTCAATTCATTAATGTCAACTTCGCCGTCGCCTCCGGCCGGCACTGCGTCACATATTGCGTCCCAGTCCGCATCTCCCGGCTGACTGCGCCACGCTTTGGCAAATCTCGCCAAATCCTGCATATTCACAAAATAGTCCCGAACTGCGGGAGCAACGTCCATACTAATCTCGCTGCACAGCCAGTCCTCGCATAAACGGCTCAGGTCATAAATATCGACGTCCCTGTCGCCGTCAATATCGCCGCACATTAAAGTCATGTTTCCGAAGTTTATTCCGCTGATATTACGACCTGGAAGTGCCATCGCGTAATGTTCCTTGCGATATAGAGTGATGTAATTAGGGTCAGTGACGCCGAGCACCCGGCCGTCTGCTGTTATCGCGGTTTCACCCCTGAAGAACCTCTCGTACATATCTTTGGCAGTGCTTGTACGAATATAGTCCGACACGTCCCATGCCGTTGTATCAATTGCAAACAAGGTGCCCCCCTCGTACCGGAACTGGTAAAATGTATCGGCAGAAGGGTCGAACTCGGCAGCTATCTTGCTGTCATCCAGCCCCATCACCATATTGAAATCTGAATCCACGAGCCGGCAGTGCTCATCGAGCTGAATTGCTCCTATTGAGCCGTTACGATTCAATGCCGCCGGCGAGGCATTCAGGAAGTCGTTAAACTCTTTCTCAGCAGTGAATGTGTCGCTTGGCGCATCGTATGCGGCTATCCATCCAATGTAGTTGTTTCCTGTCAGCCAGATAGTGCTTCTGTCATAAGAGCGAACTAACCTCACATCGTTCTCGATTGTAGTTTTTCCCAGGACATCGGGCCTGGTAATAATCGAGTCCGTGCTCGTATCAAGCGCATATAGCGGCACTGACCCGCCGCCGTTGCTGTGGGCGGTAACAAGGGCGATTCCTTCTGACCCGATTGCAATGTCATAGCTGCTGTTTCCGGACTGGCTTAATATGCAGTCGGTGACATTAATTGTGTTCAAATTGACTTTATGCACCAGACCGTTGCTGTCTGATAGCTGGGTGTCCGCGACGTAGAGCGCGCTGTAATCAGCGGTGATATCCATACCGTGAGGCGAGCCGCCAACCGAAACGGGTGAGAGGAACTGACTGGTACCGATGTCAAACCGTTCTATCGTACCCGCTTCGGTACCTATATAAATCAGGTTGCGCAAATCGTCGAAGATAATGTCTCTCGGTCGATTGACGTCGATAGTATCTATCCATCCCAGTTTCGGCTCGGTACACTTATACCCTTTTTGCTGTACTTCCCGAACGAAATATCGGCCGTACGCAAGCCCGTCGATTACCCAGTCACCGTTAGCGTTGGTAACAGTCATCGGCTCCTGCGGGTCCGGATGCATATCGCCGTCCAGGTCTATATAAATCGGCCAATCCGCTATACCCGGCTCATTGGCATCTTGCTGGCCATTGCCGTTCAAATCCTCGTATTTGGTACCTGACAAAGAACCTCCACTGTCAATCCTGCCGCCAAAGTTCACCTCTATGTCCGACTTGCCTATCCAAATCCGATGTCCGCCCCTTGTGCCGATTCCGCCGGCCAGCGTATCAAAACCTGTGTAACCGTCGAGCGTTTCTATCGAGAGTATCGAGCCGTCATACCTGTGTGTTACGGTCATCTCTTCCATATGGGAGTGGGTCTTGTACAAAACGCCTTGTGTGTACGCCACCGAGCTGCGAACCGGAAGCTGCTGTGCAATTTTTCCAACCACGCCGGCAGTATTGGGATCTATCTCGAACAGCGTCCATTGGACTGCCAGGTTGCTCAGCAGAACGTTCTCGTATGGGTCGTTTGCAAGGTCGTCACCGGCCCCTTCGACGAGTAAATCCCGCGATATCAGCTCTTTGGTGGATGCATCGTAACGGTTCAGATACGCCACATTGTTGCTGATAGGTACCTCGAGCGAAAGTACGTAGAGTACCCCTTTGTGCCAGGCGCATCCCCACCCTACTTCGTTTTCCGGCATATCGAGAACGCCCTCGTAGAGCACCAGTCCCGTTTCACTGTCTATTTCAAAAATCAGATTCTCTACTGAATCTACACCCGTCAACCTGAAGGGGCAGTAAAACAGCGTGCTTGGCCCGGCGGCAAGACAGCCGATACCAATAATAGGCGATTCATAGGGTGCCGCGAATCGACTCTCTATCGACATCGTGGCCAGGTTGACCTCGGCAATCATGCTTGCTTCGCTGCCTCCTCCTCCTTCAAGTCCCCATAATCTGCCGCTGGTAAGCCCTGGATACGTCTGGAACCAGCCGGTCTGTGGAACTTCCATAATGTTATAATAACCTGGCTCTAAATTCGTGAATTCATAATAGCCGTTTGCGTTGGTTGTTGTCTTCGGCTCGCCGGAATCCCACCGGCCGTTCTCGTTTTCGTCGATATAAATCTCCCAGCCCGACAAAGCTCCCTCGTCGGCATCCCATACCCCGTTATTGTTCACATCGTGGAACTTGTAGCCACTGATATCGCAGTTATGTAGCTGATAGTTGCCGAAGTTCAGCTCGATATCGTTGCCCTCCTCCACCCGGGTTCTGTAATGTATGCCGCCTGCGCCGGGATACGTATTTATCCAGCCCGGCTCATCCTGCTCCGACACGTAGTAGTATTGGCCCGGCTCTATACCATTGAATTCGTAATTGCCCTGGCCGTCGGTGGTAGTGACGACATCATTGGGGTCTATCTCGCCGTTATAGTTCTCATCGAGAAATATCGTCCAGCCGCTGAGGCCCGGCTCGCCTGTGTCCATCTCGCCGTTGTCGTTCAAATCGTGCCATTTCCTGCCGTGTATCCGCGTTTGTGGAACTGAGGGCAAAATGATGCCGTAATCCTCTACCTCTCCGTAAGTATCAGACAAACACGGGTTTAAGTCAACTAAATAGGTAAGGCGAATGCGCATTTTAGTGACGCCGCCGTTGGCGTTGGCCGGAACATTAATAATGCCGGAGAAGTAGCCGTAGTCATCAAGAGAATAAACGAGATCATCAGGATGGGCAAAGACACCGTCTCCGTTAAAATCAATCCATATACCCAGCTTGTCGCCCCCATAACCGGTGTAAGGACCGCCCGATGGGGTAGCGGTAACCACTTCGAAACTGTAACTCTGGCCCGGTTCCATCGCCGTCGATTGTGTGCCGGAATAATCAATATACCCGCTGCAGGGCGTCGCCCAGGTGTATATGTCGCCGATACTTACGCTGTAAATATATTCGTCACATCCGCCCGAAGCGGAACAGTAGGCAAGGGCCCGGGGGGAATTTATAGCTGAACAAAAGGAGCAAATGACAACGAGGCAGGTTAACCGTTTCATTTCGAATTTACCTTAAACGCTTTTCATCCACCTTTCCAGTTTCCTGATACTGCTAATATACCAAATTTTGCCTCGAATGTCATCGGTTTTGATATTTTTTTCGTCTTTATCTCAGCAGAATTTCAGTTTTTTTGCTTGTTTCATAATCCCGTACTATATAAAAATTAGTCCGATTCCGAGTATTTGGGGAGTTGAAATTACAGCCAGCCCATTTTACCGAAATTGGCCTGCTTTGGGGCGGGGTTGAAATTCGTGTCAGGGTATGGAATCATCACCTAATAATCCCGGCTAACAAAGATTTTACATTAAACTAATCATTTGCTAACATAAACAGCGAATACTGGTTAAAAAACACATAGGAAAGGTAAGCGTGTGGTCAGAGGCAGTGTTCTTGCCATAGATGATGAAGAAGACGTGCTGGAGCTGGTGCGTTATAACTTTCACAAGGAGGGATTCAAAGTCGAAACGGCTGCGACCGGCGAAGATGCGCTGAAAAAAGCGCGGGCCAATCTTCCGGATGTCATATTGCTGGATATTATGCTGCCCGGTATCGACGGTATCGAGGTATGCAGACAGCTTAAGGCCGATTCGAAGACAAACGCCATACCTATAATAATGCTTACCGCCAAAGGTGAGGAATCGGATATAGTATCGGGGCTGGAGGTAGGCGCAGACGATTATGTGACAAAGCCGTTCAGTCCGAAGGTTCTTATTGCCAGGGTTCGTCGAATTTTACACAGGGCGACGGCGGCACAGCAGGAAAGCACGCCGGTCAAGATTCACGAGCTGACTATCGACCCGGCCAGATATAAGGTAACGGTCAAAAATAAGCCCGTCGAGCTGACGTTTACCGAGTTTATGATTCTCTACACGCTGGTCAAAAGGCCGGGCCTGGTGTTGACTAGATATAGTATTGTTGACGCTATTCGCGGCAGCAATTATGTCGTTACCGACCGGGCTGTTGATGTCCAGATTGTATCGCTGCGGCGCAAGCTGGGACAATTCGGCAAATATATAGAAACCGTTCGGGGCGTCGGCTATCGGTTCAGGGACTAAATTGATGGCAAAAAAGCATCTGCTTTGGCAGCTTTATTACTCGTATCTGATAATAACCGTTCTGGCACTTGTTCTTGTGAGCTGGTACGCGTCGCGCTCGCTGAGGGGATTTTATTACAAAGAGGTCGCCGATGGTCTCAAGGCACGCACTAAGCTGGCAGGCGGGCAGATTTCAGATGTCCTGAGCGAGCAGAATTTCGACGATGTTGACCGGCTTTGCAAAACACTTGGCCAAACCGCGGGTATGCGCCTGACGGTAATACTGCCTAACGGCCATGTAATCGGCGATTCGAACGAACAGCCCGGCCGGATGGAAAACCACGCCGACAGACCCGAGTTTATACAGGCAATGGAAAACGGGACGGGAGAGTCGATTCGATTCAGTGATACCCTTGGCAAGGATATGATGTATGTGGCAGTCGCGCTAAGTGAAAAAAACACAGTAACAGCCGTTGTTCGCGGCTCGCTTCCTGTTACAGCGGTTGACCGGGCGATGTCTGATATTTACACAAAAATCGTCTGGGCGGCAGTGCTTGTTGTCTTACTGGTCGCCGGGATAACATTTTTGGTTTCGCGTAAAATCACCCTGCCCATAAAACAAATGAAAGAGGCCGCTAAAGAATTCGCGGCGGGCCGGTTCGACCACAGGGCCCCGGTGCCGGATTCGGCGGAGCTGGCCGAGCTTGCCGTGTCCTTGAACGAGACCGCGGCCCGGCTAAAACAGACCATAGAAACCATCACCAGCCAGAGGAACCGGCTTGAAGCGGTGCTGGCCAGTATGGCAGAGGGTGTAATAGCCGTGGATTCCGAAGGACACGTAGTCAGTGTAAATAAGGCGGCGGCGGGACTGCTTGGAATCGACGCCGGCTCGGCAGCCGGCCGAAGCATCGAAGAGGTTGTTCGAAACATAGACATCCAGAGGTTCCTGCAGCAGATTCTCGAATCTTCGACGCCGGTCGAAACCGACATAGCGCTCTCCTCGGAGTCACCGATTGCTTTGCATTTTCGGGGGACACGTCTGAGCGAGCAGCAGGCCGAAGGAGGCGCAGTTTTGGTATTAAGCGATATGACGCGGATGCGGCGGTTAGAGAATATAAGACGTGATTTTGTGGCCAACGTCTCACACGAGCTTAGAACGCCGATTACGTCTATCAAGGGTTTTGTCGAGACGCTGCTTGACGGGGCGATTGACGAACCCGAACAGGCGAAACGCTTCCTTGAGATAATAGCGGGTCATACTAATCGGCTGATGGCAATTATAGAGGATTTGCTCAACTTGTCGCGTCTGGAGGAAGACGGCCAGACAAGGATGATGCTCGAACGTGTAAAGGTCAGGCCAGTGCTCGAATCGGCGGTCGAATTGTCACAGCCCAAGGCCGAAGACAAGCAGATAAAGATTGACCTTGTCTGTGGAAACGAAATTGAGGCCCCGATTAATCCCACTCTCGTTGAGCAGGCGGTATTTAACCTTGTGGATAACGCCATTAAATACAGTCCCGCTGAAAGCGCAGTGCAGATAATCGCCGGAAAAGCAGAAGGGGAAGTAACGATATCTGTCAGGGATTTTGGCTGCGGCATCGATAAGCCGCATCTCGAACGAATATTCGAGCGGTTCTACGTTGTTGACAAGGCACGCAGCAGGAAATTAGGCGGGACGGGACTGGGCCTGTCGATTGTCAAACACATCGCCCAGTTGCACGGCGGCTCGGTTACCGTCGAGAGTACACCCGGCCGTGGCAGCACGTTTACAATTCATTTGCCGGTGAAGTAATTTTGCCACAGAGAACATTTATCCGCCGTTCATTTGGCCAACCGAGAACCACGAAGATTTTTCAGATACTGTTTCTTAACCACAGATTATCCCCGCCTTTAGCCGGGTGTAATCTGTAGTTAGCAATAAGACAATCCCAGAGCGGGGGCCTTTTTCGGAGGCGGCGGAACAGCAGTTTCTTTCTGAACGCCTAATTTCACGGGCAGCTTCGTTTTGGCCGAAGGTTTCAGTTTCCCGAAAAGAACATCGACCGCGGCTCTTATCGAATCGGGCGTGCCGGAGAAATTGCAGATCACAGCGTCGGCCTCTTTTGTCGTGCCTTCGATATACGGAGAGTTGGTCACGACTACTAAGCGGTGTCCCGCCTCTTTGAGCTTCTTGGCGAGCAGGCGATTGTTGCCCGCCTTGACGATTCGGGCGTAATAATTGGTCATAACGACCAAGTCGGCCTGTTTGGCTAATTCGATGCATTCGGCAATCTCATCTTCGGTTGCGGCGAAATCCGTATCGACCAGAATCAGGTTCGTCGAGTAATTCGTCATATTCTCGCAGAACATATGCTGGTGCATATAGGGGTCTTTGCCGCAGAATTCGTAAGGAATACGCTGCTCGATGACCAGGATTTTCTCCTTCGGGCTCAGGGGCAGCATTTTCTTGTCGTCCCGCATAACCAGAAGCGCCTTCTTCGCGACGTCCCAGGAGAAATCAATGACTGGTTTGCCAAGGGCATAATTCTGCGCCTTCTTCGGGTCATTTTTGCCCGCCGATTCGAACAGGCCCTGGTCGTATTTCATTCTCAAAAGATGAGTGACGGCTTCGTTTAGGCGCTCTTCAGAGACGAAGCCGTTTTCGACTGCCTGCTTGATTCCGAAGAAGCACTGCGACCTCGATTCATCGTCTGCCTTCAAGAGTATCGTATCGCAGCCCGCCTTAATCGCCATTGCGCAGGCCTGCGGAAGCGGCCATTTTTTAAGAATCGCCGCCATACCGATAGCATCAGAAACAATCACGCCGTCGAAGCCGAGTTCTTCCCTTAATAGCCCTGTAAGCAGCTTTTCCGATATCGTCGTCGGATATTTATCATCGAAAGCAGGGTAAACCGAATGGCCCGTCATAATTGCCTTCACACCCGCCGCGATTGCCGCCTTGAAGGGGACAAGCTCTACTTCCTGCATTCTCTTCTTGTCGGCCTTTATAACATCCAGAACATCGTGTGCATCGGTTCCTGAATCGCCTCTGCCGGGGAAATGTTTGGCCGTCGCTGCGACGTTGCCGTCCTGAAAACCTTTCAATAAGGCGACGGCGTGTTTGGCACAGGTTTCGGGGTCGTCGCCGAATGAGCGAACGCCGATTTCCGGGTTCCTCGGATTGATATTCACATCGCAGACCGGCGAATACATCTGCGTTACGCCGATATTGCTTAACTGTTTGGCGATGGTCAGGCCGATTTTGTAAGTCAGCTTCGTATCGCCGATTGCCGCCATACCCATCGGAGGGGGAAATTGCCTGATTCCGCCTGCCATATAATCGTTTTTGAAGTCGCCTTCGAAATCGATGGTCATATGCAGAGGAATACCGGAGGGTCTTTTCATTGCTATTTTCTGCAGTCGGTTCAGGTCTTTGGTATATTCGCCGGGCGTTATGCTTATGCCGAAGGTTTTGCCGGCGAAATAGGTGTTGGCGATGGTGAAATAATCTTTGGGCGGCTTGAAATTCTGGTCAATCTGGGAGTTGCCCCAGTAAAGGTTCTTACAGGTCTCGACGGCGTATGGCTCAAGGCAAAGACCTCCGCATTGTAATTTTGTGATTTGCTCGATGCTGCTGGGTGTCAGCATCGCACCTCGCCGGGTAAATGTCAGAAGCTGGCCGACTTTTTCCTCTAAGGTCATCTTCGCCAGTTTCTTGCTTATAATAGCTTCTTTTTTCGCATCGCTTTTCTTCGCCATTTTTATCTCCAGCTTTCTTCTCGATTTATGATTCCCATTTACCCTTGTTTGCGGGCCCGACCCGGAATTCTCGCTCTTTTTTCCAGCCCTGCTCGTCGATTTTCAGGTCCTTTGTCTTCCAGCCCGCTTTAATTCGTTTTGTCAAATCGTCGAAGCCCTTGTTCCACGTCAATCCGTCTGGAACGGTAACGTTCATACTTCCCGCGGCGTTTGCGTATCTCAGGCAGGATTCGATAGTGTGTCCTCTGACAAATGCCGAAAGGAATCCCGCAATTGCAGAATCACCAGAGCCCAGCGCCCCGACGAATTTTTCCTCCTCGTAAACAGGGAACCAGAGTTCGCGGTTTGCCCAGTTGTCGAGGTCTTTGCAGCCGGCTTCGCCGAATTTTTCAAGACGGTCCTTGTCGGAAGTCCTGACATACAGTCCCCTGTGGCCGCACTTTACCATCGCTACGCCGGTGCCCATTTTTATCATGTCGCTTCCAAGCGACGAAATCTCTTTGACCGTCATATGGTCGAGAACGCTCTCCTTCGGACCTAATTTGGCTTTCTTTTCGAGGAATTTGTCCTTGTAGAGGAAGTAAAAGATTTCTTCGGCGCTTGGGACCATAATATCCGAAAGCGGAATCCAGTTGGTGAGTATCGCCTTCCAGTCGAACTTGTTCGCATAACTGACATCCGGCAGCGAAAGGTCAAGAGCGGTTGTTGTCCCTAATTCTTTGGTCTTTTTCAGGATTTTGGTCAGTTCGGCGCCTGTATTGTCATATAGCTTCTTCATCCACGGCGGGTACCCGAACAGCATCAGTTTCGAACGGCCCACAAGGTCGAAATCCATATCATCGTAGCCGAACGTGTCGTTGGCCCCGCAATGATGCAGGTAAAAACGGTCGATGCCGGGAATACAAATCGCGATTGTGTATGAGGTCGATTCACCTTCGACCATTTTGATGCCTTTGAAATGACCTTCGTGCTCTTCGTACCAGGCGAGGATTTCTTTGCCGAAATCGTCGTTGCCGATTTTACCTATAAGCTCGGTTTTGACGCCCAAACGCCTGATTGATACTCCGGCGTTTGTAACAGGACCTCCGCCAACGACGACGCAGTTGCCCATATTTATCATTTTGCCCGGCACGAGCACGTCGGTCATCTTGTCCACTTTTCCGTCGATTGTAAATGCCGGTATCAGGTCAAGGCAGGTATGTCCCGCCGCCACGATTTCAATATCTTTGTTGTTATCCACATTAAGCTCCTAATAAAATAGCCATTTATAGTACATTATAATATTGCGGTGTCAAGCCAAAATAACAGGCGATTGGGACGGCTTGGCGATTCTGTATTATCCTGTGTTAAGCATAGGGTTTCTCCCTGTTGTTGCTGAAATATCTTTCAAGATGGCCTGTCGGTCTAAAATCGGCTTTAAGCGGTTTACCTGCGTAAATAGCTTATCAGCCAGAAAATCAGCGTCAGGACAATCGATATAATCAGGCAGCTTGTTATGGGGATAAATACCCGCCAGTTCTTCGAGCCGAACTGCAGGTCCCCCGGCAGCTTGAACAGACCGAGATTACCCAGCAGAATTACCACCGCCCCCAGCAGAACGATTGTGAGGCCGAGGAATATTAGAAGTTTACCGATTTGTTGCGGGCCCAAATCCATTACTCCACTGCGAGTCTATTCCGATAAACCGTCACTGGTGCGGTTTATCGGAATCGGGGCGACAGGATTCGAACCTGCGACCCCTTGCACCCCATGCAAGTGCGCTAGCCAAACTGCGCCACGCCCCGATGTGAGCATTTTAGCATCGTTTCAATGCCTCAACAAGCTTTTTCCTGTTATCCCCAGGGCTAATCAGATAAACTGATAACCAATGGAAAGATACGTTTTGAAAACAGCGTTTGCAGCTTTTGTTTTATTGAGCGGGTTTGGACCGGCCTTGGCCGAATGTCCGCATTTTTCACCGGGACGAAAAGTCGGCACTATCGAATCCCGCTTTATTAACGAGGCCTCAGGTCTCGCCGCAAGCCGAAAAAATCCGGATGTCCTTTGGACACACAATGACGACGGGCCTCCCTGTGTTTACGCGATGACTGTAGAGGGTAAGCATCTGGCGGTATGCAATCTTAATGGGGCGAAAAACCGCGACTGGGAGGATATCGCCGTTGGCCCGGGGCCTGACCCGAACGCGGATTACCTTTACGTTGGCGACATCGGCGACAACTTATCCTCGCACAAGAGTATCAGGATTTACCGTGTGCTTGAACCGTCGGTTGATGCGAACCAGCCGGATGGCGTGATTTTTGTCAGGTCGTTCGATACGATTGAATTGGTGTATCCCGACGGCCCGCACGATGCTGAGACGTTAATGATTGACCCGCTGACAAAAGACCTTTACATCGTAACAAAAGAAGAGCCGAGCAGGGTTTTTCGGGCCGCATATCCGCAGTCAAAATCCGAAATAAATACGCTCGAATACGTCGCGAAGCTTCCCTGGGGAACTGCAACCGGCGGCGATATATCGCCCGACGGCAAAATGGTTCTCGTCAGGGGTTACTTCGCGGCTTCGCTGTGGCTTCGGCCGCAAAAAGGCCCCCTGTGGAAATGCTTTGACGGACACGAATGTAAAGTTCCCCTTATTTTCGAAAAGCAGGGCGAGGCGATTTGTTTCGATGCCAACGGCACCGGCTACTACACCACAAGCGAAAAGAGAAACCAGCCCATTTATTATTTCCCGCTGGACCAGAAGTAAGGATTACTATCGACCGACCGCGAAATAAAGAAGATGTTAGGAATATCGCCAATATAGGAGTACAGGGGAATCAAATAATGAAAAAGTGGATTGCGATTTTTGCTATAATGGTAATTACCGCCGCAACAACTTTTTTTGTCGTCAAATCTGTTGTACATAAGAATATTGCTATAAAAGCATATACAACGTTCGAGGATAAGGATTTCTTGATACTCTTGTTTCCTATTAAGGAAACCGATTCTTGTAAGAGAGCTGTAATAGTGAATTTAGAGGAATATCACAATGATACTATCGAAGTTTATAAGGATAATGTAGCAGTTGCTATTGATAAGAAACAGTTTACAGCAGTGCCGTCAGCAAATGAATATACGAAATACGTCAAGCGGCTAAATGAGGAACTATCTTTGTGGGGCAAGGAGACAGATTGGGATTCTGTGGAATACAATTTTAGCTCAGTTGAGGAAAAAGCCCGGGTGGTTCTAACTGTTAAAGATAAAGCTGGAATTGTACAAGAATATATTTACTTAAGCAGCGAAAACTCCCTTGCTCCTGCAAGTATAGTAACGATTGTTGACATTTCTAAAAAGATGGCTAACTAAAATGCGTAATCTGTAATAGCCATAGCTAACGTTTTTGGACTCACTATTTTGTTATCATATGAGCAAAAAGAGAAAAAATAATGGCCGATATCGAAGAGCTTGAGGCGAAACTGGACAGTTTCGAAGCGGGCCAGAGGCAAGAAGCACTCGAACAACTTTGCGAAAAGGTCGAAAAGGTCGAACTAAAGCTGCCGAAGGCGGGGCAGGATGTCAATTTGCACTGTCATACCTTTTTTTCTTATAACTCATACGGGTATTCGCCTTCTAAATTTGCCTGGCTTGCTAAAAAACAGGGACTTGCAGTCGCGGGTGTGGTCGATTTCGACGTTCTCGACGGGGCCGAGGAGTTTCTCGATGCAGCGAAGAAGCTGAATCTTAAAGCCGTTGTCGGAATTGAGACGCGGGTCTATGTGCCGCAATTCAGCAGTCGTGTAATCAATTCGCCGGGCGAGCCGGGGATTTCATATCATATGGGGATGGGTTTTCCTTCCGCCAACCTTGGGCCGGGTCTTAAGGAATTTCAGTTGCGCCTTCAAAAAACGGCCCAAAAGCGAAATATCGAATTGATGCAGCGGGTCAACAGATACCTTTCGCCGGCCGAGCTGGATTACGAAAAAGACGTCCTGCCGCTTACCCCTTCCGGCAACGCCACCGAAAGGCATATCTGCCTGGCATACGCGCGAAAAGCAAAAGAGGTATTTGACGATAATTCGAAGCTGGCGAATTTTTGGAGCGAGAAATTAGAAGCCGATGCAGCCGGGCTGGAGCTGCCAGAAGGCCAAAAACTTCTCAATATGATTCGCAACAGGACGATGAAGTTTAGAGGCGTCGGTTACGTTGTGCCTGACAAGGGTGCGTTTACCTCGATGGCCGAAATGGATCGGTTTTCTCTTGCCGCCGGTGCGATGCCGACAATGACCTGGCTGAACGGAATAAGCGAAGGCGAGCAGGCACTCGTTGAGCTTATCGATGTCGCAATTGAAAGCGGCGTCGTCGCCTTCAATGTCGTTCCCGACCGAAATTACAAGGCCGGGGCAGGGGACTCCGACATAAAATTCAGGAACCTCAAATCCGCCCTCACTCTTGCCGACAGGCGGGGCCTGCCGATTGTCTGCGGGACGGAAATGAACTCGCCCGGCCAGAAATTCGTCGATGACTTCAAAACAAAAGAGCTTTCGCAGTTTGTCCCGTTGTTTTTGAAAGGGGCTTATATCGTTTACGCTCATTCGGCCCTACAGCGGCACTGCGCCCTGGGCTATACAAGCGACTGGGCAAAGGATAATTTCAAGAGCATCGATGAGAAAAACGATTTCTTCAGTAAATTAGGTGAATTGACAGACCCCTCGCGGGAGGGATTGCTTGCCGGGTTCGATAATCAATCGAGACCGGCCGATATATTAGGAAAGCTCACGGTTAATAGTTAAAACAAATCCCCCTAAACTTACCCGTTTATGAAAAAAACGCGGTTGTGCTACCACCAGAAATACGGCTCGGAACCGGACGCAATGGTTGAGGTGCACGCTGAGCACCATCGCACCTGCATGTCCGAAAACGGGCGCCATTGCGTATGTCCGTCGAGAAACAGGATATTACCGCCTTCGGGTTCGCCGCTTTTCAGGTGGTTGGTGCGGTCGAAAAGGTAAGGACACCTCGAATGTACGCCGCCCCCTGTTATTCTGTCGAAGCTTGCAGTATTTTTGTTGCTTGTAGTGCTGATTGTTGCATCCGCAGCAAGCTCCGTTATCGACGGCTGTTTTACGCCCGTATTTTTGAGCCAGGACTTTATAGGCGTACCCCGTGAGGCAAGGGGAGAATAACTGCGGCCTGTCCTCGTATCCGTCATAAAGACGTATCCTGCGACCCTGTATTCCTGGTCGCGATTGGTCGTCGGCTCCGGGGTCTCTCCGGATTTTTCTTCACACGGAAGGTTCTGGCTGAACTGCCAGTATAGGGCCATGTCACAGTTCTTTTCCGGATAGGCAGGGCAGTAAAATGTTGATTTCATTGCCTTATCGGCATTCATCTTGATTATGAAGTCCGTCGTGCTGTAGGAGATATCCCACGGCCAGTAGCTTGTTTCTATGAGCGGCAGCTGACCCCCGTTATCGTTGGCGAATATATTCAGGCCGATATTTATCTGCTTCAAATTATTGGCGCAGATAATCCTTCTCGCCTGTTCTTTCGACCTTTGCAGTGCGGGAAGCAGTATCGCCATCAGCAGGGCGATTACGGCGATAACCACTAATAGTTCTACTAACGTAAATCCCGTGCGTTTACTCATCGTTTTCAAGGCCTTTTATATCGAGCGTTTTATTTGCTCTCCGAAATGACGACAGCCGTATTATAACATTCGGGAGTGAATAAAACCAGCGGAAACTCGTTTGCCGCAGGCGGGGAGGGATTTCTTTTTCGGACGTTATTTTCCTTGGCGTAAGCCATCTTGCGATTGTCGGGGGGATTTTTACGGTTTGCTTTGCTGTTTTTCCTTTGTCAGGACGAAGATTCCAATTGGAAAGACGATTATTCTTTTGTCGCAGGGGTAATTCCAATTGACATTGTCTTGCCGCAATTGTCGCAGACGTAATTCCAATTGACATTGCTTTCCCGCAATTGTCGCGGTGACGATTCCAATTGACATCGTCATTATTCTTTTGTCGCAGCGACGATTCCAATTGACATTGTTTTGCCGCTTTTGTCGCGGAGATGATTCCAATTGACATCGTGACGATGCCTTTTTCGTTTATAGGACAGAAAATTTAAAAATCCTCGTTCCTGCCTTCAAAACGCCGATTTCAATATGGGACAAGACCCCGCTCAGTTGCCGCGGGGGCTTGATTTTGTTATAAGACCTATCTTTTTTGAATGTTTACATAAGTAAACAAAATTATCGGGCCTGCCTCGCGAAGCGTGGCGTTAGTTTTCCGAGAAATACGGTTTCGGTTGTTTTATAACTCCCTGCTCAGTCGCCGCGAGTGATGAATGATAGTTCATTTTAGGATTATGAATAATATTTACAATAAAGATTCATTCGGTTCTTTTTTACAATGCTGTTGTATGAGTTCCTCAATATGTTTGCCTTTGTCTGTCATATATTCTCTCAAAGAAAAAGCTTCATTAAGCCAATAACAAGTTTCAGGGCTATCGATAGTCGCCAAAGCTGATCCCATATTCGCAGCGATCATCCAATAACTATTTGGACTTTCTTCCTTTTTGCATATACTCAAAGCCTCACGGTAATATCCTATTGAGATATTGATATTTCTGATGCGTTCCTCAGAAGACGCTGTAAGCAAATATATATTGGCCGCTCCAATTTCGTTCACAGTCATCGCATAATCATTCCGATCTCTGTCGTTTTTGTAAATCTTCTGTGCAGCTTTGTAGCATTCTATGGCAGCGTTGATACTTATATTTCTATTTTTTATTTCATCAGACATTAAGGCCAAGAATACATAGGAGTGACCTAAGCCTCTTTGTAAATGTGCATAATAACGAGGATCTTTTTCTCTCTTAACAGTTTTTAGCGCCGATTTGTGGCATTCTATGGATTTATTTATATTTTTTTCTTTTTCTTCATCCGTAATCAAAGTTAACATAAAATAAGCAGTTCCCAATATGTCTTGTGTTGAGGTATACATATCAGGATTTTCATCTTTGCTGTAAATATCCAATGCATTTTGTAAACAATCTATGGCGGTCCTAATATATCTAAATTGTTCTTTTCCAGTCTCGTATTTCATCAATATATATGTAACACCTTGATCGTATTGAATTTCTGCGTAGCGATGCGGATATTCTTCTTTATTGCATATCTTTGATGCTTCAGTATAGCATTTTATAGCAGTATTGATGATTCGAGAACGATCCTCAGTCGCAATCATTTGCAAGTCTCTATAAGTATTTCCCAGATACGTCTGAACTATTGCATAATGAACTGGGAAATCATCTTTGTTAAATATCTTCAGTGCATTATTAAATATTTCTACAGCTTTCTGTCGGTTGTGTTCCCATTCATCTCTATTGGATGTGGGTCTATTGCTATAAGTTGCAGCAATTGATGCAAGACTGGAACCTATGCCTTCCAAATCCTTTGCCTTTTGTGACTCTTTCAAACCTCTTGCATAATAATCGTGAGCTTTGATATATAACTTCTGTGAGTAATAGCAGTTGCCAATCAAGAGGTTCAATGCGCCTCGTTTTTCACTATCCTCAGAAATTTCAAGACAATGACTGAATTCTTTAATGGCTATTTCGAACTCTTTATTGTCGTAGTGCCTTTTTGCTTTTTCAAAGAGCGTTTTGATTTCGGGGTTCTCTGCTTTTGGTAGACCATCCATGTAGTTGATAACGGTTACTTTTTCAGCGAAAATGATATTTGATTGTAACCCTGGCACAAAGTGCATCGTTGGTCTATTGACCTGGCTTGAATTGTCTATCTCCAGAACCTGACTTATGTCATCACTGATTGGTGTTTGTGAGATTGAATTAGAATCTGCATAAATAACAACTTCCTTACGATTCGAATCTATAGGAAGCTCTGGCTGGTTTTTTTTGAAGTATCTCCACATAGCTAAGATAATAGCTACTATTAACCCGGCAATTACTGTTTCCCACAACGATTTGCTTTTAAATATCTCAATGGTTTTTCTAAATAAATCGGATTTTTCCCTGCTATCCACATTTGCTTTCTCCCAAGCAATTTTTGCCAATCTTAACCAAAGGTCTTTGTTTTGGGAAAATAGGAAGCTGGTAAATCCTCGGCTTAGTTTAGAAACATCATCTAAAGGTTCCCATATCCAGTTTTCAAACTCTGTAATATTGAGCTTAGTGTTCTCCGCATCCGGATCTGTTATCAGCCAAGTAATTAGTATAATTTTCTTGGCATCGTCTTTTTGAATAAGCTCCAAGTCTTTGTACTTATCTGTGAAGTACTTCTTTGCTTCGTTGAAGCGAATAAGAGGAGGGAGTGTGCGTTTTTCTGTTATCTCTTTCTCCAAACTGGCAACATCTCTCTGATAAAGACCCTCTGGCAAAGTACCACGATTTTTTTTGAGTCTCTCAAGTTCATCTTTTTTTCTAGACCAATAAGCAGATTCACTACAGTATTCATCTAACCATTTACCTGCTTGTTTATAATCACTATGGTTAGTTCGGATGTGCTCCGCAATAAATCGGAAAAGATTACTTTCTTCGTCAGAAAATTGATAGCCACTTTCCTGGGCCATTGCAAATCCACGACTAAACAAATAATTCTATTTTCAGGAATTCCGGGTTCGCCATTATTCTTTCCTTTTATTTATAAAGCATGCCCGCCGTAGTCACTTTTGACACAGGCGGGGCGTTATTAATTATAATGCAAAAATCAAACTGTAAAAAGCAAAAATGCGGAAGCTCGAAAGGCCGAAGTTTTAATATAATAAAACGGTTGCTATCCCTAGTTCTTCTAAGACATAAAGATTTTTTAAAATCTAAAGGATGGCAATGTATCTACTGGTAATCCCTCCGATAATCGCCTTAAAGTTTTGCAGATCCATTCAATATTTTCTGCTGGGGTATAATGTTTTCCACCCTCTGATGGTAAAGTTCTCTCAAACCAACCATGAAGTGCATTCGTTGCGATTATCGTTAAATCTGGCATTTTCAGTTCTTTTGAAAGATTGTACACTGCTCGATATCCTAATAGAAAGGAATATGTTGCTTCTTCTGATGCTTTCTGTGGATTTCCAATCTTTATCAACCCATCAATATTTTTGTAATGACTTAATGATTCTTCCCAAAATTTGCATGTTTCTGGCTTTATTAGCATAAATCAAAATTTTCTTTCATTATTATTAAGAATTCTGAAATTCTGAGGACGCCATACTCATTTCTTCTTAAATCCGCAATTGAAATTATCCGCTAGATGCTGTCCGCTGAAAGCTATTTAGGGAGCGCATTATATCGACAAATAGGGAAAGGGGATAGCTTTTTTGCGGTCAAATAAATCCGTAAAATCCGTGTCTTTAGCTGCTTTTTAATTCCCTGAGAATATTGATAACTGCAAGGATTACCCCGACTCCCATCAAACCATAACCTATTAACCTGTCATGACCGAACAGGATTCCAGCCAACACAAATACGCAAGCAAGCACGGTTAACGGGGTGAGTCTTTTAACTTTTTTATTCCTGCATCTTACAAATACGAGCAAGACAATAATAAATAGTACTGCAATAGATACGGCGATGTAAATATGTGATGCATTCATAATATCGCTTCCCGTTTAATCCTTTGAGCTGCAAAGTCTTTTCCGGTCTGAAGGGAGTATTATATTCTCAAATCCTGCTTAGGGAAAAGGAAAATAGCTGGATTCCTCGCTGGAGTTTACCCCGCACTTCTATGCGGGGGCAGGAATGACACAAAAGACAGGGCTAAGCTGTGCTTGAAAAACGCTGCGAATTCTGATATTCTTGCACAATTCCGGCAACGCTTGCCGAGCGGTTTTTTAATCAATCTGGAATTTGCTTGTGTATGGATAAAGCACTGTCTGACTTGCTCAGAATATCGAAAGCCGTAGGCAAAGACCCTGCACTGGTCCAGGGAGGCGGCGGAAATACGTCTGTCAAAACTACAGACGGCAAATATATGTATATCAAGGCAAGCGGCACCGCCTTAAAGGATATGAACGAGCGAACCGGCTTCAGACGGCTGCGCCTCGATAAGGTCCTCGAAACCGTCGAGGATAAACGCCTTGCCAAGCTCCCTGCACAGACGCGTGAGCCGGAAATTGCGAACCGGCTGCTTCTCGCCTGTGATGGTAAAATGGCCGGCGACATCCGGCCGTCGATTGAAACGCCTCTGCACGCCGTCCTCGGCAAATATGTGATTCACCTGCATCCAGTCGCGGTGCTGGCTTTCGTATGTGCTAAAAACGGCAGGGTGGGAATCGAGAGAATATTCAAAACCGCTGATTTCACAGCGGTTTGGGTGCCCTATACCGAATCGGGCATTATGTTAGCCAAAAAGATTACCAAATTAGCCGAAAATTACCGCTCCAGGCCCGGCAAAAAACCGGTCGTCTTTTTCCTCCAGAAACACGGCATTTTCGTATCGGCCGATACCCCCAAAGCGGCCCTGCGATTAGTGCGTGCGGTCATCAAAAGATGCACCGCTAAATTGAAATTCCCCAAGGCCGTCAGGACAGCAAAGGTAAATCCGGCAATTATACAAGAGATAAAGCTGAGTATTCGCAGGGCGTTTTATGAGGCGACGGGGCAATACAACGCGATACACTATTTTTATAACGATACGATTGCGGCATTTTGCCGTAACAGCAATGCGGGCAAGATGTTTGAAAGCGGGACCTTCTCGGCCGGCGAGCTTGCTTATGCCGATGGCCCGGCGGTATGGGTTGAAAGGCCCGACTCGAAAAAAATCGCCGGGCAGATGTTCTTGCGAATGAAAAAATACGCCCGGCCGCCTTCTGCTTTTATTGTTAAAGGGACGGGACTTTTTGTCACGGGTGAGCGTAAACATGCCGAGACCGTCCGGGAAATCACGGAAGCATCGTTCATAGTCAGGATAAATGCCGTGCCTATGGGCGGTATCGTATGCCTCAGTAAGTCAGAACGGGATTTTGTCAATCAGGGCGAAGCGGCGCCGAACCGGAAAAATGCAGCAAGCGTCAGCGAGCTGCAAGGCCGGATTGCCGTCGTTACCGGTGCTGGAAGCGGCTTAGGCAGAAGCGTCGCCCTCGGCCTTGCAAAGGCAGGCGCTATGGTCGCTCTCGTCGATATCGATAAAAAAGCCGCCGAAGAAGCCGCACAACAAATACGAAATGCGAAATACGAAATACGAAATCCTAATACGATAGCAGTGCAGTGCGATGTTACTAACGAAACCAGCATCGATAACGCATTTGCTGCGGTGCTCGATAAGTGGGGCGGCCTCGATATTCTCGTAAACGCCGCCGGCATTGCCCCGCCTTACGGACTCATCGATATGCCTGCCGATAAGTGGCGAAAAGCCCTCGATGTGAACCTCAGCGGTTATTTTCTTATGGCCAAAGCAGCAGCGGGAATATTGATTAAGCAGGGGATAGATGGCAGCATTATCAACTTA
The DNA here is from genome assembly GCA_964536225.1 of uncultured Pirellulales bacterium. Lineage (GTDB taxonomy): Bacteria > Planctomycetota > Phycisphaerae > Sedimentisphaerales > Anaerobacaceae > Fen-1362. The sequence goes on from CAZHVR010000016.1 coordinate 34,464, forward strand.
AGCTCCAAATCCGGTCTTGAGCCGAGCAAAAACAATACTGCCTACACAACTACCAAGGCCGGCGAACTTGCTATGGCTCGCGGCTGGGCGCTGGAATTAGGTGAATACGGGATACGAGTAAACTGCGTCGCCGCGGGAAACGTCTTCGAAGGTTCGAAAATCTGGAATCCTGCATATATAAGACAATGTGCTAAAAAATACGGCATAAAACCCGAGCAAGTTATTCCCTACTATGTAAACAAAACGTCCCTGAAGCGAGAAATAAAGGGACAGGATATAGCCGACGCGGTTGTGTTCTTGTGCTCCGACAGGGCGAGGACCATAACCGGACAAACATTGGTCGCCGACTCGGGCCAGGTAATGGTCAGATGATGGTTATTAATTGAGGTTATTTGCGTATGGATTTTTGCATCGAAGATACGAGAAGAAAGCCGATTCCGCCGGTAAAACAGCTCGTCAATGACGGGATAATTACTCTCGAGCAGGTGCTCGACTGGCTGCGGACGATTTACGAGATTCGTTTTTTCGAGGAGAAGGTTTACGACCTTCTCGGCCAGAATATCATCAAGGGCGCATCGCATCTTTACGCCGGGCAGGAGGCCGTCGCCGTTGGCGCAATTGCTGCAATTGAACACGGAGACGTAATCGGCTCGACCCACCGGGGCCACGGCCACTGCGGCGCAATCGGAAATAAATACGCCGAAAATGAAGATGACCGCCGGAACCACTGGAACAGGATGATGGCCGAATTAATGGGCAAGGAAACCGGCTATTGCAGGGGCAGGGGCGGCTCGATGCACATCGCCGATGTTGAAAGATGCAATAACCTCGGCTCGACCGGAATCGTCGGCGGCAACCAGGCACCTGCCGTAGGCGCTGCCCTGGCGGAAAAATACAAAAAAACCGGCAAAGTCGTCCTGTCGTTTTTCGGCGACGGCGCCACTAACTGCGGCAGTTTTCACGAGTCGTTGAATATGGCATCGACGCTCAAAGTCCCCCTTGTTGCCGTAATCGAAAATAATCTTTACGGAATGAGCGTCCCCTTTTCAGGAAGCGATGTCGTTGGCGCTCAGCGGGCAAGCAACATCACTGATATAGCGCAAAGATGTTACGCATACAATGTCCCCGCGATGATTGTCGATGGTCAGGACGTCATCGCCGTATATATGGCCGTTCACTCGGCGGTAAAATGGGCGAGGTTTGAAAATCAGATGGTCATCGTCGAGACAAAAACATATCGCTGGTATGGCCACAGCAGAAGCGACCCCCGTGCATACCGCACCAAAGACGAGGAAAAGCAGTGGCGCCAACGCGATCCGATTATTGTCTTGAGAGGAAAACTGCTCGCCGATTCGCTTTGCACCGAAGATCAATTGGATGCTATAAAAGACAAGGCATTTGATACTATCGAGGCGGCTACGAAATTCGGACTCGACAGCCCCTGGCCCAATCCAGCCGACGTTACAAAAGACGTTTACGTCGAGGAGACGTACCCCGCCGAGCTTATCGAATCCGAAAAGGCGACCTCGAAAAAAGTGGCCGAGGCGACCGCCGCTTTCGAAACCGCTCTTGCATCGTCAACCGCCAAAACAAAAAAAGAAGCTGCCGAAAACGCCAAGGCACAAATCAAATCGCAGTTCGGTATGGATGTTATGTCGATTGCCCAGGCCGTCTCAGCCGCCCAGGCAGAAGAGATCAGAAGAGATAAAAACGTTATCGCCCTCGGCGAAGATATCGGCCTTTACGGCGGGGCGTATCAGGCAAGCAGGGGACTTCTCGCCGAATTCGGCACCGAAAGGGTCATCGATACCGCCATATCGGAAGCTGCCATCGCAGGTGCAGCCGTCGGTGCGGCCCTTCGGGGATTGCGGCCGATTGCTGAAATTATGTACGTCGATTTCGTTACAATCGCGATGGACCAGCTCGTCCACGTTGGTGCCTATAACCGTTATATGTTCGGCGGCAAGGCGAAAGTCCCGATGGTCCTGCGTACCGAAGGTGGTGTCGGCAGATGTATCGCCGCTCACCATTCCGAATCGCTCGAGGCCTGGCTTATGCACCCGCCCGGCATATATGTTGTTATGCCCTCGACGCCTTACGACGCAAAAGGCCTGCTAAAGGCCGCCATACGAAGCGACAATCTCGTTGTCTTTATCGAGCACAAAGCGACCTACGGCCAGCTCGGCTGCGTCCCGCAGGGTGATTACATCATCCCCCTGGGCGTCGCCGATATCAAAAAATCAGGCAGCGACGTAACAATCGTAAGCTACAGCAGAATGGTAATGCGCTCGCTCCAGGCGGCCGGAATCCTCGCCGACAAGCACGGTATCGACGCCGAAGTAATCGACCTGAGAACGTTAAAACCGATGGACATAAAAACAGTAGCTGATTCCGTTCGCAAAACAAGCCGGCTCGTTACCGTCAGCGAGGGCTTCGCAACCTGCGGAGCAGGCAGGGAGATAACCGGCAAATATATGGAATATCAGTTCGGCGACGGCACTCACGGCTTCGATTACCTCGATGCCGCCCCGGTTAACCTTGCCGCCGTCGATGCACCGCCCCCGATGAGCGAGCCGCTGGAAAACGCAAGCATCCCTGGCGTGGAAACGATAGTAGAAGCCGTTAAAGCAATTGTATAACCAATATCAGATACGAGGTTTGATGAATGGCAAGAGAAGTAAAATTACCGCAGCTTGGCCAGACAATGGAAGAAGGAACAATAGTAAGCTGCCTGGTTAAAGTCGGCAGCCAGGTAAAAAAAGGCGACGTTCTGTTCGAAATAGAAACCGACAAGGCCACCCTCGAAATGGAATCACCCGCCGACGGCTTTGTAAAGCATATTCTGGTTACTGTGGGCCAGACGCTGCCCATCGGAACAACAATGATGCTCCTCGGCGATAAAGATGAAAAAGTTAACGCTGCCGAAAGCACTCCCGCTATTCCCGAACCAACTCCCGATGTTCAGGCTACGCCTGCCGAACCGGTCAAACCGCAAACACAAGAGCAAACACCCGTCAGAATCCTTGTCTCGCCCAGGGCCAAAAAGCTTGCTGAAGAACTGAACGTGGATTTGGCAGCAGTTACAGGCACAGGCCCCGCGGGCAAGATCACCGAAGACGACGTAAAAAAGGCCGCCTCGACAGAACCAGCCACACCAGAAGCGGGTGCCGGAGAAATCAAGCTCGGCGACACCATCCCTATGACAAAAAAACAGCACCTTACCGCCGAAAGGATGGTCGAATCGAAAAGAGAAATTCCCTGTTTCTACCTCAGCTTAAGGGCCGACGTAACCGACCTCGTCGCATTGCGCTCGAAGCTAAATGAAACAGGCACCGTCAAAATCTCCTATAACGATTTTATTATCAAAGCGGTCGCAATCGCCCTGCAGAAATTCCCCGTAATGACCGGCCAAATGGCAGGCGACGCGATAAAACTCACCGATACAGTCAATATCGGCCTGGCCGTATCTACTTCCGGCGGTCTTGTTGTACCTGTAGTTAAAGACGCTCACAAAAAGAACCTCGGCCAAATCGCACAAGATTCAAAAGCCCTTGTCGAAAAGGCCCAGAATGACAAATTACTGCTCACCGACCTTGAAGGCGCCTGTATCACCGTAAGCAATCTCGGCGCATTCGGTATCGAGTCCTTTATTCCCGTCGTTATCCCCGGCCAGTGCAGCATCCTCGGTATCGGCAGGATTCTCGATACCCCCATGGCGGATAATCATCCCCGCAAGCTGATGAATATGACCCTTTCAGTTGACCACAAGGTCGCCAACGGCGACTACGCCGCTCAGTTCCTCGACTTCACAAGAAAACTCCTCGAAGACGCCTCGAAATTTATTTAGAGATGGTAGGGTTATACCCAACTAAATTCAAAGAACTGGTGGATCGCTATAATATAGAGAGATAAAACCTTTTCCCATATTTTCCCTGTATCCAAAATATTCCAATAGTTCCTAAGCCAAATAAACCAAGACATCCAAAAACAAGAAAAGTTTTTAGCAAATTTATTATATCTATTTTTGGGTATTGCTCCAGTAGCTTAATCAAAATTATTCCTGCAAAAAAACCAAAGACACCGGCAAGGCCAAAGTGCCAAACTCGAAACCTGAATGTGTCACTGTTTCTACCGAAGACAAATTGCCCTTTCTTTGCATAGTGTTGCCAAATCATAATCAGTGCGACCCCGGCTACAATTCCTAAAATCAGCCCTGGCAATATGCCAAAAGGTTCTATCCCTCCATAAAAACAAAAATAACCCAGCACAATAACACTGCCTATCAATCCAAGAAGGGACTGGTTGTCTATAAATCTGTACCAGCATAATTTTTCAGTATCTGACATAACTTATATTCCGATTGAATAATTGGATAGGGATGAGTACTGTTTTTATTCTTCTGATTAACCCGCTTTGTTTATCAGGCATAATCCTTTTCCTAAAAGAAATTCGTATAAAGATAATAGCACGAGCTGGCCGCCGAAACAAAATAATTTAAACGGGGATACTGACCTGCTAAGATGCCTGATCTGAGCTGTATCGTTCGACTAATTTCTTCTCGGCCTGTGCGGTCCACAGGCCGTTGTTGAGGCACGTCGCAACGTCGGGCATTTTGTCTGCCAGTTTCGAAAGTGGCGTAAGCCCCAGGCCCTTGCAGGCCGGATACACGACAACCTTGCCCGCAACCATTCGGTTCTCGACCGCCTTTATCCCGTCGCAAACGCCGTCAAGCCCGCAAACGGCCGCCACCGAGACGTTCGTATCAATCCTGCCGGCCTCAAGCTGTGATAACATCGACTTCATATCCTCTAACGTCGAGCCGCTGGTGCCGATGAAATATAGCTGCTTCTCGATATAGCTGTCGAGGTCCACCTTCGTTGCCGTCGCCGATGATATTCCCGCGAACACGTTGATTATCCCTCCTCTGGCCGCGGTCTTCACCGATGCCCCGACAAGCTCCGGCACCGACGCCACAATCACTGTATAATCGAACGGCTCAGGTATATTGTTCTTCGCGGGGTTATACTGGCTGTATGCTATGCCGTTTTCCTTTGCTATGGGTTCGACTATCTTTGACAGCAGCGCCAGCCGGTGCTCGTCTGTATCGCCTGCGAATATTTTAATCCCTTCGGTTCGCTGCCATATATTTCGTATCACGTGCATCGTTCCCATCGGCCCGCCCGCGCCGAGGATGTTTATTTTGTTTCCCTTGCGGATGGCGCTGTTGTCGGGGATATGTTTCATCGAATCCGTCGGCTCATAGCCGGCAGTGCCCGTGATTCTCATCCCCCCGTAGTGGACAAGCCCCGTCGTGACCATAATGTCCCTGCCGAATTTGCCGCCGCAAAGAACGATGTTTAAAAGCCCCTTTGGCCCCACCTTCGCAAAAAGCGCCTCCACCCTGTTGGGGTTACTGCCCATATAAATCACGTCGTCGAAGCTCGCGTCTTTCAGCCGTGCAAGGTCGGGGCACGTCTCCATAACCACATCCGCGACCTTCGGCGGCTCATACTGCGAAAACCACGTTATTCGACCAGGCCGGTCATACTGCCTGAAAAGACACGCTAAGTCGTTTGTGGTTACAACCGCGTCCGCCGCTATCAGCATCTCCCCGCCCGCCTTTATTTGCTTTCTTTCCACGCCGATATACGCATTCTCCACACACGCCAACGGCTCCACCAGCGCCACCGCCGACGCACTCAAATCCTCCGGCACGAGGATAAGCATCGACTCACCCTCCGGCGACGTGATTACCCTCTCGTCCATCAGCACGTATTCCTGCAAGGCCCCTTCGAAGTTGTATCCGAAGGCCGCGTTGGATTGTGCCGTCGGCAGCCACCGGTAGTCGGTTTCTACAAGATATCGCTGGCCCGGCGTGAATTGCTTGACTTTCTCGCCCGCCGCTACAATCCGAACCACCGTCTCGTGCCCAGGCACAGTGGGCTTGTCGCCGGGAACGTAGCTTGGGATTTCCGAAAGGGCCTGCTGCTCTATTCCGCTTGCCACCTCCGTTTTTCGCGGATGCCCCGAAAACTGCTTTAATAATTTCAAATCGCTGAAACACAACCCGACCGCCTCCACCCGGCAGACAATCTGGCGGGGCCCCGGCGGGCTAAGTGCCTTCGACCTGTTCAGGACAAGCTCGCCGGCCCCGACAAGCTGCACCGCACATTGGGTTTTTGGCAATTCTGACATACTCCTCTCGAATCGGTCAGTTCCCTAACATGCCGAGTCCATTTCGGCTGCATCACGCTTCAATTCGGTTAGTTTATCATTCGCCGGTCGGCTTGTGTGTAACTTTTTGTGTTTTTTTATGTTGTCTTTGCCACTCGTCCGTATCTTTCGACCGGTATCGCTTCAGTTCGAACGACCTTCGCACTAATCGTCTGCCCTGCGAGCGGTTTTCAATCTGCCCCGTAGCTATTGCCTGCATCACGATATTTCCGGTTGCCGTCGCCTCCACCGGCCCCGTTATCACCTCTTTCCTGGTCGCGTCGGCCGCAAACTGGTTCAAAAGCTCGTTCCGCGACCCGCCGCCTACTATGTGAAGAACGTCAATCTCCCTTTCGACAACCTCTTCCAGTTGTTCGAGCGTCCGGCGATACTTTAATGCCAGCGATTCCAGCAGCACACGCACCATTTGCCCCTTGTCCCTGATTTCCTTTTGGCTCGTTTCCGCTAAATACTCGTTTATTCGTCTCGGCATGTCACCCGGCGAAAGAAACCTGCCGTCGCCGATATCCACCGATGCTGCAAACGCATCGCACCTTTGCGCCATAGCCGTCAATTGTGTGTAGCTCAGGTCCTCACCCTCCTTTTGCCACTGCCTCCTGCATTCCTGCACGGGCCACATCCCCATTATATTCGTCAGCAGCCGAATCGTCCCCTCGATACCGCCCTCGTTAGTGAAATCATGCTCGAACGTCTTTTCATTGATAATTGCCTTTGGCGTTTCGACTCCCATCACGCTCCACGTCCCGCTCGAAAGATACGCCCATTTCGTCTGCTCATCCGCCGGCACCGCCAGGACCGCGTCAGCCGTATCGTGCGAGCCGGCCGCAATTACCGGTATCTCACCGCAGCCGATTTCCCCGGCGGTCTCGCTGCTTAGCTTGCCGACCACTGTCCCCGGAGATATTACCTCCGGCATAATCTCAATCGGAAGATTCAGCTTTGCGAAAATCTCCTTCGACCATTTGCCCGTCCGCATATCCATAAGCTGGCTGGTGCTCGCAAGCGTGTATTCGGCAAAACATTTGCCGCAAAGCGAATATGAGACAAGGTCGGCTATGAACACCAGCTTCCTTGCCTTTGCCAGTGTCGGCGAATTCGCCAGTCGCATCGAGAGAAGCTGGTAGATACTGTTCAACTGCATAAACTGTATGCCGGTATTTTCATAAATCTCCCTCTTTGGCATCAGCCCGAACGCCTTTTCCATCATCCCGTTTGTCCTGCTGTCGCGGTAATGATACGGGTTTTCTATCAGCTCTCCTTTTTCATCCAGAAGCCCGAAATCCACACCCCAGCTATCGATTCCGATACCCGCGACGTTTCCGCCCGCCTGTTTTACTGCCTTGCCGATACCGGTTTTGACCTCCGCCATTATCCTGTCGAAATCCCATCGCAAGTGCGCAGCATGCCTTGCGGTACTTCCCTCCTGCTCTATGGGGCCGTTTTCGAACCTGTGAATTTCCTCCAGTTTCAGCTTCTCGGCAGAGACGATGCCAAGCATGACCCTGCCGCTGTCCGCCCCTAAGTCAACCGCGATATAATTTCTCTCACCTGCCATTTCACACTCCGCCTGTCTGCTTAAATCCTGTTTGGCCGAATATTCAAAAGGGTAATGCTTTATAATACAAACAGCATCTTCCCGCAATAATCAATCAATAGTTTCAAACTGTTTTTCCGCCTTCGCCTTCTGCGAAGTTTAACCTCGCAAACTCCCCGTGATACTTCCTCGCCGCCGCGTCGTATGCACGCGCTGCTGCCTCGCCGGCCCGCTTTGAAGCGGAATCTTTGGAGGTGCTTAGTTCGAGAGAGTTGACCCTTTTACCGTCTGTTTTCATAAGACGGGATTCGGTCCGCGAAGAGCAGAAACCTTCCGCAAAGTGCAGATTCAATCCGCAAAGAGGAAAGCCATTCTCGTAAGATGAGATTTCATTTGCAAGCTTGCAAACTGTTTTT